>DATABR010000282.1:0-13961 GCA_036259435.1 Glycomyces sp.
GCGGGGGGCCTGACCAGTGGCGGTCATCGGGCCTGGGTGTGACTGACTGGAGGCAGATGATCGCGGCGGCGGCCGACCATGCTTGGGGGCGGCAAGCGGCCGGGTACGGCATTGGACCGCCGTGGCGGTTGCGGGGCGCACCCGCGTGGAGTTCGGGCATCCGGTAGCCGAAGCCTTCTGCGGCATGGAGCAGGCCATCCACGATCGCGGCTGCTTCCTCGGCGAGGCCGGCTCGGGCCATGCCGTGGGCGATGATCGCGGAGTCGTGTGCCCAGACGGCCCCGCCGTGGTAGCTGAGGGGCCAGTAGCCGGCGGTCTCGGTGGACAGGGTTCGGACGCCGTACCCGGAGGTCATGGTGGGGCCGGTGAGGATGCGGGCGATGCGTGCCTCAGCGTCGGAGTCGAGGATGCCGGTGCCGAGCAGATGCCCGATGTTGCTGGTGAGGGAGTCGACGGCCTGGCCGTCGCGGTCGAGCGCGATCGCGGGGTAGGTCCCTTCGGCTGTGGTGATCCAGAAGCGTTCGTTGAACCGCGTGCGCAGGCGCCCGGCCCAAGCACGCCATTCGTCGGACCCGTCTTCGCCGAACGCGTCGAGGAGCGAGGCCGCGCCGACTGCGGCTTCGTAGGCGTAGCCCTGTGCTTCGCATAGGGCGATCGGGCCGTTCGCGAGTCGTCCGTCGCGCCATTGGATCGAGTCGCCGGAGTCCTTCCAGCCCTGGTTCGACAGGCCTTTGCCGGTGCGGTCGATGTACGACAGGAAGCCGTCTTCGCCTGCTGCGGAGGCGATCCACGACAGAGCGGTCCGCAGGTTCGGGACGAGCGCGGCCACCTCCTCGTCCGGCATGCCCGCACGCCAGGCGTCGACCAGCAGACACACCCACAGCGGTGTCGCGTCGACCGTGCCGTAGTACAAGGGCGGCAAGGCGAGCCCGTTAGTCGGCATCTCGAAAGCCATGGCGCGCAGTTCGTGCGGGATCTTGCCGGGTTCCTCCTCGGAGGTGGCGTCTTCACGGGTGCCTTGCAGGCGGGCGAGCACTCGGAGGGTGGACGCGGCGATCGAGACGTCGAGCGGGAGCAGCATCCGTGCCGCCCAGATCGAGTCGCGTCCGAACAGCGTAAGGAACCACGGCGCGCCCGCCGCGAGGAACGCGTCCTCAGGGTGGTCGGGGAGCGCCAGCCGGAGCGCGTCGAGGTCGTCGAGGGCGTGTTCGACCCAGCGCGCCGACCGCTCGTCGGCGATGTCGGCCGGAACCGTCCACTTCGACGGTCGTGCGGGCGCCTGGACGACCAGGTTCGGGTCGCGCATGGTCATCGACCAGGTGAGCCGGGCCGGGCGGTACCGCAGGAGGGTGAACGGCCATTCGAGGAACAGCGCTTCCTTCTCGACACTCCAGCAGCCGAAGTCGGCGTCCAGGTCGAAGGAGGCCCCTTCGCTGGTCACCGCGGCGCGGCGCCCGTCGACAAGTGCTTTCCAGTCCGCCGGAGCACCGCCCCCCGCCTTCACCTCCGTGAGTGAACGGAAGTCCGGCTCGATGCGCAGCCGCAGCAGGCCCTTAACCTCACGGTCGAGGGCCGACGTGACCGTGAGGGTCTCGCTCATGCGTCCGGCCTCGACCTCGCGCTCCCGCGTCAATCTGACATGCGGGTCCGGGGTGGCGTCGTCGATGCCACGCAGCACTGCCTCGAACTCGACCTTGCGCGAACCGCGCTCGCTGGTAGCAATCGTTTCGGGCCCTTCACCTCCCACTTCGACCTGGAAGCCGCGGGCGAAGCGGCGGTCGCCGTGGAAGACGCCGTCCACCGACGCGGTCATCGCCCCGTCCCCGCGTGACCACGCCTGAGTGGGGGCGTGGAGCGCGATGACGGCGTCGTGCAGGAAAGGTTGGCGGCCGGGGGTCATCCCTTTACGGCTCCTTCGCTCGTGTTCATGATGTGACGTTGGAAGATGAAGAACAGCACCGCGACCGGGATCGTCATGATCGCCGCTGCCGCGAGCTTGATCGGATACTGCGTGCCCTGACTCAGCTGGCCGGACGCGAGCGAGGCGACGCCCTTGGTCAAGGTCGTCAGCTCCGGCGACTGCGTGGCGACGACGAAATGGCTGAGTTCGTTCCACGAACCCTGGAACGACAGGATGACGATCGTGACCAAGGCCGGGCGCGCCATCGGCAGCACGACGGACCAGAAGACCCGGAACGTGCCGGCCCCATCGACGCGGGCCTGCTCCTCGACCGAGACCGGGATCGACTCGAAGAAGTTCTTCATGATGAACACGCCCGCCGCGTCGACCAGGAGCGGGATGATCATGCCCGCGTACGAGTCGTACAGCCCGAGCTGGTTGAGCACCAAGAACTTCGGAATGAGCAGCACGACCGTGGGTACCGCCATCACGGCGACGATCGCCGCGAAAATGATCCCGCGGCCCCGGAACCGAAGACGCGCGAGCGCGTACCCGGCGAGCGAAGCGAAAAAGACGCGGCCGAGGCACACCGTCACCGTGACGATCGCCGAGTTGGTGAACCACAGAGGGAAGTCGCTGTTGAGGAACAGACGCTCGTAGGCGGCGACGGTGAACGTCTGCGGGACCAGCGAGGCCGCGTTGCTCGCGGCGTCGGCATCGGTCTTGAACGACGTGGCGACCTGCACGAGGAACGGGAAAATGTAGATCACCGCGAGGACGATGAGCAGCGCGTACAGGCCGCTCTGGGCGAGCGGCAGCACGCGGCGTCCGCGAGAGCGCCGCGGGGCGGTAGCCGTCGCAGCGGTGTCAGGGAAGATCGATGGGCTCACGAGGCACCTCTCGACAGTCGACTAGACCACGGGACCCGGCGTTTCGGGCCGCCTCGTTCGCGCAGCAGCCACCGCTGGAACAGGGTGAAGGCGACGATGATGACGAACAGGATGAACGCGATCGCGGCACCCTGACCCCACTGCTGGTCGGTGAACGCCGCCGAATAGGACAGGTATGCGGGGGTGATGGTCGTCTTGCCCGGCGCGCCTTGCGTACCGGTGTAGATCTGGTCGAACACCTGCCAGGCGCCGATGAGCCCCAAAGTGAGCACCGTGAAGAGCGTCGGCCGCAACTGCGGCAGAGTGATCCGCCAGAACCGCTGCCACGCGTTCGCGCCGTCCATCCTGCCCGCCTCGCCGAGCTCGGGCCCGATGTTCTGCAGCGCCGCGATGAACAGCAGCATGAAGGTCCCACTGGTCGTGAACACCGCCATGAAGATCAACGCGGTCATCGCCATCGACGGACCGGCGAGCCAGTCCCACCAGGACACGCCGAGCAGGTCCGAGCCGGTGAGCGCGGTCGGCCCGGAGTCGACGCCCAACGACGCGAGCCCCACATGGACGATGCCGCGCGGATCGTTGAACCAGTTGGGGCCCTTGATCCCCACCCACGACAGCACCTCGTTGACCACGCCCGAGGTGGAGAACAGGAACAGCCACAGCACGGTGATCGCCACCGTGCTGGTGACCGACGGGAAGTACAGCGCGGTGCGGAAGAAGCCGCGTCCGCGGCGGACCGTGCGGCTGACCAGCACCGCGAGGAAGAGCGACAGCGCCGTCTGCAGGGGCACGACCAGCAGCACGTACCAGGCGTTGTTGCGCAGCGCGATGCCGAAGTTCCGCTCGTCGAGGCCGCCGCCGGTGGTGATCGCCGCGTAGTTGTCGAGGCCGACGAACCCGACGCCGGAAGCGAGCGGGCTGCCGCGCCCCGTCCAGTCAGAGAAGCTCACCCACAGTGCCATCAGGACCGGCACGAGCAGGAAGAGTCCCATGATGAGGATGACCGGGAGCGTGAACAGCCACCCGGCGGCCCCTTCACCGCTCCGGGCACCGCTCTTGCGGCGGGACCCGGAACGGCGAGGCGCCTGTTCGGCGTGGGTCATGCTAGCCGCCGACCACGGATTCGAGGTTGGCCTGGACGGAGGCGAGGATCTGCGCGGGGTCGCCGGTCGCCAGCGACTCCAACTGCGTGTTGAAGTCCGCGATGACCTCGGACGTGCCGGCGCTGGTGGGCATGCCGGTCGCGTACTCGGATCCATCGATGAACGCCGCGAGGTCGGGGTTGTCGGCCTGCCACTGATCGGCGGCCGACTGGACCGACGGCATGGGCCCGAACGCCGCCGAGAATGTCAGCTGCTGGTCGGCGCTGGTCAGGTATTCGACCAGTTCGAGCGCGGCCTGCTGGTTCGGGCTGTCGGCGGCCATGCCCCAGCAGTTGGTGAACTGCATGGTGCCCTGACCGGCGGGGCCGGACGGCAGCTCGACGACGCGGTAGTTCAGGTCGGGGAAGTCGGCCGACATCGCGCCGGTGATCCAGTTACCCTCGATCGTCATCGCCGCCAGCTGCTTGCCGAACGCCTCGCCGCCCCATCCGGCGCCGAGGTCTTTCGGGTAGGCGAACGTGCCGTCCTCGAGGTGCGACTTGACGTATGCGAGGGCCGCGGCGTTCTCGGCAGAGTCGGCCACCGCGGTCGCACCATCTTCGGAGACCAGTCCGCCGCCCGCCTGCGCCATGAACGTGCCGACGCGCTGGTACTCGGCGCCGAACGTCAAGCCGGTGCGGCCGTCGGTCGTGAGCGCGGTCGCCGCGGCATCCAGCTGGTCCCAGGTCGTGGGGAGGTCGGCGTCGGTGAGACCGGCGGCTTCCCAGAGGTCGGTGTTGATCACCAGTGCGAGGGTCGACTGATCCTTGGGCGCGCAGTAGAACTGGCCGTCGACGGTGAAGTTCTCCACCAGGGAGGGGTAGAAGTCGTCCTTGTTCGACAGTTCGTCGCCGTACGCCTGGAGCGAGCCGTTGGCGGCGTAACCGGCGAGGAGATCGGGACCCAGGTAGAACAGGTCCGGCGGGTTCCCCGCGGCGAACCCCTGGGTGAGCGCCGTGGTCGAGTTGGTGACGTCGGTGGCCACGGGCTCGACCTCCACGCCGGACTCGGCGGACCAGGCCGCGATGGCGGCCACGAGCGCTTCCTTCTCGGCGTCGCCGCTCGGGTTGTACATGACCGTCAGCGGGTCGTCCGACGAGGTCAATCCGTCATTCGAGGCACTGTCAGAGGAATCGTCGAAACCCTGGCCGCAACCGGTGAGGGCGAGGGCCGCGGCGAGGGCCACGCCCCCGGCCGCGATCGCGGTCTGCTTGGTACGTCTCACGCTGAATCTCCTTTGATCGCGTTCAATGACCGTTTTTTGATCGATCAAATTTCGTTTGAACGATCATACGCTAGAGTCGGCGTCGAGCCCTTGTCAAGTGCGTCCCGGAAGGTGGAAATGGTTCCTGGAAAAGTGGCCACAATCGAGGACGTCGCCCGCGCGGCGGGCGTATCCCGCCAAACGGTCAGCAACGTCATCAACGCGCCGTCCAAGGTCCGCGAGGCCACCCAGCAGAAGGTCCACGCCGCCATCGAGGCCCTCGGGTACTCGCCGAACGCCATGGCCCGGCGGCTGCGCACGCAGCGCAGCTCCACGATCGGCGTCCGGCTCGACGCCTTCTCCGGCGGCATCTCCGGCGTCGTCCTCGACCGCTTCGTCCACGCACTCACCGAACACGCCTCTACACGCGGACTACGCGTCCTCCTCTACGCCGCACGCACCATGGACGAGGAACTGCGCCACATCAACGACTTCGCCGACGGCGGCGAAGTCGACGCCATCATCCTCACCAACACACCGCCGAAAGACCCCCGCGCCGCACTGCTGCGCGAACGCGCCATCCCCTTCGCGGCATTCGGCCGCCCCTGGGGCGTTGAGGACCTGGAGAACATCGGCCACCCCTGGGTCGACATCGACGGCGCAGCAGGCACACGGGCCGCCACCGCATACCTCCTCGAACGCGTGGGCGAGCGCATCGCGTTCCTCGGCTGGCCCTCCGACTCCGGCACCGGCGACGACCGCGAACGCGGATGGCGCGAGATCATCGGGCCACGCGCGGGCGACCCGTCGGCCCCGCGACTCGTCAGCGCCGAAAGCGTCACCGAAGCGCAAGCCAAGGTGCGATCACTCCTGCGCGACAACACCATCGACGGCATCATCTGCGCCACCGACGTCCACGCCATCGGCGCCCACCTCGCCGCCGTCCGGGCCGGCCGAAGCGATGTTCAGACCGTCGGCTTCGACAACACCGCCGCCGCCGAAGCACTCGGCATCTCCAGCGTCGAACAGCTCCCCGAGGTGGTCGCCACCGCCATACTCGAAATGCTCATGGGCCCCGAAGGCACCAAAATCTCCCGCCCCCCGACGCCCACGCCCGCAGGACGACTCGTCGAACCGAAGCTCATCATCCGCTAGGTCCTACGAGACGTCATCTCTGGACGCCATCAGCCCGATCGACCCGTAAGGGAACGCCGCCCAGGTCCGGCAGGCATTCGATCGAGACATCGAAATCAGACATCATTAAATGAGATGCGATGTGACACAACAAATCTGAATGATATTCATGAATCTCAATGTGTTGTGGGCGCTACAGGGTTCGAACCTGTGACCACCTCGTTGTAAGCGAGGTGCTCTACCGCTGAGCTAAGCGCCCTTCGGGCACGCAGCAGCGCGCCCGAGCCTGAGAAAGGGTACCTGAACGGGGGCTGGGGCGCGAGTGCAGGGTCACCGAGCCCGGCGGCGGGGAGGTATGGGGCACACCCGGAATTCAGTCGAAGCTTCAAGCGTTGTGCGGTTCGTGGAAAAGCTTCGTGTCGACATCTGGTCCGATATCGCCTGCCCGTGGTGCTACGTCGGGAAGGCCCGCTTCGACAAGGCCGTGCGGCAGCTCGACGGCAAGGTCGAGGTCGAGGTCCGGCACCGCTCGTTCGAGCTCGACCCGCACCGCTCTCCGAACGACGTCGCGCCCGTGGTGGACATGCTCGTCAAGAAGTACGGCATGAGCAAGGCCCAGGCGCAGGCCGGCGAGTACCGGCTCGGCGACCTCGCCAAGACCGAAGGCCTCGAGTACCAGACCGAGGGCCGCGACCACGGCAGCACCTTCGACGTGCACCGCCTGCTGCACCTCGCCGCCGAACGCGGCCTGGAGGCCGAGGCCTGGAACGCCTTCTACAAGGCCAACTTCGCTGACGAGCGGTCGCTGTTCAACTCCGGACGCATCGTAGAAGTCGCCGTCGAGGCCGGGCTCGACTGGGACGAGGCGCTCCGCGTCCTCGAAGAGCCTTCGGCCTACCGCGAGGCCGTCCGCGCCGACGAGGCCGAGGCCGCCGCGCTCGGCGCCACCGGCGTGCCCTTCTTCGTCGTCGACGAGAAGTACGGCGTCTCCGGCGCACAGCCCACCGAGCTGTTCGCCGAAGTCCTCGAAAAAGCTTGGGGCGAAAAGCGACCGGTGATCACCACCGTCGCCGGAACCGACGACGCGGAGGCCTGCGGCCCCGACGGCTGCGCGATCTAGCCACTGTTCCAGGCGTAACTGGCGAAACCTTCACGAACGGGCACGCCCGGGAATATCCTGAGGCGAATTCCGCTCGATCGATGGAGGCGATAGCCATGCCGATGGACCGCGAGACGCAATTGAGACTGGTGAAACTGCGCGACGACACCGGCGTGCTCTCGCTCTACGTCAACGCCGACCCTCGGCAGGAAGGTTCCACACCACCCTGGAAGACCCGCCTCGACCAGGGCCTGAAGCAACTGCTCGAAGCCGTCGACAACGGCACGCGATCCGCGCTCGTACGTCGGCTCGAGGAGATGAAGCTCGACATCGAGGCGCTGGTGCGCCCCGGTTCCCCCGGCATCGGCCGCGCGCTCTTCGTCGGCCTCGCCAGCGGCAACTCCTACAGCGTCGAGATGCAGACGCCCCTGACCGACCGGGTCGCCCTCGGCCCCCGCTCCCACATCTCCCCGATGTTCGCGGCCTGGGCCGAAGGCTCCCCGATCGGCATCGCCGTCGTCGACGGCAAGGGCATGCGCATCCTCGACAGCCGCTTCGGCAAATGCGAAGAAGTCTCCGGCCTCGCCTTCGAGCTCGACACCGCCGAATGGCGCGTCATGCGCGGCCCCGCCGCCACCCGCAGCGCGTGGGGCGGGCGCGACGGCCAGTCCGCGTCGAACCAGCAGGACCTGTTCGACTACCGCGTCGCCGAACACCTCCAGAAGTTCCTCGCCGCGGCCCACACCTCGCTGGAGGAGCACGTGGCGACCTTCGGCTGGGACCTGCTCGTCGTCACCGGCGAGCCCGAACTGGTCGAGGCGGCCACGAAGGCGCTGCGCAACGGCGTCAAGGCCGAAGTCGTGCCGTCGAAGCGGGTCCTCAGCCAGTCCACGGCCGCCCAGATCCAGCAGTCGCTCGCCCCCGAGACCGCCGCCGCCAGGGCCAGCCGGGACAAGCGACTGGTCGCCGACTTCAGCGAGTCCCCGCGCAAGACCGTCGCCGGTTCCGAAGCAGTGCTGGATGCGTTGCAGGGCAACCGGGTCGACCGGCTCGTCATCGAGCGCGACTCGATGTGGAGCGGCCGGCGCATCCCGGAAGGCACGGTCCTGGCCGACTCCCTCGCTCCGGGCGAGTCCGAGATCGCCGCGGCGATCTCGGATGCCCAGCTGGGCGAGGCGATGATCGAGATGGCGCTGGCCTCGGACGCGAAGGTGTCGATCCTCAGCAACGACGTGCGGCTCGACGAGAAGGCCGGAGGTGTCGGCGCGTTCCTTCGCTGGTGAACGCTCCTGTCGCGATCAAGTTGGGTTATGTAACCTTTCTTCGGCAGTACGACAGTGCTTCGCACGCAGTGCTCGAGCACGACACTGGGGCCGCGGGTTGCTCACCTCCCGCGGCTCTGATGTGTCTCCGCGTTCTTATCTCCTCAGTCACATCGCGCCCGATGGGCTTCCCATCGGGCGTTCTTGCGTCTACGCTTAATTAATCAATTGATGAATTAAGCGTCATCGGCTCACCCCGAGGGAGAACGCCATGTCCCACCAGCAAGCCGAAGTCATCGTCGTCGGCGCCGGGCCCACCGGCCTCCTGCTCGCCGGGGACCTCGCAGAAGCCGGCGTCAAGGTCACCGTGCTCGAGAAGCGCGGCGCCGACCTGTCGAACCTCTCCCGCGCCTTCGCCGTCCACGCCCGCACCCTCGAAGTGCTCGACGCGCGGGGCCTCTCCGAGGACCTGTTCGCCCTCGGAGGCGGCAAACTCGGCGAGCTCTTCCTCTTCGGCCGGGCGACCCTGCGCCTGGACCGGCTCGACTCCCGCTTCCCCTTCGTGCTCATGACACCGCAGTACAACGTCGAGCGCGTCCTGCGCGACCGCGCCGCCAAGGCCGGGGTCGAGATCCGCTTCGACCACAAGGTCACCGGCATCGACCAGGCCGACGGCCTCGTCACCGTCCACACCGAGCGGGGCGACTGCACCGCGCCCTATGTCGTCGGCACCGACGGCGTCCACTCTGCCGTCCGCAAGGCCGTCGGCATCCCCTTCCCGGGCAAGGCCGTGCTCCAGTCGCTCATGCTCGCCGACGTCAAGTTCACGAACCCGCCCGCGCAGACCCCGCTCGCGAACGCCGCCAACGGGGCCTTCTGCTTCGTCTCCGAATTCGGCGAGAGCTACTGGCGCGTGATCGCCTGGAACAGCGCGAACCAGCAGCCCGACGACGCACCGGTCGAGACCGAGGAGATCGCCGAGGCGCTGCGACTGGCCCTCGACGCCGACTTCGGCATGCACGACGTCCGCTGGGTCTCGCGCTTCCACTCCGACGAGCGCCAGGCCCCGACCTACCGCAGCGGCAACGTCTTCCTCGCGGGCGACGCCGCGCACTGCCACTCGCCCGCGGGAGGCCAGGGCATGAACACGGGCCTCCAAGACGCCGCTAACCTCTCCTGGAAGCTCGCCGCCGTCCTCAAGGGAACGGACGCGGCACTGCTCGACACCTACGAGGCCGAACGCCACCCGGTGGCGAAGCAGGTACTGCGCACCAGCGGCGCGATCGTCCGCCTTGCCGCCAACCGCTCCCGGATCGCCCGGGCCGTACGCGGGGTCGCAGTCGGCGCGGCGCTGCGCCTCAAGCCGATCATGCAGAAGGCGACGGGGGAGATCAGCGGGCTCGCCATCCACTACGGACACGGCCCCGGCGACCACGACATCGTCGGTCACCGCGCCAAGGACATCGCGCTCGCGGACGAAGCGCGACTGTACGAAGCCCTGCGCGGCGGGAAGTTCGTGGTCGTCGACAGCGCCGAGACCTATGGGGACGAGGGCATCGTGAACGCGGCCTCCATCGCGCCCGACGGGCTGACCCGGGTGGTGCGCCCCGACGGCTACATCGGCTGGGCCGGGCACGACGACCCCGCGGCGATCCGGGCTTACCTGGAGACCCACGCCGGCAATAACTGAGATCCGAACGCCACCACGGTGGCGGGCCGCCACGATCCTTCAAAATCGCGGCAGCCCGCCGCCGTCGCTTGTAGGCGAACCCGTCCGCATTCCTCTCACGACGCCCTCCCTCGCCCGGCCGGGGAGGGCGTTCGCGTACGCGCTGACATGAGTTCCCAACGCGTTCACTCACTGTCGGTTGTCCGAAGGTCGCATTCGTCGTGAACTTGCTATCCACCCGGTTCATCCTGAGATATAGAGGTTCCATGACCAACGTCCTCAGTCGACGCAACGTCCTCGGAGCGGGCCTTGCGGTCAGTGCGACCGCCGTTGCCACCACCGCCCTGTCCGGGACCGCCCTTGCCCAAGAGACCCCTGGAGGCGCACTCATCGGCGCCCCCGAAGGCGACCAGCTCCACATGATCACCTTCAACCTGCGCTACGAGGGCGGCGACCCCTCCCCGCGCACCTGGGACGAGCGCCGCCCGCTCGTCCAGACCGTCCTCAAGCGAGAGCAGCCCACCGTCCTGTTCACACAGGAGGGCCTCTACGGCCAGAACCAGGACGTCCTCGACGACCTCAAGGACCACGACTGGATCCACCTCGGCCGCCTCGGCGGCTCCAAGAGCGAGGCCACGGCGGTGTTCTGGGACCGTGGGCGCCTCAAAGTCCTCGAGTACGACCACCTGTGGCTCTCCGACACGCCGCTGCTCATCGGCTCCAAGAACTGGGGCAACAACGTGGTCCGGATGCTCACCTGGGTCCGCTTCTCGGACCTGCGCACCGGCAAGGACTTCTACGTGGTGAACAACCACTTCGACCATCAGTCCGAGGAGTCGCGCCAAAAGGGCGCGCAGATGAACCTCGACGTCATCGCTCCGTGGACTTCGCCGGTCGTCGTCGCCGGGGACTTCAACAACACACCCGACACGCCGATCTACCAGATCCTGACCGACGGCGGCCTCGTCGACACCATGATCGAGGCCGAGGAGCCGGCCACCCCCGTCTACGGCACCTGGAACGGGTGGGACCCCGTGCCCACCGAGGAGGAACGCCGCATCGACTGGATCCTCACCACTCCCGATGTGCGCATCCTCAAGGCAGGCGTCAACACCTATTCCAAGGACGGACGCACGCCCTCCGACCACTGGGCCGCCCAGGCGCTCATCGAGCTCCCATAGTCCCGAGTGGCCGGTCGCGTAGTCCGCGAACGGCCACCAGGGCGGCGGTCGGCCGGATATCGTCCTGAATGTGAACGACGTACCGATCGCCGCCTTGTCCGGCCACCCGCTCATCGGGCCGGTCGATCCGCCGTTGCTGCACGTGATGACCTACAACCTGAAGTCCGCCTCCGGGGGCGCCCCGCACTCGTGGTGGAAGCGCCGACCCCTGGTCAAAGCCGTGCTCGAGACCGAACTGCCCGCGATCGTCTGCACCCAGGAAGGCCGCTTCCGCCAGCTCCTGGAGCTGCGCGAAGACCTCGACGGCTACGACTGGGTCCATCTCGGCCGGGGCGGCGGCTCCCGCAGCGAGGCCACCGCGATCTTCTGGGACGCCTCCCGTCTCACCCCGCTCGAATACGACCACCTGTGGCTCTCCAAGCGCCCCGACGTAATCGGTTCGCGCAGCTGGGGGAGCGGCACCGTGCGGATGCTCACCTGGGTCCACTTGGAGGACAAGGCGACCGGCCAGCGCTGCTATGTGGTCGACAACCACTTCGACCACCGCTCCGAGAAGGCGCGGCGCAAGGGCGCGGCGATCCTGCTGCGCACGATCGAGGGTTTCCTCGACCCGGTGATCGTGGCCGGGGACTTCAACAGCGGGCCCGACTCGGCGACTTACCTGGCGCTCACGGGCGGTGGACTGGCCGACGTCTGGGAGACCGCCGATGAGCGGCTCACGCCCGGCTGGGCCACGTTCAACCGCTGGCGGACCGTGCCCTCCGAGGGGCCGACCCGCATGGACTGGATCCTGGTGCGACCGAGCGCGGACTGCGCCGTCGAATGCCACCGCGTCGGCGTGAACACCTACAGCGAAGGCGATGTGACCCCTTCGGACCACTGGCCGGTGCAGGCGCTGATCAGCCTCGTGCCGCGACGGGGGCGACGGCACCCAGCAGTTCCCGGATCTGCTTGACGGCCGTTCTCCCGGCCCGGTTCGCGCCCACGGTGCTCGCCGAGGGGCCGTAACCGACCAGGTGCACGCGCGGATCGGCCGCGACGCGGGAGCCGTCCATGACGATCCCGCCGCCGGGCGCGCGCAGCCGCAGCGGCGCGAGATGGTCGAGCGCCGCGCGGAACCCGGTGGCCCACAAGATCACGTCGACGGGCACGAACCGGCCGTCGTCCCAGTTCAACCCCTCGGAAGTGATCCGGTCGAACATCGGCAGCCGGTCGAGCACTCCGGCTTCGCGGGCGGCCCGGATCGCGGGCGTGAGCGGCACGCCGGTGACGCTGATGACCGACTGCGGCCGCAGTCCCTTGCGGACCCGCTCCTCGACCGCGGCGACGGCCTCGCGGCCCCGATCGGGGTTGAATTCACCTGAGCGCCAGTGGGGTTCGCGGCGGGTGACCCAGTGCGTGGACGCGGCGAGCGGGTCGATCTCGAGCAGGTGCTGGATCCCGGAGATCCCGCCGCCGACCACGGCGACGCGCTGGCCCGCGAATTCCCGAGGGCCGCGGTACTGCTGCGTATGGAGCTGGTGGCCACGGAACCCGGCCTGCCCGGTGTAGCGGGGCCAGAAGGGCCGCTCCCAGGTACCGGTGGCGTTGATGAGCGCGCGGGTGACCCAGGTGCCGCGGTCGGTGTCGACCTCGAGGCGCTTGTCGGGCAGGGACCGCACCGAGCGGACCGAGACGGGCCGCTGTACGCGCAAATCGAACTCGCGCTCGTAGGCGGCGAAGTACTCGGCGATGACTCCGGCCACCGGCGTCGACGCCTCGGGCTCGGGCACGGCCATGCCGGGAAGCTGGTAGACGCCGTTCACGGTCGCGAAGGTGAGCGTGGGCCAGCGGAACTGCCACGCCCCGCCCGCGTGCGGAGCATGATCCAGAACCACGAACTCGGTTTCTGGTTCGAAATGCCGCCGCAGGTAATGAGCAGCCGAAAGCCCGGCCTGCCCGGCCCCGATGACGACGACCTCGACTTCGCGAATCACCTCGAGTAGAACGGCCTCGGGGAGGCGCCGATTCCGCCTGGTGAGGACGCTCACCGTCGCTTAAACGTCCGGGTGTTGATCCAGTTCCGGCCACATCGGAGAGTTTGAGCGCCTCCGGCGAGGTCCACACCGACATGTTGACGGCGAGCCATTCGTCGTCGAAGACGCGGAAGGCGGTGGCGTCCGCCCCGCCCTCGTCGACCAGTCGCCACACGAAGCCCTCGGCCGTATCGGCGACGGCGTTGACCTCCTCCAGCCTGGAGACGAACCCGTGCATGGCCGGACTGTCGAACGGTGCGAGGATCCGCCCGACGTTCACTTGCGCGAGATCAAATTCCGCATTCATGGCCCGAGACTAGCCAGGGCGACCCGGGATCTCAATCCCCAATGGGCGTCATGCGGTTGCCGAACGGGTCGCGGGCATAGCAGCGGCGGTGGCCGAGCGGGCGGGGCCGGTCACGGTGTTCTCCTTTCGGGGGTGAGGAAAAGGGGCGGGCCGCATGC
>DATABR010000283.1:0-20957 GCA_036259435.1 Glycomyces sp.
GCCTGCACGTACAGGCCGGAGCCGCCCACCAGGACCGGGCGCTTGCCCCGGGAGCGGATGTCCTCGATCGCGGCGCGGGCGAGGCGCTGGTAGCTGGCGACATCCGCGGGTTCGGTGACGTCGAGTACGTCGAAGACGTGATGCGGGATGCCGCGCCGCTCGTCCTCGGTGATCTTCGCGGTGCCGATGTCCATACCCCGGTACAGCTGCATGGAGTCGGCGTTCACCACCTCGCCGTCCAAGGCTTCGGCGAGCGCGACCGACAGCGCGGTCTTCCCCGCCGCGGTGGGGCCTACTACGGCGATCACCGGCGGCTGTAGGGTGGGGATGCTGCCAGCGTGCGATGCAGAGCCCAACTGAACGACCCCTTTGGTCCGTGTCGGCACCACCCGGCTGGCGGCGACCCGTCAACCACCGTAAGGTACGGGAAGTACGTCCCTAAGTTCGTGTGAAGGATTTGAGATTACCGCGATGAGTGACCTCGGAGACTGGACCAGCTTCGGCCGCGTTGACGCCGACGGCACGGTCTATGTGAAAACCTCCTCCGGCGAGCGCGCGGTCGGCTCGTGGCAGGCCGGCTCCACCGAGGAGGGCCTCGCGCACTTCGCGCGCAAGTACGCCGACCTGGTGGTCGAAGTCGATCTCATCGCCGCGCGCCTCAACTCGGAGTCAGCCGATGTGGAGCAGGCCGCGGCGCAGCTTCGCAAGCTCCGCGAGGGCCTGGACAGCGCTGCCGTGGTCGGGGACGTCGACGCCCTCGCCACGCGCCTCGACAGCCTCTCCAAGCACGCCGAGGACAAGCTCGGCGAGTTCAAGGCCGCCAAGGACGCCGAGCGCGCCGAGGCCGTCGCCGCCAAGGAGGCCCTCGTGGCCGAGGCGGAGGAGCTCGCCGCGCGCGACAGCCACTGGAAAGCCTCGGGCCAGCGCTTCAGCGAGATGATCGAGCAGTGGAAGGCGATCCACGGGGTCGACCGGAAGACCGATCAGAAGCTGTGGCGCAAGTTCTCGACGGCGCGCGACACGTTCACGCGCCACCGCGGCGCATACTTCTCGCAGCTCGACGCCGAACGCAAGGTGATCGGGCAGAAGAAGGAAGAGCTCATCAAGCAGGCCGAGGAGCTGTCGACCTCGACCGACTGGGGGCCCACCGCCGACGCGCTCAAGGGCCTCATGGCCGAGTGGAAGGACGCCGGGCGACTGGCGCCGGACGCCGAGCAGAAGGCCTGGAAGCGGTTCCGGGCGGCGCAGGACGTGTTCTTCAACGCGCGCTCGGAGGTGTTCTCGGCCCGCGACGCGGAGCTGGACGCCAACCAGGCCGCGAAGGAAGAGCTGCTGAAGCAGGCCGAGGCGCTCGACATCGAGGCCGACCCGAAGGCCGCGCAGCAGGCGTTCCGCGAGCTCCAGGCGGGCTGGCACGACATCGGCGCGGTCCCGCGCAAGAACCAGGCGAAGCTCCAGCGGCGCCTGCGAGGCGTCGAGGATAAGCTCCGCGACGCGTTGGACACCGCTTGGCGCAAGGTCCCGGTCGAGGAGAACCCGCTGCTGTTGCAGATGCGCCAGCAGGTGGCCGAGGCCGAGGAGAAGCTCGAGCGCGCGAAGGCCGACGGGAACGCGGGCCGCATCAAGAAGGCGGAAGCGGACCTGGCGGGCAAGAAGCAGTTCTTGCAGCTCGCTGAGGGTGCCAAGTAAGCGAAATCTCCTGTTGTCCCGGGGTTTTGAAGAACGCGTTCGAACGTTCGCCGAATCATCGGGATAATGGAACAGGGCTACAACGGCGTGGACCGCTTCGGTTCACGCCGTTCGCCATGTCCGGGCCGTTCCCCGCCGCGTACCCCGTCGAAAGGAAGGCAATCGCCCATGGTCTTGGAAAACACAGTCCTGGAGACACTCCCTCAGCATTTCGTCCCGACCGAGAACGTGTTCAACCTGCGCGACGTGGGCGGTTGGGACGCGGCCGGGGGCAAGAAGGTCCGGACGGGGCAGGTGTTCCGCTCCGACAATTTCGGTCAGGCGACCGAGGCCGACCTCGACCAGGTCGTGAACCGGCTCGGGATCCGACACGTGATCGACCTGCGCCGGGCCGAGGAGTGGCAGCAGTCCGGGCGGTTCCCCGAGGTCGACGGCGTCGAGTTCCACCACTTCGAACTGCTCCACATCAAGTGGGAGCACGTCGGCGTGCGGGTGAACGGGCTCTCGGATGAGGCGGACGTGGTCGCGTTCCTGCGGCAGCGCTACTCCGGGATGCTGGAGGCCGGGTACAAGTCGGTGCGCGACTCGCTCGAGGTGATCGCGAGCGGCGAGCCGGTGGTGTTCCACTGCATGGCGGGGAAGGACCGGACCGGCCTGGTGGCGGCGGTGCTGCTGTCGATCCTCGGAGTCGACGACGAGGACATCGCCGCGGATTACGAGCTCACGCGGTTCGGCTCGGCGCGCTGGCGGCAGTGGCGGGACGCGAACCTCGGCAAGCCCGCGGTGGAAGGCGGCCTCGACACACCGGCCGAGGCGATGCGCCAGACGATCGAGGAGGTCAACGCCCGCTTCGGCTCGATGACCAAGTACGCGGAGGCCATCGGCTTCAAGGACGCGGAGAAGCTGCGCGCGCTGTTGCTTCACTAACGCGCGCACGCTCGGCCGAGCGGTCACGTGATCCCACGGCACGCCGATTGACGTGATTGCCCCGACACTTTTGGTGTCGGGGCTTCGCCTTTGTGGCTCTTCTTGCTCATGTACGGGGTAGTTCGGGGGCGTCGGCGGGGCCGGCGGCTGGATGGGGTTGGGGTTCAAGCGATCAGCGACGAAGGGCGTTTTGTCGTACCCGCGCGGAAAGGCTGGCCGGGAGGGTGGTCCGCCCGCCCTGGGCGGGTAGGCCCAGCGTCGCCCGTCCCGCCTAGCCGCTCTCCGTCTCACTGACCGGTCGGCAGGTGAAATTCGGTTGCCGGGTGTCATACCCCGCTCGTACGGTGGAGCAGTGGGCTCAGAGCGGTTGAAAACTCCAGAACTGTCCGAAACAGACACTCCCCCGCCGCGGCGTTCGGCCTTGTCGAACCTGTGGCGGATCAAGAAGTACCTGTACCCCTACCGGTTCCGACTGGCGTTCCTGTGGGCGATGGTCTTGCTCAACATCATCTCCGGCCTGGCGATTCCGCCCCTCGTGGGCGAGGCCATCGACGGGCCGATCGCTGAGGGCGACCTGCGGCGTCTCGGGTTCTTCGTCGCCATCATCGCAGTCCTCGGCGCGTCTGATGCGATCCTCAACCTGATCCGGCGCTACATGCAGACGTCCATGGCCATGTCGATCGAGGCCGACATGCGCGGGGCGCTCTACCAGCACCTCCAAGTGCTCCACACCGGCTTCCACGACCGGTGGCAGACCGGGCAGCTCCTCGCCCGCGTCACCTCCGACCTCGGCATGATCCGCCGGTTCTTCGCGGGCGGCCTGGTCTTCGCGATCACCTCGGTCGGCATGACGGTCATCATCCTCGGGCAGCTGCTGTTCATCGAATGGCGCCTCGCCCTCATCGTCGCCGCCTCAGCCGTCCCGCTGTTCCTCATCGGCCGCAAGTTCTTCCAGGGCTACCTGCCCGCCGCCCGGTCCGAGCAGGACCAGTCGGGCGAGGTCTCCAGCGCCGCCGAGGAGTCGGCCCTGGGCATCCGGGCCATCAAGGCGCTCGGGCGCGGCCCGCTCATGGCCGCCCGCTTCGAGAAGGAAGCCGCCGAGCTCCGCGAACGCGGCATCAACAAGAGCCTCATCGCCTCCCGCTCCTGGTCGGGCTACGACGCCATCGCCACCGCCGCCATCGGCGCGGTGCTGGTGTTCGGCTCGGTCATGGTCGCCGAAGGCCGGATGTCGGTGGGCGACCTCACCGCGTTCGTCATGCTCCAGCTGGCCCTGCTGTGGCCGATCGAGGCTTCAGGCTGGGTCATGGCCCACGGCAACGAGGCCATGACCGCCGCCGACCGCGTCTACGAGGTCTTCGACACCGAACCGGCCATCAAGGACCGGCCCGGCGCGCGCGCGATCGACCGCTCCGAAATCCGCGGCGAGCTCGTGTTCGAGAACGTCACGTTCGCCTACGAGGACGACTCCCGCGAGATCCTCCAGGGCGTGGACCTGCGCGTCAAGCCCGGCGAGACCATCGCCATCGCCGGCAAGACCGGGTCGGGCAAGAGCACGCTCGTCTCGCTGCCCTCGCGGCTGAACGACCCGACCGGCGGCCGGATCCTCTTGGACGGCACGGATATCCGCGACCTGCGGCTCGCGAACCTGCGCTCGGTCGTGACCACCGCGTTCGAGGAGGCCACGCTCTTCTCGATGAGCGTGCGCGAGAACCTCGCGCTCGGACGCCCCGACGCCGACGAGCGCGACCTCGAAGAGGCCGTCCGGGTCGCGCAGGCCGAATTCGTCTACGACCTGCCATACGGGCTCGACACGCGCATCGGCGAACAGGGCCTGTCGCTGTCGGGCGGCCAGCGCCAGCGACTCGCGCTCGCGCGCGCCGTGGTCGTCAAGCCGGCCGTGCTGGTCCTCGACGACCCGCTCTCGGCGCTCGACGTGCACACCGAGGAGCTGGTCGAGCGGGCCCTGGAGCAGGTCTTGCAGGACACCACCGCGCTCGTGGTGGTGCACCGGCCCTCGACGGTGGCGCTGGCGGACCGGGTGGCGCTCCTCCACGAGGGACGGATCGCATGCGTAGGGAAGCACTCGGAGCTGATGGAGACCAGCCCCGAGTACGTGGACGTGCTCTCCGCCGAGTCTGAGGAGGTGGTCGCATGACGGTGACTGACAAGCCCGACAAGCACGTGTCGTGGCGGGGCCGGGCCGAGTCGGCCGAGGCCGACCGCACCAGCGCCGAACTCGACGACGAGCAGTCGATCAAGGAGCTGCGCTCGCAGAGCCGCAAGCTCCTCGGCTCGATGATGCGCCCGCACAAGAAGGCGATCGCGTTCCTGTGCGGCATCCTGGTGGTGCAGAACTTCACGAGCATGGCCACGCCGCTGCTGGTCATGTTCGGCATCGACAACGCCATTCCGGCGATCAGCGAGCGCGGGGACTACTCGATCCTGATCGCCATCGCGATCACGTTCGCGGTGGTCTCGATCGTCAAGTACATCTGTGTGCGCCTCTACATCGCGCAGTCCGCGAAGGTGAGCGCGGCGATGCTGTTCGCGCTGCGCAACCGAGTGTTCAAGAAGTTCCAGCGGCTCTCGGTGTCGTTCCACGAGCGGTTCACTTCGGGGCGCGTGACGGCCCGGCAGAGCTCGGACATGGAAGCGATCCGGGAGATGACCGAGAACGGCGTCGACGACCTCGTGCTCGCCGGGCTCAACGTCGTCACCATCACGATCGTCATGCTGGTGATCGACGCCCGGCTGGCGGCGGTGTCGTTGCTGACGTTCCCGCTGATGCTGTTGCTGGGCCGCTGGTTCAGCAAGGTCTCGGCGCTCGCGTACCGGCGCGCCCGCGAGACGGTGGCCCTGCTCATCGTCTACTTCGTGGAGTCGATGGGCGGCGTGCGCGCGGTGCAGGCGTACCGGCGCGAGGAGCGCGACCGTGAGCTGTTCGCGGGGCTGAACACGGACAACAAGTTCGCGCAGGCCAAGGGCCACCAGCAGAACGCGTTCATGTCGGGCGGGATGCGCGGCATCGGGCACCTCGCCACGGTGGTGGTGCTGCTGTTCGGCGGCTGGCAGGTCATGCAGGGCAACACCGAGGTCGGTGTGCTGGCGGCGTTCCTGCTGTACATGAAGCGGTTCTTCGACCCGCTGAACGAGCTGGTGCAGTTCTACAACACGCTCCAGTCGGCGACGTCGGCGCTGGAGAAGATCTCGGGCGTGCTCGACGAGAGGGTCGAGGTGGCCGAGCCGGAGGAGCCGCGCTCGATCGAACGGCCGCAGGGAGAGCTGCGCTTCGACAACGTGCGCTTCCAGTACCGCGAGGACCACGTGGTGCTGCCGGGCCTCGATTTGCGCATTCCGGGCGGCCAGACGATGGCCCTCGTCGGCGCGACGGGTGCGGGCAAGACGACGATCGCGAAACTCGTGAGCCGCTTCTACGATCCGAAGGCGGGCACGGTCCGGCTCGACGGCGTGGATCTGCGCGAACTGTCCGAACACGATCTGCGGGCGAACATCGTGATGATCACGCAGGAGAACTTCCTGTTCAACGGCACGATCGCCGAGAACATCGAGCTCGGCAAGCCGGGGGCGTCGCACGAGCGGATCATGGAGGCGGCCAAGGTCGTCGGGGCCCACGAGTTCATCGAGTCGCTGCCGGAGGGCTACGACACCCACGTGCGCAAGCGGGGCGGGCGGCTCTCGGCGGGTCAGCGCCAGCTGGTCGTTTTCGCTCGAGCGTTCCTGGCGGACCCGCGGGTGCTGATCCTGGACGAGGCGACCTCGTCGCTGGACATCCCGTCGGAGCGGCTGGTGCAGCGCGCGCTGCGCACGATCCTGGCCGACCGCACGGCGATCATCATCGCGCACCGGCTGTCCACGGTGGAGATCGCCGACCGCGTGCTGGTGCTGGAGCACGGCCGGATCATCGAGGACGGCCACCCGAACGACCTGATCGACCACGGCGGCGAGTACGCGACGCTCCACCGCCAGTGGGAGGACAGCCTGGTCTAGGTCCCCTTTGGGTACCCCCGGGGAGTTCGCAAACGGGGCCTGATGCCGGGCAGGTAGACGGGAGACGCCGGGCCGTGTCTGCGGACGCGCCCGGCCTCAGCCGTGCCGGTCGCGACCGGCCTGATCGACGTCGGCCTCCGAATCGCCCCGGTTCGTATCGGACCCGTCAATCGCCTTTGCGGCGTTGGGCACGTGGGAGGTCGAGCAGGCGCAGATAGGCGCTGAGCTGCGCGGCCGCATCGAGCATCGCCAGGCCGCGCTCGGTCAGCTTGCGTTGCCAGTCCTCCAGTGCGCGAGACAGCGCCCCGGTACCACCCGCGGTGCGGATCTGCTGAACGACCGTGGCGATATGTTCCAGCGGGTAACCGCCGCGCCGGAGCAGGTGGGCAAGCTCGGCGTCGCGCACGTCGGCGGCGTCGAAGCGGCGATATCCCGTGGCCCGATCCCGTTCGGGGGCAAGGATTGCGGCTTCTTCCCAGTTGCGCAGGGTCGCCGGGGTGACGCGGAGGCGGTACGCGAGTTCCCCGACGGGACGGTCGACCGGCTCGAGGCAGGGTCGCCAGAAGGTTCGGTCGTCAAGCGGCCGACCGCCGCGCGCACGGAGTCCAACGTGCCCCTGTCGCGAAGCAACTGCTCATGACCCCGGTCGATGATCATCAGCACGCCGTCGATGTCGGCGTCGCGAGTCGCGTGCATGACTTCGCCGGCGGTCGCGTGCCCGTAAGCGCGGGCGAGCGCCAGGAAGGCGCGGAGCGCCGCAGCGTGCACCTCGGTGTAGACCCGGTAGCCGCTGCGGGTGCGCTCGGCGGGCGGAAGGTAGCCGTCGCGTTCGTAGTTGCGTACCGCTTGGGTCGACAGACCGTGTTCGCGGGCGAGATCGGAAGGCCGCATGTTCACCATCGTTTGAGACTTTAACGCATGATGTCGAGGTTGTACTCGACACAGGTCTCAACCGTTCTTTCAACGATATGTTTGAGGCCATGGCACGAGAGATTCATGACTTCATTCGCGACTCGCACAACCTGGTGGGGCTCGGCGAGCCGACGCATCGGGAACCGACGTTCGCACAGATCCGCAACGAGTTGTTCGCCCAGCTGGTCGACCGCGGGTTCCGGTCGGTCGCGCTCGAGATCGACCGGGTGGCCGCGTTCGCGGTGGACGACTTCGTCGGACAAGGAGAGGGAACCCTCGACGAGGCGATGAGCGAGGGCTTCACGCACGGGTTCGGCGCCTTCGAAGGCAACCGGCAACTGGTCGCGTGGATGCGCGGGTACAACGAGAATCGGCCCGCGCAGGAACGGCTGTCGTTCCACGGCATCGATGCTCCTCTCGAGTTCACCGGCGAGAGTCCCCGTCGCTACCTCGAACACGGCCGCGACTACCTTGGCCTCGACCTCGACATCGCGGGGCTCGCCGGGGAGGACGAGCGGTGGAGCCGCTGGGACGCGGTCATGGACCCGGCCCAATCGCCCGGCGACACCGCCGAGGCCAGGAAGCTTCGGGTGATCGCCGACGACCTGCTCACCGCGCTCTACGCCCGTGCGCCCGAGCTGATCGCAGCGACCTCCCGCGCCGACTGGGACCGGGCCAGGGTCCATCTGACCTCTGCACTGGGCCTGCTGCGCTATCACCGTCAAGCGGCGCAACGCATCGAGGACGGAGAGCGGTGGTCCGCCCTGAGCGCCACGCGGGACGCGCTCATGGCCCAGAACCTGCTCGACATCCGCGACCTCGAGGCCGACCGGGGCCCGACCTTGGTCTTCGCCCACAACACTCACCTCCAGCGGAACCCGAGCCGCATGGTCGTGGAAGGCACAGCGATGGGGGGCATGGATCTCACCTGGCACGGCACCGGCGCGATCGTCGCCTCGCTGGTGGGAAAGCAATACGCCTTCATCGCGGGCAGCCTGGGCCGCAGCGAAGGGCTCAAATTGGAAGCGCCTGAGCCGGGCACGTTCGAAGGCTCGCTGCAACAGCGGTTCACCCAGTGGGGTCTCGCCCCGGCCGATTCAGTCGGATCGGCCAGCGCGCGCACCGACGCCACGCAAGAGCAGGCCTACTTCCCGCTCGACCAGGCGACTTTGGACGGCGCGGACGCGGTGCTGCACGTCAGCGAGGGCGCAACGGTCGCCGTGCCTTGGCCGAGCGCCGCGGCGAATGATTGACCGATCCTGCGCTCAGACCGGCCGGAGGGCTGTGAGGATGTAATAGTCGATCCAGCCGTTCTCGTAGCAGCGCAACCAGTTCCGGCCCCAGGAATGGCGGAATTCGGTCTGGCCGACCCAGCGGTCGAACTGGTGCCAGACGTGCGCGCCGATCGAGATGCTGGTGACGTCGTTGAAGCCGACGGCGGCCAGGTCAGCGGCGAAGTCGCCGACGGGCCGCACGAGGTCGACACCGGTGGCGACGGTCTCGATGAGTTCGGGGATCGCAGAGAAGTCCACGCCGTCGGGCACGAAGAAGGTGGCGGTGGCGAAGCGCCCACCGGGTCGCAGGACCCGTTGGGCCTCGTGCGCCACGGCGGCCAGATCGTCGACGTGCTGGAGCATCTCGACGGCATATACGCCGTCGAACGCGCCGTCCTCCCAAGGGATGTCGGTAACGGATCCCTGGTGGAAGGCGAGGCGGTCGGGCATAGCCGCGAGCGCCGCGGCATTGGTGTCGGCGGCGCGGCCGAGCTGCGCCGGCGAGCGGTCCAGGCCGGTTACGTCGACCGAGAACTCGCGGGCGACGAGCGCGGCGCCGACGCCGATCCCGGACCCGAGTTCGAGCAGCCGCGAGTCGGGCAGCGGCTCGAGCCGGGAGACGACCTGCCGGTACAGCTCGGCCTGGCTGGCGGTCCGCTCCGCGACCGTGATTTCGCGGGAGGGATCGAGCTCGCCCCAGTACCCGTAGTTGATGAACGACCCCGAGAAGATCGACAGCGAACTGAGATCCAGTTCCCCGTACATGAGGTCGCGCTGCGCTTGAATGTCGCCGTCCCGCTCCATACCAACCGATTCTGGCATGGACCGAAACGATGGCACCAGGGCTGGGCGAAGCCGCTCGGGACGGGTTCCGGGGCCGCGAGCGTGCCGTCCATGTCGAGCCCGGCAGTGGAGGTCGCAGATGGATTGGACGGCAACGTATCTCCTCGTAGCGGTCGCATGTCTCGCCGTCGTCGAACTCTGGTTCATCGCGGTGATGATCGTCACGAGCCGCCGCTATCGAGCCTTGTCGGGGGAAGACAAGGAGACCGGGCCGCCACCCGACCCGTCTTCCGTTTCATTTGAGGATCTCGGGATGCTCGCCGGTGGTCTCCGGCGTTGGGCCGAGGTGGCGCTGTTCCGGCTCTATCAGGAAGGACACGTCGAAGAGGACGGACTGATCGCCCTCATCGCCGGTTCCGACGAGATTCGCGCAGAGGACCGGCCGCATTCCGCCCGCGGGGCCATCGTGGCGAGGCTCCGTGATCGAGAACCGGCGCACGTGATGGCGGTGATCGAGGCGGCCTGGCAGGAAACCGACAGCGCCGGCTTGATCCGACGTGCATCCGCATGACGCGGAAGTGATTTCACTCGATCAGCAGGCGCAGCCCGGGCCGTCCTGCTTCGGTTCGGGCTTGCGGCCGATCGTGGGCATGCCGAGGGTGACGCCGGGAAGTTTGGTGGCCTTGCCCGACTGCCAGGCGTCGCCCGCCTTCGTCTTGCGGTGGCTCAGGACCTCGCTGTCGGCGACCAGGTGGTGCGGAGCGCCGTACGTGACCGTCGTGGTCACCACGTCGCCCGGGCGCACGCCCTCGGCGTTTCCGGTCGGGTCGGTCTCACTCGGGGTCACCGCGAAGTGCACGAGGCGGCCGTCGCGGGCGCGGCCCGAGAGGCGGCCGGTCGCCTTGTCCTTCCGGCCGTCGCCCACTGTGACCAGGACCTCGACCTCGGTGCCCTCGAGCTTGCGGTTCTCCTCCCAGGAGACGCGCTCCTGCAGTTCGATCAGGCGCTCGTAGCGCTCCTGCACGACGGCCTTGGGGATCTGGTCCGCCATCGTCGCCGCCGGAGTACCGGGGCGGATCGAGTACTGAAAGGTGAACGCGCTCGCGAAACGCGACTGCTCCACGACGTCGAGGGTCGCCTGGAAGTCCTCCTCGGTTTCGCCGGGGAAACCGACGATGATGTCGGTGGTGATCGCCGCGTCCGGCATCGCCTCGCGCACCCTGCCGATGATCTCCAGGTACTTGCCCGAGCGGTAGGACCGGCGCATCTCCTTGAGCACCTTGTCCGAGCCGGACTGGAGCGGCATGTGGAGCTGGTGGCACACGTTCGGCGTCTCGGCCATCGCGGCGATCACGTCGTCGGTGAAGTTCTTCGGGTGCGGGCTGGTGAACCGCACGCGCTCCAGGCCCTCGATCTCGCCGCAGGCGCGCAGCAGCTTGCCGAAGGCCAGCTTGTCACCGAACTCGACGCCGTAGGTGTTGACGTTCTGGCCCAGGAGCGTGACCTCGGAGACGCCCTCGTCGACCAGCGCCTGGACCTCCGCCAGGATCTCGCCGGGGCGGCGGTCCTTCTCCTTGCCGCGGAGTGCGGGCACGATGCAGAACGTGCAGGTGTTGTTGCAGCCCACCGAGATCGAGACCCAACCGGAGTAGGTGGACTCGCGTTTGGTCGGCAGCGTCGAGGGGAAGGTCTCAAGGGATTCGAGGATCTCGACCTCGGCGGCCTTGTTGTGGCGGGCGCGTTCCAGGAGCACCGGCAGCGAGCCGATGTTGTGGGTGCCGAACACGGCGTCCACCCAGGGGGCGCGCTTGACGATCTCGCCGCGGTCCTTCTGGGCCAGGCAGCCGCCCACGGCGATCTGCATGTCCGGGTTCGCCGTCTTGGCGGGCGCGAGGTGGCCGAGGTTGCCGTAGAGCTTGTTGTCGGCGTTCTCGCGCACGGCGCAGGTGTTGAACACGACCAGATCGGGCGCGGCCTCGCCTTCGACGGGCACGTAGCCGGCCTCTTCGAGCAGACCGCCGATCCGCTCGGAGTCGTGCACGTTCATCTGACAGCCGTAGGTCTTCACCTGGTACGTCTTCACACCTTGCTGAGCCACCCGACTAGCTTAGCCAGCGCGTCCACCGGCCCCCATCCAGTGACCGGTGCCGGCCGCCACAGCGGCTATCCCTGCTCAAGCACGCGCTCGAGGGCGGCCTCCTGATGGCGGTGGCCGACCGTCTCGAAACCGACGATCACGACCACCGGCGAACACGCGGCGATCGCGATCCCGACGCCGATGGACGCACCGGCCACGACCGCGCCGGCCGAGGCGGCGAGCACGAGCACCGCGCCGACGAACAGCAGCAGATGGTACGGATCGAACTGCCGCAGCAGCAGCGAGTACAGCGTGAACAGCGCGATGGTGAAGATCCCGACGGGAACGACGACCGTGAGGATCGCCGCGAAAGCGCCGACATGGGCCGTGTCCTCGATGACCGTCGCCGCCACGTGCAGCCCCGTGCCCGTCGCGACGATCGAGCCGAAGACGACCATGTGCCCGTAGCCCCACATGAACCCGCGCTCGCGGTGCCGGGCGAGCACTTCACCGGAGGGCGTCATGAAGTACACCCACCACAGGCCGAAGGCGAGCGCGGTGCCTCCGAACGCGACGAGGACGGCTTCGACCGACCAGGCCTGCTCCTGGACGACGGCCGAGACCGCGAGGATGGTGCCGAACACGACTTCGCCCAGCGTGATGATCACCAGGAGGCCGTACCGTTCGGCGATGTGGTGCGCATGCCAGGGGGTGCCGGCGCCGAGGCGCTCGGCGATGACCGGTGTCAGCATCTCGAAGGTCGCGAGCCCGACGACGATCCAGGCGGTGGCGATCAGCGGGGGGTCCACGAAGATCTGGATGATCCAGCCGACCTGCCCGATCGCGATGAGGCCGGCGTACATCAGGGCGCTGCCGCGCCGCCGGGGGTTGTGCAGAGCGACGCGGAGCCACAGCGCGATCGTGGAGATCCGCATGATCACGTATCCGGCGACGACCACGCTGTTGTCGACATACACGCCTTCGTCGATGGAGAGGAACATCTGCGGCAGCCCGAGCGCGAGGACGAGCACGCCCATCATCTGGACCATGGTGGCGACGCGGAAGAAGATGTCGTCGTTGTCGAAGGCCGAAGCGAGCCAGGAGTAGTTGATCCAGGCCCAGCAGATGGCGAACACCGAGAAGGAGAACGCGCCGATCGCCGCGCCCCAGTGCCCGAGCTCGAGCAGGTGCGCGGCCTGGGTGCCGGCCTGGCTGAACGCGACGACGAGGGTGAGGTCGTAGAGCAGCTCGAGCGGGGTCGCCGAACGGTGCGACTCCTCGGGGTCGCGCCCGTTCATGGGGCGGAACCGGTGGTGCCTGGATTCGTTCGCCGTTGTCGACATGGCCAACATCTTCGCACCAGCGCATGGTGCAGGGGAACGGCCCGGTCGGCTCCGCCTGGCTTGCGCGGGACCCCTCCCGGTCGGCTCGGCTTATAACTTCGGGTCAGCGCCCGTCTTGGAGGTCATCATGTCTCGCAATGCCGCAACCGCTCTGTCCGCCGTGTTCCTGGCGTTCGGCGTGGCCGCCTGCTCCGGAGACGAGGCCTCGAACGAAAGCGCCGACGGCGGTGCCGCGACCGCCACCGCCGAAGAGCAGGCCGCGGCAGCCGAACTCGTGGACTGGGCCGAAGCGTTCTGCGCCGCACCGGAGGTCGTCCCCGTCGACCTGCACCTTCCGTTCACCGCGTCGGCGCACAACACGCCGACCACTGAAGAGGACCGCCAGCCGCTCCTCGACGCCCTCGCCGACACGGATCAGGCACTCGCCGAGGCCCTGGCGGCCATCGACGACCTCCCGCTCGGGCCGACGCCGGGGGCCGAGGCGGCAGTCGGTCAGTACCGGGCGGACCTGGAGGAAACCCGCACCGCGCTCGCCGAGTACACCGAGATCGCCCCCGTCTACGTGCCCGCGGACCTCGAAGGCCTGTTCATGCTCGCTGGCTTCGACCTCATGAACCTGCCGTACCCGCTGATGATGGCCGAGACCTACCTGACCGAACCCGACCTCGCCGAGGCCGCCGAAAGCGCGCCCGCGTGCGGCGGTGAGCCGGAGACCTCTTCTGAGGGCTCCTAGCGGCCTCAGGCGGATTCCGAGCACCACTCGGACCCCACGTGTCGCGGAGGCGAGTCGCCGCGGCCGCTATCGGCTCATAGCCTGCTTGACGAGATCGCTCAGCGTCGCTTCGCCGGCTTCGGTGAGCTCGGGCAGGGCATAGCAGGTCGGCCAGAGACCGCTGTCGTCGTCGAGGTTCGCTTCGGTGGTGAAACCGAGCGACGAGTACCGCTCCTTGTCGGCCTGCCCGCTGCGGAAGCAGCACACGACCTTCCCGTCCCTCGCGTAAGCGGGTTGGCCGTACCACAGTTTCGGCACCGGCTCCGGGGCCGCGGCCGTGATGACGGCGTGGACGCGGGCGGCCAGCGCCCCGTCCGGTTCGGCCATTTCGGCGATCGTCGACAGCACCGCAGCCTCGTCGGACGCCGCCTTCTTGGCGGTTCGGGCGCCGCGCGCCTCGGTCTTCAGTTCCTTGGCGCGCGCTTTCATCGCGGCGCGCTCCTGCTCGGAGAACCCCTCTGCCGAGGAGTCGTCCCGTCCCTGCCCGTTGGCCTTCGAAGTGTCGCTCATGGCGTCCTGCTTCCTATCTCCACCTGCGGTGATGGTGCTTTCACGATATCGGCGGCGAGACGCTCGGGGCTTCTCGTTTCCTGATCGGTTCGGCGGGTTTCGCGCAGTTGGCGGGCGCTGGGTGCGGGGTCACAGGGTTGCGGCAGGGCCGGGAGATGCCAAGACTGACTGGCGTGGTGTAGGGTAGACAAGGCCCACGGAACTGGAAATCCGTGGCCGCAGTGGAATCTTGATCGCTGTATGCGACTGATGCGTGCTTCTGGTACGCCATCGCTCGGAATTCATCGAGCTTCTCAACGTTCCCGCTTAAAATGACGGAGCAACGTTTCTTAACCGCACAACGAATCAGGTAGTCATCTCTTCAGCTTCACCCGTCACCGCCTCGCAGAGCCGCATTCTCTGGAGGCGCGCATCCGAGGGCCTCTACGCAGCGACGCTCGATGGCGAATTCGCAGGATTCGTCGCCGTCGCCGGACCCCTCCACACGCTTCACGGTCCCCACTCGCAGATGCTCGGCGTCTACCGATCGCTCGAAGCCGCGTTCGCAGTACTCGAACTCGAGCTCGCTTTCGCAGACAGTGTGACCGATCTGCGCGACACCCCCATGATTTTCCGCGTCGAAAGTGTCGGCGCGGGCACCGGGTCGCCTCGGCGGCCCATGAATACACAGGAGTAATACAAATGGCAACTGGCACCGTTAAATGGTTCAACGGCGACAAGGGCTTCGGATTCATCGCCCCCGACGACGGCACCGCTGACCTCTTCGCGCACTTCTCGGCCATCCAGGGCTCGGGTCGTCGCGACCTCGAAGAGAACCAGAAGGTCGAGTTCGACGTCGAGCAGGGCCAGAAGGGCCCTCAGGCCGCGAACATCCGGGTCCTCTAGCACACAGACCCGACCGGAGCGGCGGTCCGCCGTCACTCCGATCAACTTCCAGTCGCCGTAACGGTGGACTGAAACACGAGGCCCGGGGGAAGCAATTCCCCCGGGCTTTCGGCGTGTCCGAGTCCGATCCGCTCAGCCCTGTTGGTGGTGCGCGAGCACGTGCGCGAGCAGGCGGGTCAAGGCCTGTCGAGATCGCCGACTTCTTGCGACGGGCTGCGGTCGAGAGGCGAATACACCCAGCACTCGACCACGAACCTGCTGGTGGAAATCGACGGCGACCGGGCCCCGGCCTCGGCGTACGGGCTCACGTACTACTTCCGCGAAGGCCGACCGAAGGGCTATCTGACCGGCCGCCTCCTCACCTGGGTCCTCCCCGTGGCCGGGATCCTGCTGCTCCGCCAGCCTGCTCAGCAGGCTGACCTTGTTCGGCGCCGGGAGGACGATCGTGCCGCAGGACAGAGGCGGGTTGGACTACAGCGACGAGGCCCTACGGCGGCTAGCGGGCTCTCGCGCCTGCCATCAGGCCCAGTTCCGGCGAAAGTTTGAGCACCGTCCGCTCGAACCACATGGAGAGTCTTCCGCAGTCGCAGCGAGCGTATACGACTGTGCCCGTTGAGGTTCGGTGCCGCGATACCACCGTCATCGCCTCGCTCATGCGCAGTTGACAGAGCGGGCAGCGGTCGTCGGTGTGCTTCTCGGTGTTGGTCATGCCTCTAGCTTTCCCGTAGAATTGTTCGGAAACCACGAATGTTTTCTCATCGGATCTTGCGAGGTTTTCGAATGATCGATCCGAAGCTCCAGACTCTTCGCGTGCTCCGCACCCACGGCACGGTCACCGCGGCCGCGCTCGCGCTGCACCTCACGCCCTCCACGGTCTCCCACCAGCTCAAGCAACTCGCCCGGGAAACCGGGATCCGGCTCCTCGAACCCAACGGCCGCCGCGTCCGGCTCACCCCGGCCGCCGAGGTCTTGCTCGAGCACGCCGACGTCATGTACACCCACTGGGAACGCGCCAAAGTGGACCTCGCCGCACTCGACGCGGGCCAGAAGGGCCACCTGCGGATCTGCGGCCTCTCCAGCACGGTCTCGGCCTTCATCGCCCCGATGGCCAAACGCCTGCGCAAGGACAACCCGGGGGTGCGGCTGCACCTGGCAGCGGTCGAGTCCGTCGAGGCGTTCCAAATGCTCGAATCCGGCGACGCCGACATCGCCGTCATCAGCCCGGTCGACACCACTCCCCAGCCCAGCGACCGGCGGTTCGAACAGCAATTCCTGGTCGAGGACGTGGAGGACCTGCTCGTATCCGCGGACCACCCGCTGGCCGGACGCGAGAGCGTGGCGCTGACCGAGGCGGCGGACGAGGACTGGGTCAGCATGTTTTCCTGCCTCGACCAGGAGCAGCTATTCCTCAGCAGCACCGCGGCGGCGGGCTTCGCGCCCCATCTCGCCCACCGGGCGGATACTTATTACAGTGCGTCCGCGTTGGTATGCAATGGCTTCGGGGTGAGCCTGTACTCGCGTCTGGTGCCGGTCCCGGTGGAGCACCTGGTGGTGCGGGTCCCGATCCACGGCAAGCCGATCCCCACGCGGCGGCTGTTCACCGCGGTGCGTCGCGGCAGCGCCGAGCAGCCCGCGATCACCCGTGGCCTGACGGCGATCCGCGAGGAAGTGGCGCGGCGAGCGGCGATGGCCTAACCTGTTTTCCCTACGCCCCCAGGCTTATACGACTCCGGATGGCCATCGACGGGCGTACGCTCCGGATCCGGCCCTGGGCCGATGACTCCGGCCGCGTTGCCGTTCGACACTCTCAGCGCCCCGAAGAGTCAATCATCGTCTACACCCGCGCCGAGTGGGTGGCGTTCCTCGCCGGGGTCAATGACGGCGAGTTCGACTTCAACTCGTAGGCCAAAGCTCCGAAGTCAACACGGCTCGCGAACCTGCGAGCCGATTGCGGCGGGTCCGTTCGCGGGCTCCGCGAGTCGCCGGAGCCTACCCGCCGACGCCTGCAGCTCGACGATTCGCGCCCCGCTCCCCCAGCGTTACCGGTACGGGGCCTGATTGGTGCGGGGTTCGGCCGGTCAGCGACGTAGGGGTGGGCGGTCGCTTCGGAGTGCGTCGCCGAGGCTGGGTTTCATCGGGTTGCGGTTCGGGCAGACAGGGCCGCCCTCCGGACGACCCGACCCGCCAGCCCGACAACACGCCCGAAACCAACCCGCACATAAGCAACAAGAGCCCCTTTTGTCGTACCCGCGCTAAGGGATTGCCGCTATGGTCCCCGGGTGAGCGGGGGTTGGGGATGGCGCTATACGAAGCCGCAACCCCGCTGCTTCTACTTCCCCGACCGGACGATCGGCGGATTCAGCCGTGCGAAGCCTTCTTGGATCTCGTACGGGTAGTACGGATACGGCGCCGTCTTCGCGCTCGCCTTGTCCAACCTCGCCACCTGATCCGGCGTCAGCTCCCAGCCGATCGCTCCGAGGTTGTCCTCCAACTGCCTTTCATTCCTGGCTCCCACGATCACCGATGACACCGTCGGCCGGCGAAGCAGCCAGTTCAACGCGATCTGCGGGACCGACCTTTCGGTCTCCTCACTGATCTCGTCCAACACATCGACCACGTCAAACAACAACTCGTCCTCCACCGGCGGTCCCCACTGCGCGGTCTCGTGCAACCGGCTTCCCTCGGGCAGCGGCTGACCCCGGCGAATCTTGCCGGTCAGCCTTCCCCACCCGAGCGGGCTCCATACCACGGCTCCCACACCCTGATCCTGCGCGAGCGGCATCAGCTCCCACTCGTAGTCCCGGCCCACCAGCGAGTAGTAGACCTGGTGCGCCGCACAGCGGGCCCAGCCATTTGCATCCGCCGCCGCCAGCGACTTCATCAACTGCCAGCCCGCGAAGTTCGACACGCCGATGTACCGCAGTTTGCCCACCCGCACCAGATCATCGAGCGCACGCACGGTCTCCTCGACCGGCGTGCCCGCGTCGAAGGCGTGCAGCTGAAACAGGTCGATGTAGTCGGTGTCCAGCCGCCTCAACGCGGCCTCGACCGACTTGATCAGCCGAGCACGGCCGGTGCCCGCGTCGGCCGGGCCCCCGCCCATCGGCAGACCCGCCTTGGTCGAGATGATCGCTTTGTCCCTGCGGCCCTTGAGGGCCCGGCCCAGAGCCTCTTCCGAAGCGCCGTCGGAGTAGACATCGGCCGAATCGAACATGGTCACGCCCGCGTCGAGGGCCATGTCGACCATGCTTCGCGCCTGGCCGTCGTCCGCATCGCCCCAGGCGCTGAACAGGGGGCCGCGCCCGCCGAAGGTCCCCGCCCCGAAGCTGAGGGCCGAAACGAGGAGCCCCGATGCGCCGAGCCTGCGGTATTCCATGCCAGATCCCGCGCCGGATGTCTGTCTGACTTCCATGACGAGCCCTCCCTTAAAGGTCCTTTGGTTCCGTTAACAACTCGTCTAAGCTAACACTTGATATCTCTTAACGCAACTGGAGCCCCGTTTATGAATGAATCTCAGCCTGATCCAGCCCAACCCGAACCGGGCACCGTCCGGCCCGGCGGCCGCACTGCCAAAGTGCGCGAAGCCGTGCTGCGCGCGGCCGGAGACGCCTTGGCCGAATCGGGATTCGACCGGCTCGACCTCGCCGAGATCGCCCGCCGCGCCGGCGTGGGCAAGACCACCGTCTACCGCCGCTGGGGCTCCATCCCCGGCCTCGTCGCCGACCTCCTCGGTGAAATGGCGGCCGACTCCCTGCCCCGCACCGAGACCGGCTCGCTCCTCGGCGATCTCACCGCGCAGGCGCGCCTCGTCCAATCGACCTTGAGCGACCCGCGACAAGGCCCGCTCTTCAAGGCGCTCATCACCGCCGCGGGCTGCGACGCCCAGACCTCCGCCGCGCTCCACCGCTTCTACGCCACCCGCACCGCCGAATGGGCGCCATGCGTCGAGGCCGCCATTGCACGCGGAGAAATTCCGGAGGGGACAGATCCCGCAGATGTGATTCGTGCCGTATCCGCGCCGTTGTACTACCGATTCCTCGTCTCCGGAGACCCGATCGACAACGATTCAGCGGACCGCGCCGCGCGCGCCACCGTCGCCGCCGCGAGGGCCGGAGCCTTCAGCACGTGAACACCGCGCGCGATCTTGGTGGCGCCATCAGCATGCGGCCCTTGCGGAATTAGCCGATGAAATGCCTGGGTCCGGGGCTGTCACTCGGCCCCCGTTCGTCCACACAGTAGGATTGCGGCGCGTCCGGCCGGCGCACCGTGGCCTTCGACCGCCCATTGTGCACAGTTCGTCTGGATACTTGTGGAAACTATTCACTGAATGGGATGCCTTCGCCCTCAAAGGTTTTGCCTGTACCCGCCGTTAGCGGAAACTTATTCTGATCCGCTCTTGTGGCTCACAAGTCGTCCTTATAAGGTGACCACCGTGCCGCCGAGTCCGACACGGGGCGGCGGCGCGCCGGCAATAGCCCCACCTGCCTCTTCACACAGGGAACAACATGCGTCTCAGAACCTCCTCCGGTGCGGTCCTCGCCGCGGCGGCCCTGCTCGCGACCTCCGCGTGCGTCTCCGAAAGCACCAACGACAACACCACCGACAGCGCACTCTCCGGCTCCGGCGCCGGCGAGGACTGCGTCATCGAGGAGGCCGTCAAGCTCGGAGCCGTCTTCAGCCTCACCGAAGCCGCCGCGTTCGCAGGCACCTACCAGCAGGAGGGCCTCCAGCTCGCCATCGAGGAGCTCAACGCCTCCGATGGCATCGATTACCAGCTGATCATCGAAGACGACAAGACCTCCGTCGAGGACAGCTCGGCCGCCTTCGAGAAGCTCATCGACCGCGACGAGGTCAGCGCCATCGTCGGCCCCACCCTCTCCAACATGGCCTTCACCACCTACACCGACGCCCAGAGCGCCGGCGTGCCCGCGCTCGGCGTCTCCACCACCGCCGAAGGCATCCCCGAGATCGGCGACTACATCTTCCGCGCCTCGCTGCCCGAGGAGGTCGCGCTCGCCGCCAGCATCCCAGCCGCCAAGAACGCCCTCGACATGCAGAGGGTCGCCGTCCTGCACGACAGCGCCGACGAGTTCACCGCCTCGGCGTACAACACCGTCCTGGACGTGCTCGCCGAAGAGGGCGTCGAGGTCGCCGAGGACGAGAGCTTCTCGACCACCGACCAGGACTTCTCCGCCCAGCTGAACAAGATCCTGGACGCCGACGTCGACGCCGTCATCCTCTCGGCGCTCCCCGGCGCGACCGTGCCGCTGGTGAAGCAGGCCCGCGACATCGGCATCACGGCCCCGATCGTGGGCGGCAACGCCTTCAACTCCCCCGTGCTCGTCGACAACCTCGAAGACGCCGCCGAAGGCCTCATCGTCGGCGGCGCGTGGAGCGCGGCCTCCGAGACCACCGGCAACGCCGAGTTCATCGCGGCCTACACCGAGAAGTACGGCCGCGCGCCCGACCAGTTCGCCGCCCAGGCCTACACCGCGGGCTACCTGATCGACCAGGCCGTGCGCGCCGACTGCGATGCCAACCGCGAGGCCATCAAGGACAACCTCGGCCAGATCCTCGAGTACGACTCGATCCTCGGCCCGATCTCGCTCGACGAGAACGGCGAGGTCCACCAGGAGGCCGTCGTCCAGATCATCCGCGACGGCGCGTTCACGATCCTGTAGGGCCACGTGTTTCTTGAGGGTCGTTCGGTCCTTCGAAGCCGATTGGCCTTCAAGGTTCCGGGCCCACTGAATCCTTGAGGCCCGGCGTCTCCG
>DATABR010000284.1:0-4626 GCA_036259435.1 Glycomyces sp.
CCCCCCCCCCCCCCCCCCTCCGGCGTCACGGCGGCCGAGCGCGAACGGCCCCGGGCGCGAACGCGCATCGGCTCGGGGACGCCGGAGGGATCGAGCGCGAACGGGCCCCGGCGGGATGGCCGGGGCCCGTCGCTTCAGGTGCGTCGAGTGTCACAGTGCGTCAACGTTTTCCGCTGGTGAGATCGTCTCGATTCGCGGTGGCGCCGCCAATCGTCGGCGCCTCGACGGTCCGCTACTCCTCGGCGGCCGCCTTGCGCCGCCTCGCGGTGACGACCATCAGCACCGCGCCGGCGACCAGGACCAGCGCCGCCGCTCCGATCATCATCCCCAGCGAGGCGCCGGTCTTCGGCAGCTGGCCCGAGCCGTTGCCGTTGACGGTGATGTCGGCGGTGTTGTTCTTCGCGTTCGCGTCGGCGATACCGGGGTAGCCGTCGTTGTCGAGGGCCAGTACTTCCAGCCGTCCCTTGTCCTTCGGGTCCGGATCGACGAGGTCGACGCTGATCGTGAAGTCGAGCGTGTCTCCGGCGCCGAGGTACTGGAAGAAGCAGGCGAAGTCGAGGTCGTCGGTGTCGACGTCCGGAAGGTGATGCGCCCAGTCCTCTCCGTCAAGGCAGAACAGCTCGCCGACGTTCCCGGTGTCGCTGTGGACCGCGTGCAACTCCACGCCCTCGGGCAGCTCGCCGATCAGCGCGTAGGACCCCGGGCCGTCGAAGAACGGGACCGCCGCCGCCGGTCCGAGGTTCTTCAGCGGTGTGGTGAGCTTGACTCGGTCGCCTTTGCCGCCCTTGATGTTCACTTCCTCCACCGCAAGGTCGTAGGGGTTCTCGGTGATGCGGATGTCGATGTAGCCCACCGTGTCGTAGTGGTCGGGGCTCCCCGACTCGTCGATGACCTCGAGTCCGAACAGATCGTCCGAACCGGCGTCCCAGGACACCTCGCCGTACTCGCTCGCGAGCGCTTCGGCGTCGAGCGCGCGGACCGAGAACTCGCAGCCGCAGAGCTCGATCGGCCCGGGCGCCGAATCGGCGGCCTTGTACACGATCGGCTCGCTCGGTGCGAACACCGTGCCGGGCAGGTCCTCGATGTCGGTGACGATGCAGGTGACGCCGGGGCCTGAACCCTTGAACTCCTCGATGCAGTTGTCGTACGGGGCGGTCGCCTCGACCGTCCCCGACAGGAGGAAGCCCGGCTCGGTGGCCCTGTAGACGAGGGCCGCGGTGCCGGACGGCAGTGACCGTTGCTGCAGGTAGCCGGGCGCGGTCTCGGTGGCGCTGCCGGGCTCGGCCTCGAACTGGGACTTGCCGTACAGGAACGTCTGATCGGACCCGTCGTCATCGTCGCCGTCGACTTCGACGGTGCCGTTGATCGGTTCGAGGTTCGCGCCGTCGATGTCGATGAGCAACGCGTAGTCGTATTCCCCGGAGGGCATGCCGGCGCCCGCCCGGTAGTCGAACGCGAAGTCGAGGACCGCGTCGGCCGCCGTCGCGGTGCAGTTGACCCACTGCGGCGGGGTGCCGGCGAGTTCGCAGGCGCCGTCGTCGGTCTCGCCGTCGGCGAGTTCCCAACCGTTGCCGTAGACGCTCAGCTGCACGAAGACCTCGTGCTCGCCGGGCGTGAAGTCGTCGCCGAATTCGAGGTGCATCGCGCCGGTCGTGAAGTCCGCTCCGGCCTCGACCGGTTCGTCGAACACGACTTCGGCGGTGACGGGCCGGGGGGTCTGCGCGGCGGCGGGGAGTGCGAAGGCGCCGACGCCGAGTGCGGCCGTGCCGAGCACGGCGAGCGCGCGCCTTCCGATGCGCTGAGGGTGTGAGGAATGCATGGCGGGTTTCCTTTGAGGAGCGACCGCGCCGCCGTGTTCAGGAAGATCGCGGTCGAGTGACTTGACATCAACTAGACGTGTCGACTCGTTGACCGGTTGCAACCGTGCCTGAGAATCTTCGTGCCACGTTCAGGGGACGACGAACAGGGGCGCCCGACCGTCTCGGTCGAGCGCCCCTGTGGCGTCTGCGTCGTCAGTAGACTGTCGTCACGCCTTCCAGCCCGGGATCGGGAACGACTTCGTGTACTCGCGGATCTCACCGGCGACCACGTCGAACTCGGCTTCCTTGCCGTCCTTCGCGGCGGCCACGGCCCGGTCGATCCAGCCCGCGATCGCGTCCATGTCGCCCTCGGTCATGCCGCGGGTGGTGACGCACGCGGTGCCGATGCGCAGGCCCGACGGGTCGAACGGTTTGCGCGTGTCGAACGGGACGGTGTTGAAGTTCAGCTCGATGCCGGCCGCGTCGAGCGCCTTCGCCGCGGGCTTGCCGCCGATGCCCTTGCTGGTCAGGTCGGCCAAGATCAGGTGGTTGTCGGTGCCCCCGCTCACGAGGTCGAAACCGCGCGAGGACAGGCCCTCGGCCAGCGCCTTCGCATTGCTGACGATCTGGGCCGCGTAGTCCTTGAAGGACTCCTTCGCCGCCTCGCGCAGCGCCACCGCGATCGCCGCGGTGGTGTGGTTGTGCGGGCCGCCCTGGAGCCCCGGGAAGACGGCCTTGTCGATCGCCTTCGCGTGCTCCTCGTCGGTGAGGATCATCGCGCCGCGCGGGCCGCGCAGGGTCTTGTGCGTGGTCGTGGTGACGACGTCGGCCTGGCCGACCGGCGTCGGGTGCACCCCGCCGGCCACGAGACCGGCGATGTGGGCGATGTCGGCCATGAGCACCGCGCCCACCTCGTCGGCGATGGCCTTGAAGCCGGCGAAGTCGACGGTGCGGGGGATCGCGGTGCCGCCGCAGATGATCATCTTCGGCTGCTCGCGGCGCGCGATCTCGGCGACCTCGTCGAGGTCGATGCGGCCGGTGTCGCGGCGGACCCCGTAGTGCACGGCGTCGAACCACTTGCCGGTCGCGGAGACCTTCGAGCCGTGGGTCAGGTGCCCGCCCATCGGCAGTTCCATGCCGAGGACCTTGTCGCCCGGCTTGAGGAACGCCATGTAGACGGCCAGGTTCGCGGGCGAACCGGAGTAGGGCTGGACGTTCGCGTGGTCGGCCCCGAAGAGGGCCTTCGCCCGGTCGATCGCCAGCTGCTCGACGACGTCGATGTACTGCTGGCCCTCGTAGTAGCGCTTCCCGGCGTACCCCTCGGAGTACTTGTTGGTCAGGATGGAGCCGGTCGCCTCCATGACCGCCTGGGACACGTAGTTCTCGGACGCGATGAGTCGGATCTTCTCGGACTCGCGGCGGCCCTCGTTCTCGATGGCCTGTTCGATCTCGGGGTCGACGGCCGCGAGTTTCGCGGTGAGGGCCTCATAGGCGTCGGACATGCAATGCTCCTCGCTGATCGGCATGATCTCGCACGGCGACCGGGCAGGTGGCCTTGATGCCCCGAGCATAGCCGGGCAACCGGGACACGGCCCTCTGCGTTTCCTCCGTTGTGAGACGCCCCGGCGCTACGACCTCACTCGATCGGCCGTTGGAGACTCCATTGCGTACACGCAGTACGGTGCGACGTATGTCACCTAGATCCGCCGCAAAGACCGTCGGCGCAGGGTTCGCGGTCGCGGCCCTAGCCGCGCTCGCCCAGCTCGGGCTGGCCTACGGTTTCGGCATCCTCTCCTGGGCCGAACAGGCGCCCGACGCCGCGGGCGCCGTGCTCGACTACCGCTGGAACGCCAACCTCGCATGGGTGGCCTGGTTCTCGGCCGCCTCATGCGTGGTCGGCGGCCTCGCCTCCGGTGCGATCGGCTCCCGCGCCGCCGCCCGACTCGGGGCCGCGACCCGCGTGAGCGCGGTGTTCGCGAGCGCCCTCGGGGCCTTCGCCGTCGGCCCGCTCGTGTCGCTCTCCGCCGTGGAAGGCGCGGTGCTCACCGACTTCCCCACCCGTCCGCTCCTCGCCGCCGGCATCGGGGCGGCGGTCGGCTTCGCACTCGCGCTCATCGGACTCAGCTCGCGTTCGGTCGCGGTCAACGTGGGCGCCTCGGTCGCCTTCGTGTGGCTGCTGGCCGTCCTGTCAGAGTTCTGGGAAGTCGGTGAGCGGCTCTCGCCGGTCACCGAACTGGCAGTGTGGGGCTCCTGGGTGGAGCCGGACACGGCCCTGGGCTACCGGGGCCTCTCGATCGCGGTGCCGTTCGTGGTCGGCTCGGCGATCATCGGCGTCGTGGTCGCCGTGCTCGCCCGCCGCGGGCCGATCTCCAGCTCCGGTTACCGCATCGCCGCGGCCTCGGGCATCGCCGGGCCGCTCATCGTCACGGTCGCGCACCTGGTCGCCGGGCCTTCGCGGGTCGACAACGCCGAGTCGATGTCGGTTCTCCTGGTAGGCCCCTACGCGGCCATCGCCGGGCTCCTCGGTTCCCTCATCGTCTGCGCGCTCCCGAAGGCGGGCGGCCAGATCGACGACGCCCCGACCCGCCCCGAAACGAGAGAGGACCGCACCGGTCTCATCGAGACGGCCCCGGGATGGACCGTTCCTGAGCCCGAGTCCGCATACGACGACGTGCGCAAGGGCGACACCAAGAACCTCCCCGCGAAACCGGCGCCCGCGGCGCCAGGCCCCGAACTCGACTGGGTCCAAGAGCTCAAGCCCGTCGAACCCGGCGCGACCCTCACCGCCGAGCCCGAGGCGAAGCCGGAAGCGGAGCCCAATTCCGAC
>DATABR010000285.1:0-9021 GCA_036259435.1 Glycomyces sp.
CTCGCTGCTGGCCGACGCCTGGGCCGGGCAGAAACCGCAGGCCGGACAGGTGCCGCTCTCCCGCTCGACGCAGGGGCCGGTGGCGTCCCTCGTGGTCCCGCTCGTGGCCGAGGGCCGCACCGTCGGCCTGGTCGCGATCGAATCCGACGATCCGGCCGCGTTCGGCGCCGAGGCCATCACCGCCGCCGAGGAGCAGACCAAGGGCGCCGCGCTGCGCCTGGAGACGGCGCTCCTGTTCGAGGACGTCAGATCGATGGCGACCACCGAGGAGCGCCAGCGCCTGGCCCGCGAGATCCACGACGGCATCGCCCAGGAACTGGCGATGCTCGGCTACGGCATCGACAACGCGATGGCGGTCCTGCCCACCGACGCCACCGAGGCCTCCGCCGAACTGGGCGACCTGCGCAGCGAGGTGACCCGGTTGGTGACCGAGCTTCGCTTCTCACTGTTCGAACTGCGTTCGAACGTGGACCGCAGGGCGGACTGGCGTCGGCGATCGCGGACTATGCTCGTACTGTGGGCGCCTCAGCCGGCCTCAGGGTGCACCTGTCGCTCGACGAGGGCGGGGCCCGACTGCCCGCCAGTAGCGAGGCCGAGCTGCTGCGGATCGCGCAAGAGGCCATCACGAACGCCCGCAAGCACGCCCGCGCAGAGAACCTGTGGGTGACATGCGAAGTCGACCCGCCTTACACACGCATCGAGGTGACCGACGACGGCCAGGGACTGTCGGGCGAGGCCTCGGAGGGGCGCTACGGGCTGGCGATCATGAGCGAGCGCGCCGAGCGGATCCGCGGATCGCTGGAGATCCGCCCGCACCAGCCGCACGGGACGACGGTGGCGGTGGTGCTCAACGCCGGGGCGCGGCCCACACCGCGGGCCGAGACCCCCCGCCCGGGGTCCGCGGCCTGGGCGGCCGCCGACCGCACCGCCAGTACTGAAGAGCCGGCCCGACGACCCGAGCCCGGGGGCCGTGGCAGCCAATGAGGAGAGAGACGCGATGAACGCTGAAGCGCTGGAGACGACCGGTCAGACGGGCGGTCAGACAACCGTGCTGATCGTCGACGACCACGACCTGATCCGCAAGGGCCTCCGGCACGCCTTCGACCGCGACCCCGAGTTCGAGGTCGTCGGGGAGGCCGATACGGCCGCGGACGCCCTGCGGCACGCCGCTTCCCTCATGCCGTCGGTGGTGATCATGGACCTGCGCCTGCCCGACGGCTCGGGACTGGACGCGACGCGCAAGCTCCGCAAGGCCCACCCGAACATGGGCATCGTGGTCTTGACGATGTACGCGGGCGATGACCAGCTCTTCGGTGCGCTGGACGCGGGCGCTTCGGCGTTCGTTCCCAAATCGGCCCCGGCCAACGACGTCGTGTCGGCCGCGCGTCACGCCGCGGCGAACCCGACGGCGTTCAGCGCCGCCGATCTGGCCGAGGCGATGCAACGGCGACTCACCCCGACCGGGCCGCAGCTCTCACCCCGCGAGTCGCAGGTCCTCAAACTCCTCGCCGACGGCCTGTCGGTGGCCGGGATCGCCAAGCAGCTGTACGTGTCGGAGTCGACGGCGAAGACGCACATCTCCAAGCTGTACGAAAAGCTCGGCGCCGGCAACCGCGCCCAAGCCCTCATGACGGCCCTGAAACTCGGCCTCCTGGAAGCCCCCGACCAGCCGAAGTTCTAACGCCGCCCGAAACGCCGGAGGCGGGCCGCACCGAGGACGCTGCCCGCCGGAAGGTGGAAACCCGATCGCGTAGGTCGGAGGCGGATGCGGGCGGGAATGGGAAAACCGGCCGCGCCCGCGCAGAGCGGCGCACTTGTGAGCGCGGCGGAGCCGTGAGCGCCTACACCGTCTCGCCGTACAACATGCCCTCGAGTCGGCCCGCCTGCCGCCCCCAGGTCCATTCGCTCAGGGCCCATTCGCGGCTGGCCGCGCCGAGTTTGCGCGCCAGCGGCGGGTCGGCGAGCACCTGCGCGAGCCGGTAGGTGATCTCGCCGACGTCGCGCCCGTCCACCACCCAACCCGACTGGTCGTGCAGCACCGTGTCAGGCGCGCCGCCCGAGTCCCCGGCGATCACCGGGAGCCCGCACGCGGCCGCCTCCAGGAACACCGCCCCGAGCCCCTCCACGTCAAGGCCCCGGCGCCGCGTACGGCACGGCATCGCGAACACGTTCCCGGCCGCGAAATGAGCGGCCAATTCGGACTCCGGCACGCCGCCGGTGAAGACGACCTCCCGCTCCACGCCGTGCTCGCGGGCCAAGGCCCGCAGCCGCGACCCGTACGGGCCCTGGCCGACGATGAGGAGCCGCACGTCCTCCCCGACCTGCTCGCGCACGTGCGGCAGCGCCGCGATGAGCATGTCCTGCCCCTTGCGCGGCACCAGCCGCGAGACGCAGACGATCACCGGCAGGCCGCCCAGTCCGTGGCGCTCGCGCACGGGCGCGCCGTCCACCTCGGGGTGGAACGTCTCGGTGTCGATGCCGAAGGTGAGCTGCTCGAGCCGGGTGAGGTGCCCGGCGACCGGGGCGATCCGCCGGTACGTGTAGTCGCCGAGGTAGGTCATGACGTCGAGGGACTCGGCGATGCGCCGCAGCGCCCCGCGGGTGCCGGGCATCGCGGCCCAGCCGACCTCGTGCCCGTGCGTCAGGGCGATGGCACGCTCGATCCCGGTGTCGTGCTTCAAGCCCGCCGCCAGCAGCCCCAGCGGCGCGGCGGCGCCGAACCAGACCCGGTCGCAGCGGTGCTCGCGGGCGAGGTCGGTGACGGCGCGCGCGACCCGCGGCGTGGGGAGCAGCATCGCGGTGCGGTCGCGGACCACCGTGAACGGCTGCGCAGCGTCGAATTCGGCCCAACCAGGTGACGTCGAGGTGTAGACCACCAGGTCATCGGACGGAAGCCGCAGGGCCATACCGTGCACAAAGGTCTGTATGCCGCCCCGGCGGGGCGGGAAGTCGTTGGTCACCAGCAGCGTCCGGCTCATCATGCCCCCCCTTCATGACCCGCCAAGTCTGTCACGAAGGCGAGAAGCGCGCGGCGATCCCGCATGACATTGACATGAAGACCAACGGTCGACAGTTCCAGTCTGTGACGACGGTGGCACACTGGTGCCTATGTTGAGCGGCCAGGAAAGCGGCGACGAAGGTCCAGGACCACAGGCGCAGAGGGGCTCCGGACCTGCGGAGGCGGACGCCTCCGGGGACGATGGCGCGTCCGCGGCGGGAGCCTCCGAAGAGGACCCTGCCGAAACCGGCGCCGGCTCCGCCGAAGCGGGTCCGGCGGTGTTCCTCACAGAGCCCGTGCGGCGCAGGGCCGTCCAGATCGCCGCGGTCGCCATGCCCGGACTCCCGCCGACGCAGATCCCGGCCCGGCTCCGCCGCTTCCTCAAGTTCAGCCCCGTCAAACGCGCCAAGCTCGCCAAGTCCGATCTCGGCCTCGCCCTCGCCGCCGACAACGCGTTCCGCGAAGGCCTCGCCAGGGTGCTCACCGCGACCGACTCCCCGCTCATCGAGGCCGTCGCGACCGGGGGCGAGGTCTCGCCGATGGCCGACCCGGCCGAGGTCGCCGCGCTCGCCTACCTGCTGCGACCCGACGGCTGGCGCGACCTCATCGCCACCGCCGTCCAAGCCATCCCCGAAGCACCCGAACCGACCCCGGAGGCACACGACGAGTCGAGCCTGAAACGGTTGGCGGCGTTGGAGAAGGAGAACGGAAAGCTCCGCGGGGCCCTCGCCGACCAGCGCTCGGCCGCCGCGATCTTGCAAGAAGAGGTACGGCGGGCCCGCCGCGACCTCAAGGAGGCCGAGGACCGGGCCGCCAAGGCCGCGGGCGACATCGCCGCCGAACGCGGGCGGCTCAAGCAGCTCGACACCGAACGCCGCGCCGAGCGCCGCCGCCTCGAGTCCGAAGTGGCCTCACTGCGCTCGCAGCTCGAACGGGTCCGCAAGGCCGACCGGGAGTCCGAACGGCTCGCCTCCTCGCGGATGTGGCTGCTCATGGAGACCCTCACGGGCACCGCCACGGGACTGCGGCGCGAACTCGGGCTCGAACCGGTCGTCGACCGGCCCGCCGACTACATCGCCGAGGAGTACTGCGCCGAACCCGAAGAGCGGCCCGCCGAAGGTTCGCGCGGGCTCGAGCAGACCGACCCGCAGCGGCTCGACCACCTGCTGTCGCTGCCGAACCCGCACCTCATCGTCGACGGCTACAACGTGACCATCTCGGCGTGGGGCGAGACGCTCACGCTCGAGCAGCAGCGCAACCGGCTCGTGCAGGGCCTGGGCGCGGTCGCGGCGCAGACGGGCGCCGAGGTCACCGTGGTCTTCGACGGGGCCGATCCGATCTTCGGCGCGAAGCCGAACGCCCGGGGCGTGCGGGTCCTGTTCAGCGCCAAGGACCAGATCGCCGACGACGTGGTGGTCGAACTCGCCCGCGTCGAACCCGAGGGCCGGCCGGTCATCGTGGTGTCCTCCGACCAGGAGGTCGCGATGCGGGTCCGGCGCGAAGGAGCCCACCCGGTGCCCTCGCCGCTGCTCGTCCGCTGGCTACAGCGGAGTTGAAGTAGAGCCGCTGGCTCCAGCGGAGCTAGGGCTTCCAGGTCTTGGCGGGGACCTTGAGCATGACCGAGCCGGCCGCGAGGTCGTGCAGGCCCCGGTTGTACGGGTGCGCCAGCGCGGTCAGGGCCGGCAGGAGCAGCGAGAGCAGCAGCGAGCGCACGAGCGAGCGCCAGAAACCGAGCCGTCCGCCGGTCGAAGCCGAGACGCAGGCGATGCGCATCGCGGCCATGCCGAGCGTCTGGGTGCCGAACGCGAGCACGAACGTGTAGTAGAGCGCGAAGAGGCCCGCGACCATCAGGTTGTCGGCGAACGGGTCGGCGGTGCCGATGCCCGCCCAGCCGAGCAGGTAGACGAAGATCAAGCTGGCGACCCAGTCGATGAACACCGCCACGAACCGCGAGCCGATGGTGGCGAGGTCCTGGCCGGAGGTCGTCTCGGGGGAGTTCGCACCGCGTTCGCTCGTCATGGCGCGAGTCTACGGGTGGGCCGGCTGGCGAAGATTGCAAGCCGGCCATGAGCGCAGCGTCCTTCCGTGCACCGCCGTGAGCAGTGGTTTCGGTCAAAGTGGAACAGGCCTGAACAACGCAAGTAACACGCACGAAACATTTGATTTACGGTGGGGCAATCGATCGCGGTTAGCGTTTCGCCTAATAAGCTGAGGCGTCGACAGCGAGGTCGGCCTGTCTAGCGTCCGGAGGACTGCTCCGCAGGTCTTCGGGCACTCACCTACCGAGAGGAATACCTTCGTGTTCTCCAGCCCTGAAGAGCTCCTCGGATACGTCCGCGACAACGACGTGAAGTTCATCGACGTGCGGTTCTGCGACCTGCCCGGCGTCATGCAGCACTTCAACATCCCGGCCGAGTCCTTCGACAACGACCTCCTCGAGGAGGGCCTCGCCTTCGACGGCTCCTCGATCCGCGGCTTCCAGCAGATCCACGAATCGGACATGCTGCTGCTGCCCGACGTGGCGACCGCGTTCATCGACCCCTTCCGCGAGCAGAAGACGCTCGCCCTGAACTTCTTCATCCACGACCCGTTCACCCGCGAGGCCTACAGCCGCGACCCGCGCAACATCGCGAAGAAGGCCGAGCAGTACCTCCTCGGCTCCGGCATCGCCGACACCGCGTACTTCGGTGCCGAGGCCGAGTTCTACATCTTCGACTCGGTCCGCTTCGAGACCAACCGGGCCAACGAGTCCTACTACCACGTCGACTCCGTCGAGGGCGCCTGGAACACCGGCGCCGTCGAAGAGGGCGGGAACCTCGGCTACAAGCCGCGCCACAAGGGCGGGTACTTCCCGGTCGGCCCGGTCGACCACTTCGCGGACCTGCGCGACCGCATGGTCACCAACCTCATCGAGGGCGGCCTGACCATCGAGCGCGCCCACCACGAGGTCGGCACCGCGGGCCAGGCGGAGATCAACTACCGCTTCGGCACCCTGCTGCACGCCGGCGACGACGTGCAGAAGTTCAAGTACCTGGTCAAGAACACGGCCACCCAGGCCGGCAAGACCGTGACCTTCATGCCCAAGCCGCTGTTCGGCGACAACGGCTCCGGCATGCACACCCACCAGTCCCTGTGGGCGAACGGCGACCCGCTGTTCTACGACGAGACCGGTTACGCCGGCCTCTCGGACACCGCCCGCCACTACATCGGCGGCCTGCTCAAGCACGCCCCGAGCCTCCTGGCGTTCACCAACCCGTCGGTGAACTCCTACCGCCGCCTGGTGCCCGGCTTCGAGGCCCCGGTCAACCTGGTCTACTCGCAGCGCAACCGCTCCGCGTGCACCCGCATTCCGGTCACGGGGTCGAACGCCAAGGCCAAGCGCGTCGAGTTCCGCGTGCCGGACCCGTCGAGCAACCCGTACCTGGCGTTCTCGGCCATGCTCATGGCGGGCCTGGACGGCATCAAGAACAAGATCGAGCCGCCGGCGCCGGTCGACAAGGACCTGTACGAGCTCGGCCCGGAGGAGTACGGCGACATCGCCCAGGTCCCCGGCTCGCTCGACGAGGTGCTGAACAACCTCGAGAAGGACCACGACTTCCTCACCGAGGGCGGCGTGTTCACGCCCGACCTCATCGAGACGTGGATCCAGTACAAGCGCGAGAACGAGATCGACCCCGTGCGCCTGCGCCCGACGCCGCACGAGTTCGATCTGTACTACGAAGTGTAACGAATAGGCCCAAAAGAGACAGCCTACGAGGCCTGAGGGCTTCCGGGGCTCGGCTCTCCAGGGGCGCGACGGGTGTGTGATGCACCTGCCGCGCCCCTTGAACGTTTGTTCACCCCGATACGTGCGAGGCATACTCGCCCCGTGTCTCCCCGCTTCCTGCCCGAGCGCGACCGCGACGTCTACCGGGACGCGATCGCCATGTCGATCGGCATCTGCGTCGTCGGCGTCTCCTTCGGCGCCCTCGCCACATCGGCCGGGCTCCCCTGGTGGATCCCGGTCGCCATGTCCTTCCTGACCTTCGCCGCCACCTCGCAATTCGCGATGCTCGCCGTGGTGATGGCCGGGGGCGGCGTCCTCGCCGGGCTCGCCGCGGGCGTCCTCGTCCACCTGCGCCACATCCCCTACGGCCTGGCCGTCGGCGACCTCTACTGGGACAAGTGGTGGACGCGCCTGCTGGGCACCTTCATGCTCATCGACCAGTCCACCGCGTTCGCCCTCGCGGCCGGTGAGGACCGGCGACGCGCCAAGACGGCGTACTGGGCCACGACCATCATCATGTTCATCGCGTGGAACCTCGGCACGATCCTCGGGGTGCTGGTGGGCGGATTCGTACCCGACCCGGACGTGTTCGGCCTCGACGCCGCCTTCCCTGCGCTGCTGCTCGCGCTGGTGTTCCCGGCGCTGAAAGACCGCGACACGCTGCTGGCGGTGCTCACAGGCGTCGGAATCGCGGTCGCGACCACGCCCTTCCTGCCCACCGGCATTCCGGTGCTGTTGGCGCTCTTCGGGCTCCTCGCGGCCTGGCCGCGCCGGGAGAAGAAGGAGGCCGGGGAATGACCATGGCGGCGGTGCTCGCCCTGGCGGCGGGCGTCTTCCTGGTGCGGCTCGCCGGTCCGGTGGTGCGGGGCCGGATCAAGGTGTCCGAGCGCGCCGAACTGATGATGAAGCGCGGCGCCGTGGTGGTGCTCGCGGCCCTGGTGCTGACCGGCGCCTTCTTCGCCGACGGCGGCTTCGCGGGATGGGCGCTCCCGGCGGGCGTGCTGGTCGGTGGGTTGCTGGCCTGGAGGAGGGCCCCGATCCTGGTCGTCGTCATCGCGGCGGCCGCGACCACGGCACTGCTGCGGCTGGCCGGGGTCGCCTGAACCGCAGTCGCTCAGCGCGGCAAAGCGTGGAAGTTCCTTCCAAGACAGGCCGGGTACCCGGACGCGATGTTCGCCCGGATCAACTGCATCGTCGGCCGCGACCTGATGCGCGACACGCTCGCGTACAGCGTCGGCATCGGCGTCGCGGGGGCGTCCTTCGGCGCACTCGCCACGGCCCAAGGGCTCCCGTGGTGGATCACGATGGGGATGTCGCTGCTGGTGTACGCCGGGACGGCCCAGTTCGCGGCCATCGGCGTCGCCGCGGCGGGCGGCGGGGCCGGGGCGGTCGTCCTGACCGGGCTGATCCTCAACCTCCGCCACATCCCCTACGGCATGGCCGTCGGCCACCTGTATTGGGACCGCTGGTGGACGCGCCTGCTCGGCACCCACAACCTGCTCGACACCACCACGGCCTTCGCCTTGGCCGAAGGCGACGACCTGCGCCGCGCCAAGATCGCTTACTGGACCACTGGAGCGGGGAACCTGATCGCCTGGGTGGTCGGCAACCTCGTCGGCATGGCCGCGGGCGGACAGGTCGCCGACCCGGGCGCGCTGGGCCTCGACGCCGCGCTTCCCGCGATCGTGCTGGCACTCGTACTGCCGTCGCTGCGCGAGGCCGCCACGCTCGTCGCAGCCCTCGCCGGAGCGGCGGTCGCGCTGGCGACCAGCCCGTACCTGCCCGCCGGAATCCCGGTGCTGCTGGCCCTCGCCGGGCTCGTGTTCGCTTGGCCGAGACGAAAAACCGAACCGGAGGACGACGTCGAGGAGGTCGGGCGGTGAGCATGTGGGCAGTGCTGGCGCTGGCGGTCGGCACCTTCGCGATCCGGTACGCGGGCCCGCTGCTGCGCGACCGCGTCAGCATCTCCGGGCAGACCGAGGAGTTCCTCAAGCGCGCTGCGACGGTGGTCCTCGTGGCGCTGGTGGCGACCTCGGCGATCATCGTGGACGGCACCTGGGCCGGATGGGCCCTCCCTGCCGGCGTCCTGGTCGGCGGGTTGCTGGCCTGGCGAAAAGCCCCGCTCGCGGTCGTTGTCATCGCGGCGGCAGCCACCACGGCGCTGCTGAGGCTCGCCGGGATCGCGTGACCTTCGGGGCTTGAGGCGACGACCGTGGCGGACCATGGCATGAGTGAAGGGGCCGCGCAGATGCGCGGC
>DATABR010000286.1:0-3940 GCA_036259435.1 Glycomyces sp.
CCTTGAACTCGTCGACGCACGCCGTGAGCAGGTGAGAGAGCCGGATGCCCTTCTGCGACAGCTCCAGGAAGTCCTTGACCGCCATCTTCTTCGCCCGCGCCACGATGTTCTCGATCATCGCGCCGGAGTTGAAGTCCTTGAAGTAGAGGACTTCCTTGTCGCCGTCGGCGTAGGTGACCTCCAGGAACCGGTTCTCGTCCACTTCGGAGTACATGCGCTCGACGACCGCCTGGATCATCGAGTTCACGGTGGCGTCGCGGTCCTTGTCGTGTTCGCGGAGGTCGTCGTCGTGCAGCGGCAGGGTGGTGGTGATGTACTTGGAGAAGATGTCCTTCGCCGACTCGGCGTCGGGCCGCTCGATCTTGATCTTGACGTCCAGGCGGCCGGGCCGCAGGATCGCCGGGTCGATCATGTCCTCGCGGTTCGAGGCGCCGATGACGATGACGTTCTCCAGGCCCTCGACGCCGTCGATCTCCGACAGCAGCTGGGGGACGATGGTGTTCTCGACGTCGGAGGACACACCCGAGCCGCGGGTGCGGAAGATCGAGTCCATCTCGTCGAAGAACACGATGACCGGCATGCCCTCGCTGGCTTTCTCACGCGCCCGCTGGAAGACCAGGCGGATGTGCCGCTCGGTCTCGCCGACGTACTTGTTCAGCAGCTCGGGGCCCTTGATGTTGAGGAAGTAGCTCCGACCGGAGGCCTCCTCGCCGCGCATCTCGGCGACCTTCTTGGCCAGCGAGTTGGCAACGGCCTTGGCGATGAGCGTCTTGCCGCAGCCGGGTGGGCCGTAGAGCAGGATGCCCTTGGGCGGGCGCAACTCGTGCTCGCGGAACAGCTCGGCATGCAGGAACGGCAGCTCGACCGCGTCGCGGATCATCTCGATCTGGCCGTCGAGGCCGCCGATGTCGTAGTAGTCGACGTCCGGGACCTCTTCGAGGACGAGTTCCTCGACCTCGCTCTTTTGGATGCGCTCGTACGCGTAGCCCGCGCGCGGCTCGATCATGACCGAGTCGCCCGCGCGGAGCGGACCGTTGATGAGCGCCTCCGAGAGCAGCACGACTCGCTCCTCGTCGGCGTGGCTGGTCACCAGGGCGCGGTCGGGCGGGCCGCCGGGGGCCTCGATGAGTTCTTTGAGCGTCACGACCTCGCCGATGCGCTCGTAATTGAGCACTTCGACGACGTTCATGGCGTCATTGAGCAGCACTTCCTGGCCGCGCTCGAGCTCGTCGACGTCGATCGACGGCGCCAGCGACACGCGGAACTTCCTCCCGGAGGTGAAGACGTCGACGGTGCCGTCTTCACGGGCTCCCAGGAACACGCCGTAGCCCGACGGGGGCTGGGCGAGTCTGTCGATCTCCTCTTTGAGCGAGACGATCTGCTCGCGGGCCTCTTTCAGAGTCGCCACGAGCCGCTCGTTCTGCTCCGACAGGCGGTCGATCTGGGATTGGGCGGCGGCGAGCCGCTCCTCCAGAATGTGCATGTGTCGGGGCGTTTCGGTGAGTCGGCGTCGCGCCGCGGCCAGTTCTTCCTGGAGCTCTTCGACCTGTCCAGACAGTTCGTCGTGCTCTGAGCCCTGGCCCAGGTTCTGTCGACGGTCATCGTTGCTTCGTGCCACGGGTCACACCTCCCGAGAGAGTGTTCGTACTCCAACCGTAGCTGGCTGGGGACGCCAATAGTAGATCTCGACACCGACATTGGTCTAGCTTCTTCAGAGCAATTAATCTGGGGGACATGGCTGAGGAACGTGAACTGGAAGTGTCCATCGATCAGGACGCCTGCACCGGGGACGGGCTCTGCGTGCAGTACGCGCCTACGGTATTCGAGTTCGACATCGACGGCCTCGCCTACGTCAAGGATACGGAGGGCGAGCTGTTGACTACGACCGGTTCGCAAGTGATCGTGCCCGAGCACCTGCGACTGGACATTGTGAACGCGGCTCACGACTGCCCCGGCGAGTGCATCTACGTCCGCGATCGCGGCGACAAGACGCCCGTGGCCGGACCGGGCGCCGACGACTGAACGAGAGGAGACGGGGCTGGACGCACACGTGTGCGTCCCGCCCCGTCTCGTTTCAGCGCTTGGAAAGTCGTGAATCCGACTCGCTTCGTGACCGGATCGTTACGATCCGGTGGGTTCGGTCGGCGCTTCCGGAGGGACCTCGGCGCCGGCGTTCTCGACGGCCGCGGCCGCGCGGGCATCGGCATCGGCGGCGATCCGCTCCTTGCGTTCGCGCAGCGCCTGCTGTCCCTTGGAGGGCTTGAGCTTTCGCATCGGCGCCACCGTGCCCGGGGCGAGTTTGCGGGCGGTGACGAGGAACGCGGTGTGCGCGATCATGCGGTGGTCGGGGCGCACCGCCAGGCCCTCGAGGTGCCAGCCGCGGATGAGCGACTCCCACGCCTCGGGTTCGGTGAAGGTCTTGCGCTCGCGCAGTGCCTCCACGAGCTCCGACATCTGCGTCGTGGTCGCGACGTAGCCGACGAAGACCCCGCCGGGGCGCAGGATGCGCTCCACAGTGTCCAGCACCTCCCACGGGGAGAGCATGTCGAGCACGACCCGGTCGACCGGCTCGAGGTCGGCCTCGGCCACATCCCCCACCGTCAGCGTCCAGTGCGCGGGGACTTCGCCGTAGTAGCCCTCGACGTTCTCTTTGGCGATCGTCGCGAAGTCCTCGCGCAGCTCCCAGGAGTGAACGTGCCCGGTCGGGCCCGTCGCGCGCAGGAGCCAGTTCGTCAGCGCGCCCGACCCCGCCCCGGCCTCCACGACCCGCGAACCGGGGTAGATGTCGCCGAAGGTGAGGATCTGGGCGATGTCCTTGGGGTAGATGACCTGCGCGCCGCGGCGCATCGACAAGCCGTAATCCGGCAGCAGCGGGCGCAGCGCCAGGTAGGCGGTGCCGCCCTCGGTGGTGACGGTGACGCCGTCGGGCCTGCCGATGAGGTCGTCGTGGAAGAGCCTGCCCCGGTGGGTGTGGAACGCGCCGCCCTTGGCGAGGGTGATGGTGGCCTTGCGGCCCTTCGCGTCGGTCAACTGGACGCGGTCGCCCGGCTCCAGCAGGTCAGATGCCACTTCTCGTGTCTCCTTCGGTAGGTCCGAAGCATCTTAACGGAGGGCCTTGACCACATCGGCGGTGTAGAGCAGCCCTGTCAGGCGGCCCTCATCGACCACGAAGAACCGCTCGGCGCCGAGCTTGCCGATCACGTCCACCAGCGCCTGGCCCTTGAGCTCGGCCCCGACGCCCGGGATCTGGTCGGCCGCGCGCAGCAGCCCGACGAGCGGCATGGCGGCGACCTGGTCGGCCGGGACCGCTTCGGCGGCGGCGCGGTCGAGTACGCCGACCGGCTTGCCGTCGACGGCCACCACCTCGCGCCCTTCGGCGGCGTCCAGCGCCTCCGCCAGCGTCGCGGCGGCCGACACGAGGACCACCGGGCGGGCCAGCGCCGCGGCGTCGAGGGCCTTGACGCGCGGGCCCATGCGGGCGGCGCGGATGGCGGCGGTCGCGCCGCGCCACAGCTCGAAGGCGACGAAGACGAGGAGCAGGAGTCCGAACGCGGAGAACCAGTCGGCCGCGAACAGCCACAGGCCGCCGACGACGGTGGCGACAGCGACGACGCGCCCGGCCCAGCCCGCGAAGCGGTAGCCGGTCCAGCGGTCGCCGGTGGCGGCCCAGATGCCGGCCTGGAGGGCCTTGCCGCCGTCCAGGGGCAGGCCCGGCAGGAGGTTGTAGGCGGCGACGAGGAGGTTCGCGACGCAGATCTGGAAGGCGAACTGCCAGGGCAGCGAGCCCGGTGCGGTGACGGCGAGCCCGGCCATGCCGAGGCCGCCGAGGACGGCGGAGACGGCGGGCCCGGCCAGCGCGATCGCGGCGGCCGTCCCGGGCCTGGGGGCCTCGTGGTCCATCTCGGTGAAGCCGCCGAGCGCGTCCAGGTTGATCTGGCGG
>DATABR010000287.1:0-2774 GCA_036259435.1 Glycomyces sp.
CCACACCACGGCGTCGGCCGGGAAGACCGTGCCGTCGGCGGCGACCGCGCCGGTGGCCGTGACCTGCTCGATAGCGGTGTGCTCGTGCACGTCGATGCCGAACCGGTCGAAAGCGCGCATGAGGTGCCGGCGGGCCTTCGGGCCGAGCCAGCCGCCGAGTTCGCCGCGGGTGGCGAGGCGAATCCGGAGGCCGGGCCGCGATTCGGCGAACTCGGTGGCGGCCTCGATCGCGGTCAGGTTGCCGCCGACGACGAGCACGGTGCCGTTACCGTCCGCCTTGCCCCTCCTCTCCAGTTGGTCCAGGCGATCGCGCAGACGCAGGGCCGCTGGCCGCGCGGCGATGTGGAAGGCGTGCTCGTCGACACCCGGCACGCCATGGTCGGCGGCGGTGCTGCCGAGGGCGTAGAGGAGGGTGTCGTATTCGATCAGCTCGATGCCGTACTCGTCGGCGATGGTGACCGTCTTGTTGTCTGCGTCGATGGCGGAGACCCGCCCGAGGCGCAGCCGGGCACCCGAGTCGGCGAAGATCTTGGCGAGCTCGTAGCGGCGCAGGTTCTGCCCGGCGGCGACCTGGTGGAGTCGCAGCCGTTCGACGAATTCGGGTTCGGCGTTGACGACGGTGACGGCGAAGTCATCGCGGTGGAGGTGCCGGGCGAGGTAGCCGGCGGCGTAGGAGCCGGCGTATCCGGCTCCGAGGACGACGATGCGGTGCTGCATGGTCTTGCTCCTGTCTGATTCGTTCATGCCCTCTGAACGAGACAGCTCTGACATCCATGACAACCCCCTCCTATGGCTTGAGTCACGACCCACCAGCACCTTCGACGCCGCGCCCCGCCAGCTCCCTGATCGCGGTCACGCCGTCCGCGCCTGGCATGCGCAGGTCCATCAGGATCACGTCCGGTGCCAGAGCGAGCGCCCACTCCACGGCCCCCGGCCGTCCGCCGGGCCTCAGCCGCCGGGCCGAGTCTCGCGCGGGTGTCAACTCGCGAAACCGACGAAAGGGATGCCGATTGTGGGAACTCGACAAGGGATCGAGGAGGAATGCGTGTTATATCCGCTGATTTCCTCGGATTCCAGTCGGATCGAATCGCCCACAACGCGGCCATGACCCCCCTCGACCTCGGTCTCGCGTGGTGCGCGCTGCGCCGCAACCCGCGCAACAGGGTGGTCCGGGTCGAGCCGCCGCGCTAAAGTCGGCCCGGACTCACAGCGCCAGAAGGGAACCCCACATGACTCGAACAGTGGTGGTGAGCGGCGGCGGCACCGGCATCGGCTACGCGGTGGCCGCCCGGTTCGCGGCAGACGACAACGTGGTCCTCGTCGGCCGCCGCGAGGAAGTCCTCGCCGAGGCCGCCGCGAAACTTGGTGACCGCGCCTCCTACGTGGCCGCCGATCTGGCCTCAGTAGAAGGCGCAGCGAACGTCGCGGGCTTCACGAACGAACGCTTCGGCGCGGTAGACGTGATAGCCGCCTGCGCGGGAGGCATCGTGCTCGCCGCAGGCGAGGGACTCACCGAGACCTCCCAGGCCTGGACCGACAACTTCCATCTCAACGTGATGACCGCCGTCCACCTCGTCGAGGCGCTCAAACCCCTGCTCAACGACGATGGCCGCGTCCTGCTCTACAGCTCCGTCGCCGCCTACCGCGGCTCGGGCAACGGCAGCTACGCCGCCGCCAAGGTCGCGCTGCACCCGTACGCGATCGACCTCGCCAACGCACTCGGCCCCAAGCGGGTCACCGCCAACGTCATCGTGCCCGGGTACATCGAGGACACCGAATTCTTCGGCGACCGCATGACCGAGGCCCGGAGAGCCGCACTCGTCGGCCAGACGATGAACGGCCGCGCCGGAACGCCAGCCGACATCGCCGAGCTTTCGCACTGGCTCGCCGCGCCCGAAGCCGGCCATGTGACCGCGCAGATCATCCAGTCCAACGGCGGCGCGCTGGCCGGACGCTAGCGGATGGCCTTCGCGTGGTTCGTAGTCCGGCTGCTGATCGTCACGGTCGGCTTCGCCGCATTGCACGGGTACGTGTGGTGGCGCCTGTTCCGAGACACGACGAAGCCCGGTTCGGCATGGCGGCCGATCGGGGCGCTGCTGCTCGGGGTACTGGCGGCCTTCGGCCTGCTGGCACGGTTCTTCGCACCGTCGGAGGCCTCGCTCGGCTTCCAGGCGTTCGTGGGATGGCCGGGCTGGATCTGGTTCGGCGTCTTCATGTACCTGTTCGGTCTGCTGGTGGTGACAGAACCAGTGCGCTGGTACCTATTGCGCCGCAAGCGAAAATCAGCGAACGCCGCCGACGGGGACGAGTCGCGCGGACTGCCGTCTCCGACGACCGAGAACGACTCCGATCGCGACCCGCCGGCCGGGAACCTCGCCGTCTCCGACCCCGATCCACCCGGCGAGATTGAGGCCAGTAGTACCTCACACGTCACCGGTCACACACGACGCCTAGTGGTGTCGCGCGCGATCGGCTTGGGCGCGTCGGCCGTCGCGCTGGCGACGGTCGGCCACGGCTTGTACGAGGGGTATCGGACGCCGCCGCTGAAGTCCGTGATCGTGCCGCTCGCCCGACTGGATCGCCGCTACGACGGCTACCGGATCGCGGTCGTGGGCGACACCCACTTCTCGGCGATCCGAGGCCGGGGCTACTGCGAGCGCGTGGTGGAGCAGATCAACAGCGCGCAGGCCGACCTCATCGCCTTCGTGGGCGACCTGGCGAGCAACGAGGCCGATCAAATCCGCGAGGCCACCGACCCGCTCGCGGGGCTGGGG
>DATABR010000288.1:0-8912 GCA_036259435.1 Glycomyces sp.
CCCCCCCCCCCCCCCCCCCCCCCCCCCCCCGGCGGCGGCTAGCCGCTCGCCTGCTTGAGGTCGAGGTAATCGATGTTGGGAAGACCGTTCGCGGTGGTCGGGTCCAATCGGATGGTGTTGGCGCCCTCGACCAGTTGGACGGTGACGGTCTGAGTGCTCCAGCTCGTCCACGAACCGGTGGTCGCGAGCGAGATCGCCCCCGCACCGGATCCGTTCACGATCACGTCGGCCGGCCGTGCAGCGCTGCTGCCGTTGGCGAACCGAAGGTCCAGCGTCGCCGTCCCGGCGGCCGAAGCCTCCACGGTGAACTCGGCATAGGCGCTGTCGGAGTTGTCGCCGTTGCAGAATCCCGTCCCGGAGTAGCCGGCGTGGTTCGTGTCGATGGTGCCGGTGCAGGTCGCCGACGAGCTCTCGGCCTCATAGCGCGTCGCGTCCCCAGGACCGGGATCGTCCTCACCGGTCCTGACGAGCGAGAACTGGTCGGCGGTGAGGTTGCCGCTTCCACCGGTGACGGTGACGGTCGCGGACCCGACCGGCAGATCGATGCCGGTGAGCTCGCGCTTGGTCCAACCGCTCGACGACGGGATGTCGAGGGTGTGCACCTGGCCGTCGGCGCCGGTGACGGTCACCCGGCCGGAGCCCTTGGCGTACAGGCCGAGCGTGTAGTCGCCCGCGGGCACCTGCATCTGCTGCCGGACGCCGGATCCGTTGTTCACCTGGATCGCGAACCGGCTCCCGTTCGCCCCGCCGTTGACATTGGTCACGCCACCCGAACCGGTCCTGGTCCATCCGACCACGTTCGAGACGATGATCCGGTCGGCCTGGATGTCCGGGTTGAGGATGTAGTTATTGGCGGGCCCGGCGCGGAATTCACCGGTCGTGACGTTGAACTCCCACTGGCTCATCGAGTGGAAGCGAATCCCGGAGCCCTCCTTCGTGATCGGGACCCACTGGTTGTAGCCGATGCCGTTCCACGCGAAGTCGGCCCAGCGGTCGCCCGCGTAGATCACCGTATTCTGCTCGGTGCCCTGGACGGTCACGAAGAACCCGGTCTGGGTCACGTGACTGTAGTCCATCTCCGTGCCCGGCATCGTGAAGTAGTTCGAGTAGTCGCCCTGGACCCTGCCCTGAGTGGACTCGAGGCAGTAGTTGACCGAGGTGTTCCAGCCGTGCAGGTCCGAGGCGCACATGAAGTACTCGCCGTCGAGCTTGAACATGGCGTTGCCCTCGCGGCCGTCGCCGTGGCGGCCGATCTCGACCGCCGGCTCCGCATAGAGCGAGTCGGACGAGCGGAGTTTGGAGACGAACGCGCGGGAGCGGCCCTCGCGGTTGGAGAAGATCAGGTAGTCCTGGCCGTCATCGTCGGTGAAGACGGTCTGGTCGCCGGTGCCTGTCGTCGGCGAGTTCGTGACCTGCCTCTGGAAGTTGCCGAAGGTGAAATTCCCGGTAGGCGAGTTGCCTTGCAGGAACAGCACGCCGTGGTCGTGCGAAGGGTGCCACATCTGCACCGGGAGGACGTACTTGCCGGTGTTCTCGTTGTACGCGACGCCGAGGCGCCCGATCCAGCCGGCGTTGCCCATGGTGCCGCCGAGGCTGCCCAGGCTCGTCGAGGTCGTGGCGACTCGGTTCTCGAACTTCCAGTTCACCAGGTCCTGCGAGGAGTACACCGGGATCGACACGAAGCTGACCTGGTTGTCGTACTTCTGCGTCGGATTCGCCCGGTAGGACTCGGCGCCGCGGTAGTGCACGCCGTACCAGTAGTACGTGTCGCCGAACTTGAAGACCCCGCCGCCCTGAGAGTAGATCGGGTTGCCGTCGGTGTCGTTCCAGAAGGTGTCGTTCGTGATGGTCGCGAACGTCGACTGGAGTGGCTCCAGGTCGGCGGCGGCTGCCTGAAGGTCCGTCTTCGCGTCCGCGACCTCGGGCTCGGTCGTCGAATCGTCTTCGACGACATCGGTCGCGGTGGTCAGGGCGTCGGCGAAGGGCTCCCAGGTGTCAGGGGTGTACTCCGTGGGGACACGCGTCTGGTAGTCCGAGACCAGCGTCTCGAGACCGTCGGCGTTGGTCAGGTCGGCGGCGGCGGTCTGAACCTCGGGCTGCGCCGCGTCCTCGTCCGCGGAGGCGGATCCGTGTGTTGCGGGTCCGACGATGGCCAGCGCGAACAACGCCGCGGCGACGAGGGGTCCCCATCTGCGCGGCGATCTGCGGGCGGTGAATGTCATGATCTTGCCTCTCACTCGATATCGCCCGGCGGCAAGGCAGGCGGAGGCAGCACTGTCACCGTCGCCGGGGTATGAATACAGGCGCCCGCACGGCGACCGGGACTCTCGAGGTGAGTCCCGGGAACCGGACACGCGCCAGTCGTTCACGATCGCAGTGCCGGGTGCGGTCGTGAGGCGGTCGCGTCGTCGATCGAGGCCCGTATGTTTCGGACATTTACGGACGACTCGAGCGACTTGCAATTGACCCTACGGGCGCTTGACATGCGTGTCGATGGTCATTTCACTGGTATATATGGACGAAAGCACGGTCATGGACGGCCTCGGCATGATCCGCGACGGTTTCACCGGTCAGCGGATGCTCGTGGTCCCGAGCGCGGCGGTCGGGGCTGCGCTGCGGCACCCGGTGACCGCGAAGCTGACGGTCACCGACGCCGGCTATTTCCCGCACGCGGCCCGCCACGGCCGCGAGCGCCCCCGCGGCGCGCGTGAGCACCTCCTCCTGGTCTGCACTGACGGCACGGGATGGTGCCGGACCGGCGACGCCCGGTTCGCCGTGTCCCGGGGCGGCATGGTCGTGCTCCCGGCGGACCGACCGCACGCCTACGGCGCGTCCGAAGACGATCCGTGGACGCTCTGGTGGTTCCACTTCACCGGCGCCGACGCGGCCGACCTGGTCCGGACCGCGCTCGCCGCGTCGGGCGGTCCGGTCACGCACCTGAGGGACCCCGCACCGGTGGCGAGCCTGGTCTCGCAGGTCATCGATGCGCTCGATTCCGGACTCACCACGTCGTCCCTGATCACGGCCGCGGGCGCCGCCTGGCACGCCCTCACGCAGGTGATCGCCACCGGACGCCGCGGGCCCGGAGCCGCAATGAGCCCGCTCGAGCGTGCCGCCGAGCATCTGAGGGCCACCGCACCGCACCGCACCTCGGTCACCGCGCTCGCCTCGATGGTCGGACTGAGCCCGTCGCAGCTGACCGCGCAGTTTCGTGAGCGGCTCGGCGTCACCCCGCTGCAATTCCAGGTTCAGCTGCGGATGACCCGGGCCCGCGAGCTCCTCGACGGCACCGACCTGCCCGTCTCCGCTGTGGCTCGCGAGACCGGATACGACGACCCGATGTACTTCTCCCGCCAGTTCACCAACATCCACGGCATGGCGCCGACCGCCTACCGGACCCGCCCGTCGGGCACCTAGGCGCGGCGACGCCCGCTGATCGCGGGGGCTGTCCCCCGCGATCAGCGTGAGCGGGCTGCCCTAAAAGGATCCCTGCAGCGTCTCGTACTGATCCGCAGTCAGCGGCAGGATCATGCCATGGCGCGGTCGCCCCGGCAGGCTGTAGTTCGACGAGGGCGTCCACTGGCCCCGGCGAGGTTCGTCGTCTCGAACGGGATGTAGCCGCGGCCGCCGTACTCGTCGATGAACATGTACCTGGTCGTAACGAGCGGGCCGGTGCGCGGTTTCCGTACATGAGCGCTATTTGCCGCGCGCCATGGCGAGGCCGCCTTTGCGGCCGAGTCCGGCTTTGGCGCCGCCGTCGCAGAGGATGTCGGTACCGGTGAGATAGCCGGGTCGTTCGCTCGCACAGAAGGCGAGGACTTCGGCGATCTCTTCGGGACGGCCGTAACGTTGCAGCGCAGCATGGTCGACGAGTCTGCCCGATCCGCTCTTCTCTTCGAGCCGCCCCATGGTGGTGTCGAAGCTGCCGGGCGAGACCGAGAGGATCCGGGCTCCTTCGGCGCCGAAGCTCCCGGCCATGGTCTGGGAGAACCAGATCACGAAGTGCTTGCTGATCCCATAGGCCAAGCCCGCGCGCAGACGCCGCGGGGCGCGATGTGCGGCCGCGGTGAGTTTGGCGGCGAAGCGTTCGGGGTCGGTGAGCGCGAGTCCGTAGGACCGCCGGGGCTGGATCGCGCGCGGGATCAGGTGTCCGGCGATGGAAGCCACATTGATCAGCGCGAATCCGTCGCCCGCGATGCCGAGCGCGGCTTCGGTGAGGTTGACGGTGCCGAGGGCGTTGATGCGGATCATCGCGGCCGCATCGCCCATCTGGGGACTGACGCCGGCGGTGTGGACGACCGCCCGTACGGTCCCGCCGGTTGCGGCGTCACGGATGAGGCCGTCGACGGAGTCGCGGTCGGTGATGTCGCAGACGAACGTGCCCGCTTCGATGCCGGCGTCGGCCAATGCGGCCGCTGCGGAGTCGAGGCGCTCCTGATCGAGGTCGGCGAGGACGATGCGATGGTCGACGCCCAGGAGTCGCGCGGTGGCGAGTCCCATGCCGCCTGCGCCGCCGGTGATAACCGCTGTCTTCGCCATGGTGGCACCCCTTTGAAGGCCTGATTCCGGCCGAGCACAGTCGGTGGAAAAAGGACCTTATCAGTAGTACAGGCGCAGGCCCGACCGGAAGCCTCCTACAGCTGCGGCCCTGCCGGGTAAGGCGAGCGTTGTGGCTGTGAGGTGAGTCTCGGTGTCCGTTCTAGTGAACCGGCTCCGGCCGGCTACAATCGAAAAGAAATCGTTTCGTTTTGGATAAGGAGGATGCCGTGGAACGACGTTCACGACTCGGGCCCGGACGCGAGGCCGAGATTTTCGCGGCCGTCATGCTGCTGGTGCGCAAGCATGGCTACGAGAAGGTCACCATGCAGCAGATCGCCTCCGAGTCCCGCGCCAGCACGGCCACGCTCTACCGCCGCTGGGACGGCAAGCCGCGCCTGGTACTCGAGGCCGTCCGGCACCACCGACCCCCGCCACTGGAGGACGTCGACACCGGGAGCCTCCGCGGCGACCTCCTCGCCGGCGTGAGCGCGATCGTCGACACCGCCTCCGAGGACCACGACCTGATGAGCGGTCTCGCCAACGCCGCCCGGTCCGACGAAGACCTGGCCCAGGCCCAGCGCGAAGTCCTCACCGAGCCGATGCGCCGCACGGTGGACACCGTGCTCGACCGCGCCGCCGCACGCGGTGAGATCGATCGAAACGCGCCCGCACGCGAATTCGTCCCCGAAATGCTCTTCGCCTCCACCGTGGTTCACCGCATCCACACCGGCGCGTTCCCCGACGAGGCCTACCTCGTCCGCTTCATCGACTCCGTCATCCTCCCCGCTCTAGGAGCCCGCCGACCATGACCACCGACACCACCACCGAACCCCGGCGCGAGCGCGCCGAGCCCCGCCTGCCGGCGCATTTCGGGTGGATCTACGCCGCCCTCATGGTGTCGATGCTGCTCTCCGCGTTGGACCAGACCATCGTCGCCACCGCCCTGCCGACCATCGTCGGCGAACTCGACGGCCTGTCCCACATGGCGTGGGTGACCACCGCCTACATCCTCGCCGCCACCATCGGCATGCCCGTCTACGGCAAGCTCGGCGACGTCATCGGGCGTCGGCAGCTGTTCCTCGCCGCCCTCGCGGTGTTCGTCGCCGGTTCGGCGCTGGCCGGGTTCGCCCAGGACATGCCCCAGCTCATCGCCTACCGCGCCCTCCAGGGCCTTGGCGGGGGCGGGCTCATGATCATGTCGCAGGCGATCATCGCCGACCTCGTGCCGGTTCGCCAGCGAGCGAAGTTCATGGGCCCCATGGGCGCCGTGTTCGGCCTCGCGGCCGTCGCCGGACCGCTACTGGGCGGGTGGATCACCGACCACACCGACTGGCGCTGGGCCTTCTGGATCAACCTGCCGCTCGGCGCCGCCGCACTCGCCATCAGCGCCGCCGCGCTCAAGCTGCCGCGCAAGCACGTCAAGGTCAAGTTCGACTATCTCGGGACGGCGCTCATGGCCCTGAGTGTCACCTCCTTGATCCTGGTGTGCACTTGGGGCGGCACCGAATACGACTGGACCTCGCCGACCATCCTGTTGCTCGGCGCCGCTACGGTCGCTGCCGCGGTGCTGTTCTGCCTCGTCGAGCGCCGCGTCGCCGAACCGCTCATCCCATTGCGGATGCTGCGCAACCCGGTCTTCAGCGTCGCCACGCTCATCGGGATGATCGCGATCGGTGTCGGCATGTTCGCCGTCATCTCCTACCTGCCGACCTACCTCCAGATGGTCTACGGCTACTCCGCCACCGAGTCGGGCCTGCTGCTGATCCCCATGGTCGCGGGGATCATGCTCACCGCCTCGACCTCGGGCGTGCTCGTCTCCAAGTTCGGGCGGTACAAGGGCTTCGTGATCGCCGGAATGATCGTGATGCCGGTCGGCGTCGGACTCCTGTCGACGTTGGACCCGTCTTCGCCGGTGGCACTGCTGTGCTCCTATATCGCGCTGATCGGCGCGGGCATAGGCCTGATCATGCAGACCCTGGTGCTCGCGGTGCAGAACGCGTTCCCGCAGAGCGAAGTCGGTACCGCGACCTCCTCGAACAACTTCTTCCGGGAGATCGGCGCCACCCTCGGTGTCGCGGTAGTCGGCGCGATCTTCACCAACCGGCTCACTGACGCACTCGCTGGGGTCGGGACGGACTTCGGCGGCGCCGGGGCCGAGTCGATCACCCCCGCGATCGTCAGAGGACTGCCCGACGGCATCCGCGACCAGATCGTCACCGCCTACGCCGACGCCCTGCTGCCGGTCTTCGCCGGTCTCGTTCCCGTCGTACTCGTCGGCACCGTGCTCGCGTTCTTCCTGCCGAACCGCAAGCTCGGAGACGACAGCGCCGAGGAGCCCGACAAGGAGCCGGTCTTCACCGGAGCCGCCTGAGCGATGCCCCGAATGTCGAGCTGAGCCGCCCCCACTGCCATTCGCAGCGCGGGCGGCCCCGGAGACGGCCACAGCGGTCCAGCATCTTCCCCCGACGGCGTGTTTGTCGTGCGGTCCTGTGGGATAGGCGTTTGACCGTCCAGGTGGAAGAGAGGCAGGATCGGCTCCTGTGACAGTGTCGAAGGAGTTCCTCGTCCTGGCTGCGGCCCGCAACAACGCTGAATGGTGCGCGGCGATGTGCCGTTCGCATGGCCTGGCGAGTGTGTTCGGGCCTCAGGACTGGACCGCTGCAGTCCGGACGCCGTTGTTCTACCCCGACGCGGTGACTCTGGTGCCCACCGCCGATGCCGCCATGTTGGTCGATCGAATCGACACCTCTGCGCCCGGAGCGAGCGTCAAGGACAGTTTCGCCGACTTCGATCTGACCGGCTCCGGCTTCGGGGTCTTGTTCGAGGCCTGGCCGGTGATCTTGGCGGCGTTGCACGGACTGTTCCCCTCCGTGCCCGTGGTCGGCTACGAGCACGGGCAGGACGTGGCGGCCTCCGCCCGCCACGGCTTCGAACCGGTCGGTCCACTGCGGGTCTGGATGCATGGCCGCTGATACACCGACCCGAGGCGGTCAGTTGCGAACTGGCCGCTTGTAGCGTTTGGGTTTGAGCGCAACCAGAAGCAGCCGCTCTGGCGTGGTTGCCGTTGTGATACAGGAAAACACAGAGCGGCTGCGGAAGCGGGCATAACAGGAGGCGTTCGGCTCGGGCGCGGCGGCGGTGTTTCGCGGCGATGGCCGACCGGTTCGCGAGCAGGCCGGCGTGGATAAGTGCCCGCGACTATCTGCGCGGGTTGTTGGCACCGTTGGAACGGAAGAACTGCGCGACCATCGCTGAATGTCGAGCTGGTGTTCACCCCAACCAACGCGTCCTGGCTCAACTGGATCGAAGCCGATTTCGCCGCGCTGCGCGACTTCGCCTCAACGGCACCGACCACCGATCCCATGCCGAGCAGGGGCAAAGCAATCAGCGACTACATCAGGTGGCGGAACCGGAACGCAAGCCCCAAAGAAGGATTCGCGATCAACTCCAAGATCCACCACCCTGATTGCCGACCCAAGGTACCCGGATAGCCACTAGATCTGTCCCGGATCACCGCAGCCCCAACGCCAATGGGTCCGACCGGTTCGGGCGGACGCCTCACCGAGCGCCGATAGCCGGTCCCTCCAGCGGGGGAGCCCGATCCCTCACTGGAGGGAGGCCCGCAGCCGATCCGAGTCGCAGCATGGAAGAACCGGCCGGCCGATGGGCGGCGGCCCGGCGACAGGGAGGCGTCATGGCCGCACGGCTCGAGGGACGCAAGCGGATCGGGATCGAGCGGCGGCTACGTGCCTGGCGCGACCCGTTGACGGCCGCGGCGGCCGCATGGTCGTGCCTGACCCTCGCGGTAGGAGCACTGTGGGCCACCGAGGTGGTCGCGAGCCCATTCGGGTCCAACGATCCGCGCATCGGCGAGGTCGGCTCGTACCTGGAGGGCCTCGAACCGAGGCAGACCGGAATGTTGGTCGCCGCGATCGGCCTGGCCGGGATCGTCACGGCGGTGGCGCTGCGCCGCACTCCCAGCCGCTTCTGGCCCGCCGTCCCGGCCGCCGTCCTAGGGCTGGTGCTGCTCGTGGTCGTCCCGGACTCTCGCGTGGTCCAGAACTTCGCCTACCTGTTCTTCGGATACACCGGGCTGTGGGACTGGGCCCTCGCCGCAGAACTCGTCTCGATCCTCGGCGGGCTTCTGTGGTTGGGGGCCGCTGCGGCGCAACCGAAGGTCAGGACCTCCCGACTCCTAACGCCCCGCGAACCCCGGTGGGGCAGGGCGGCGACGTACGCGGCCGCCGCGCTCGCGCTGCCTTACCCGTTTGTGCGCGTCGGCTGGGCCCTGGGGATTCCGCTCGGCACGACGGACGGAGGTCTCGAGGACTTCGTCTGGTGGCAACGGCTCGGCATAGGCCTCGTGTTCGGCG
>DATABR010000289.1:0-1724 GCA_036259435.1 Glycomyces sp.
GGTGCAACCGGTTGTCCTCGATCAAGTCACCCTTGAAGCGCTGACCGGGACTTATAGTTTCGCGTCCCGCGAGCGGCACGGCCTGCTCATCATCGAGGACGACCCGTACTCGATGATCAGCTTCGACGGCGCCCCGCCCGCGCCGCTGCGCGCCCGTGCCGAACGCGGCGTCATCTACCTCGGCACGGTCTCCAAGATCTTCGCGGCGGGCCTGCGCCTGGGCTGGGTCCTCGCCCCACCCGCGGTGCGCGACAAGCTGCTCCTGGCGATCGAGGCGTCCATCCTGTGCCCCTCGGGGCTCACCCAGGAGGCCACGCTCCGCTTCCTCACCGAGATGGAGTGGCGCCAGCAGGTGAAGGTCTTCAACACGCTCTACCGGGATCGGCGCGACGCGCTGCTCGGCGCGCTCGGCCACTACATGCCCGAGGGCATGACGTGGACGGTGCCGGGCGGCGGCCTGTTCATCTGGGCCACGCTCCCCGAAGGGCTCGACTCGAAGGCGATGCTGCCGCGCGCGCTCCAAGAGCGCGTGGCATACGTCCCGGGCACCGGTTTCTACGCCGACGGCAACGGCCGCAGGGAGATGCGCTTGAACTTCTCGACCCAGACCTCGGAGACCATCCGCGAGGGCGTGCGCCGACTGGCCGGCGTGGTCGCCGGCGACATCGACCTGCGCGACACCTTCGCGGGAGGCGCGGCATGAAGGAGCGCGCCGCAGCCTCGGACATCCGCGTGCTCATCCTCGCCGGAGGCATGTCCTACGAGCACGAGGTCTCGCTGAAGTCGGGCCGCCGCGCCGCAGACGCGCTGCTGCGACTGGGATTCGTCTGCGATGTGCGGGATCTGGACGGCCAGCTGCTGCCCGCGCTCCAGGAGTTCCCCCCGGACGTGGTGCTGCCGCTCGTACACGGCTCGCCGGGTGAGGACGGCTCGCTGCAGGCGGTGCTGGAGCTCTCCGACATCCCGATCGTGGGCACGGGCTCGATCGGCGCCCGCCGCGCGTGGAACAAGATCACGGCGAAGGACCTCTTGCGGACGGCGGGCATCCCCACGCCGGACTGGACGTCCATGCCGCGCCAGGCGTTCTCGGACTTCGGGGCGCGCAAGCTCCTCGACCGGATCGCCGCGAAGATGGGCCTGCCCTTGGTGGTCAAGCCGAACTCGGGCGGCTCGGGCCTCGGCGTGCACGCGGTGCACAAGGAGGACGACTTCCCGTCGGCGATGATGGGCTGCTTCTCCTACAGCGACGAGGCGCTCATCGAATCGTTCGTGGAGGGCCGCGACATCGCGGTCGGCGTGGTCGACTTCGGCGAGGGCCCCAGGGCGCTCCCGCCGGTGGAGATCGCGCCGCTGCACGGCGACTACGACTACGCGGCCCGGTACAACCCGGGAGCGACGCGTTGGACGGTGCCGGCGGACATGGGCGAGCCGGTGGCCGCTCGGGTGGCCGAGCTGGCCGTCCAGGTGCACCAGACGCTCGGCCTCGGCGACATGTCGCGCATCGACATGATCGTGGACGACGCGGGCGGCATCCAGGTCCTGGAGGCGAACGTCGCCCCTGGTACCACGGAGACGTCCCTGCTGCCCATGGCGATCAAGGCCGCCGGACTCGACTTCGGCGAGACCTTGGCGACCATGGTCCGCCAGGCCCTGGGCCGCTCTTAAGCGCCACACCGCAGACGACAAACGCGACGGGCGTCGATGTTTCACGTGAAACATCGACG
>DATABR010000290.1:0-3236 GCA_036259435.1 Glycomyces sp.
GCCGCTCCGGCGGCGGCCCGGCCCGACACGATCAGCGAGCACCCACCACTGTGACCACTCCGCTGCGGGCGTTCGGCCCGCTCGACCAGACCCGCGCCGGCTGGCAGGCCGCCGCCGTGGCGATCGGCCGACCCGCCGTCGAACTTGCCGCAAGGGGACCGGACGCGATGCCGGTGACCATGTCGAACCACTCCCACATGGAGAACTGGTTCGAGCTGCTCACTCGCCCGATCTGGGGCCTGGCCCCGGCCCGGGAGGCTGTCCCTCCAGACCTGTGGACCCTCCTGGCCGAGACTCTCGCCCGCGCCCTCGACCCCGGCGACGCCTGGTACGTCGGCGACGTCGGGGCCCGCAACCAGCGCTGCGTCGAGTCCGCCGCCGTGGGATGGGGTCTCGCCACCGCACCTGAGCAGCTCTGGGATCCTCTCAGCCCCAAAGCCAAGGACAACACCGCCGCCTGGCTGTCGGGCGCGTACGCGACCGAGGTGATCGACAGCAACTGGCGCTTCTTCCCGGTCCTCGCCGGACACGGCCTCGATGCCGTCGGCGTCGAACGCGACCCCGCGATCGCCGCCGCGCACCTGCGGCGGCTTGAGGAATTCCACCTCGGCGACGGCGTCTTCGAAGACGGCCCGGGCGGCCGCGTCGACTACTACAACCCGTTCGCCTTTCATACCTACGGCCTGCTACACCACCGCATCTCGGGCGACGATCGTTTCGTCGCACCCGCTGCCGAGTTCGCCCGGACCTTCCGGTCCTGGTTCGCCGCCGACGGTGCCGCCGTCCCCTACGGGCGCAGCCTCGGCTACCGCTTCGCACAGGGCTCGCTCTGGGGCGCACTGGCCGCCGCGGACGTGGAGGCGGTGCCATGGGCCGAGGCCGCAGGGTTCAGCCGCCGCCACCTCGAATGGTGGTGGGACAAGCCGATCCTCGACCCCGAAGGGCGCCTAACGGTGGGCTACGCCTACCCCAACGACGCCTTGGTCGAGCAGTACCTCACCGCCGGTTCGCCCTGGTGGGCCGCGAAGGCCTTCAGCGGGCTCCTGGCCCCAGATGACCATCCCTTCTGGACCACTCCGGTCGTACTCCCCGAACCGGGGATCGACGCGAATTCGGCCGTGCGCGCCGTCCATGTGCGCGACACCGGCGGCGATGTGATCCGTCTGAACGGCCAGGCCTGGCGTCCGATGATGCGCGGCGGCCGGAACACCTACGGCAAACTCGCCTACTCGAGCCTCGCGGGGTTCTCGCACTCGGTGGACGGGCCGGGCTTGGAAGCCGCCGTTCCCGATGGGGCCCTGATGTTCTCGGAGGACGGCCGCCATTGGAGGGGCCGCGAGGACTCCGAAGACGGCGCGATCGACGAGCACGGCGTCCTCACCGTGACCTGGTCTCCGTGGGAGGACGTCGCCGTCACTTCCACGCTGGAGGGAACGGTCGACGGCTGGCACACCCGCGTCCACGAGATCGTGACCGGGCGGCCCCTGCACACGGCCGAAGGCGGCTGGTGCGTGGCGAGCGACGGGCACGAGGCCGCGGTCGCCAACGATCGCGTTTCGGTCGTCTCCCAAGGGATCCGCAGCGAGGTCATCGACGACGGCGGGAAGCGACGGGCCCAGATGACCTACCCGATGCCCGGTACCCACCTCTACTGGCCCGCCACGGCCCTTCCCGTGCTCACGGGCGTGATCGAACCGGGTCGGCACGTCCTGCGCGCCCGGGTTTATCTGGGGAGGGAGTGAACGCCGAAACGTTACCGAGTGATCTTGACAGCCTTGGAAAACGCGCTCTAAGGTGACGAGATTGAAAGTTAAAACGATTAAACTTCCTGGATGCGAGCATTTGCAAGATCAGCGCCGGGCCCGCCCCGAGGCCCGGCGGGACGACAACCCCCTCACCGCAAAGGAGTGCGTCAATGACGATCCGCCACCCCCTCCGCCGCAGAACCCTCCTCACCGGCGCGACCGCGTCCGCCGCCCTCGGCGCCGCGGCCGCGTGCGGCGACGACGGCCCCGCCGGGACCGCCGACGACCCCGTCGAGATCAGCTTCGAATGGTGGGGCGACGACGCCCGCGCCGAGGTGACCGACCAGGCGCTCAAACTGTTCGAGGAGAAGAACGAAGGCATCAAGGTCCAGCGCAACTTCGCCGACTACCCCGTCTACTGGGAGGGCCTGACCGGCCGCATGGCCTCGCAGGACCTGCCCGACGTGTTCCAGATGGACTACCCGCGCCTGCGCCAGTTCGCCTCCACCGGCCTGCTGCTGCCGCTCGACGGCGTCGTGGACACTTCGGACTTTCGCGATGGCGTGCTCGAGACCGCCAAGCTCGATGGCCAGCTCGTGGCCGTCCCGGTGGGCAGCAACATGTTCGGCCTCATCTACCGCTCCGACTGGTTCGCCGAGCACGGCATCGCCGTGCCTGAGGCGGGCTACAGCTGGGCGGAGTACGGCGAGATGATCGGCGCCCTGACCACCGCCCTCGGCGAGGACCGGTACGGCGGCGAGGATTGGGCCGTCTCGTACCTGTTCCTGGAATTGTGGCTGCGCCAGCAGGGAGGCAGCTTCTACGCCGAGGACGCGGCGAGCCTGAACTTCACGCAGGAGCAGCTGATCGAATGGTGGAATACCACCGCCGGGCTCCGCGAGCAGGGCGCGGTGCCCCCGCCCGACATCACCGCGGAATGGACCGCGGGCGGTATGGCTGGGGAACATCTCGCCATGGAGATCCGCTGGGACACTGCGATCAGCGGCTACTGGTCCACGATCACCGAAGGCGGCGGCACCCTCGCCATCGCTCCGCCGCCCAGTGTGGACCCGTCGAATCTCGGCCTCCACCTCCGGCCCTCGGTGCAGTTCGTCATCGCGGCGAACTCCGAGTACCCCGAGCAGAGCGCGAAGCTCATCGAGTTCATGCTCACCGACCCTGACGCCGCCGCGATCCTGGGCACCAACCGCGGCATTCCGTCGACGAAGACGGGCCTCGAGCACACCGACCTCGACGAGGCATCGCAGGCCGTGATCGACTACGAGGCCACCGTCGAGCAGTACCTCATCGACCCGCCGGCCGTGCCGCCCTCGGCCGCCGGTGCCATCGAGGCCAAGTACACCGAGATCTACCAGCAGGTCCAGTACGGCGAGATGGCCCCGGCCGAGGCTGCCGAGCTGTTCTTCACCGAGGCCGAGACGCTGTTCGCCAGCGAGCAGTAGCGGCGCAGATCGGGGGGAGCGGCCGCGG
>DATABR010000291.1:0-4687 GCA_036259435.1 Glycomyces sp.
GATCGGAATCGCCGAGATCGACGACGCCCCCGCGTTCCCCGCGCTCGCGGGTCTGTTCGGCAAGGGCCACTTGGTGTGCGACGGCGACGCCGCCGACCCGCGGGTGGCCGGGATGCTCCAGGCACTGCTCGTGCGCGCGACCGCGGCCCACTCGAACCTCGAGTTGAGCCTGGTGGACGGCGTGACCCTCGGCCAGGTCTTCGCGCCTGCGACGGCCCTGGTGGACGCCGGGATCGCCGAGCCCGTCGCCACCGACCATCTCGCGCTCGGCCGGGTTCTCACCGCCGCCGAGAAGCGCCTCACCGAGCTGCGCGACATCGCTGCCCGGGGACAGTCCATCGCGGACCGGCCCTATCACCTCATCGTCATCGCCGGGCTCCCGCCGGAGGTCGGCAAGTCGATGCGCGAGCGCCTCGCCGCCCTCGCCCACGCCGGGCCCGCCGCCCGCTGCCACCTCGTGCTGTGCGGGTGGCGGAACCTCCCGCACCGCGAACAGCTCCCGGCGATCGAGCACGCGACTTACCTGTCCTGCAACGCCGACGACGTGCGGCTGGGCAACCTGCCGCTGCCGGTGAGGCTCGACCCCACACCGCCACCGGCCCTCGCCCGGGCCGTGTTCGGCTCGCGGGCGCAGCAGCGCCGCGAGGCCGGGGAGCTCTCGGTCGCCGACCTCGTGCCCGAGGAGCTGTGGACCGCTTCCAGCCGCAACGGTCTGACCACCGTGATCGGCCGCGACCAGGCCGGGAGCGCCACTGGCGGCGACGTCGAGGTCTCCTTCGACGACGCGACCCCGCACTGGCTCATCGGTGGGCGCACCGGCGGCGGCAAGACCGTGTTCCTTCTCGACGTCCTCTACGGCCTCGCGACCCGCTACTCCCCCGATGAGCTCGAGCTGTACCTCCTCGACTTCAAGGAGGGCGTCTCGTTCACCGAGTTCACGCCCTCCGGGCTCGATCCTTCGTGGATTCCGCACGTCAGGGCCGTCGGCGTCGAGTCCGACCGCGAATACGGCGTGGCCGTCCTCGGGGCGCTCCGCGCCGAACTCTCGCGACGCGCCGGGCTCATGAAACGGGCCGGGGCGACCCGGCTCGCGCGCCTGCGGGAGCTGCGGCCCGACGTGCGGCTGCCGCGGATCGTGGCGGTCGTGGACGAGTTCCACGTGCTCTTCGCCGGCAACGACCGCCTCGCGGGCGAGGCCGTCGCGCATCTCGAAGAGCTCGCGCGCAAGGGCCGCTCGTACGGCGTGCACCTGGTGCTCGCGAGCCAGACCATCTCCGGCATCGAGGCCCTGTACTCCAAGAACGACTCGATCTTCGGCCAGTTCCCGCTGCGTGTGGCCCTCCCGGGCGCGAAGCATCTGCTCGACGAGGGCAACGACGCCGCCGACGGCATCAGCGTCGGCCAGGCCGTCATCAATGACGCCGGAGGCATCAAGGGCCGCAATCGGACCTGCCGCTTCCCCGACGCCTCGAGCGCCGAGGACCTCCTCGCCGCCCTGCGGCACCAATTGTGGGAGCGGCGCGGTTCCGACGAGGAGCCAGTCGTCTTCCGCGGCTTCGACGAACAGCACCTCGCCGACGACCCGCGCTTCGCCGACCTCGCGCCGAACCACACGCCCCGGGCGCTCCTGGGCCGCGCCGTCGACGTCCACATGTCCACCGTGGGCTACCACTTCGACCGCAGCCCCGGGCGCCACCTCGCCGTCCTCGGCACTTCCGTGGTCGCCGCCGACGTGCTCGCCGCCGCCGCCGAATCGCTCGGCCGCCAGCACGAACCCGGCAGCGTCGAGTTCCACGTGGCGACCATGGCAGCGGGCGTGGAGGATCTCGCGAGCGGCGTCATCGAAGGGCTCAAGGCCGGCGGCCACGACTGTCGCGAACTCGCACCCGGCTCCGTGCTGGCCGGGCCACGCGAGAAACCCAACTACCTGGTGTGGTTCGGCGCCGACGGCGCCGACGGCCAGCCCGCCACTCTGCGCGACCTGATGCTCCACGGCCCGGCCGAAGGCGTCCATGTGCTCGGCTGGTGGCGCGGCGCGCGCCGGTTCCTCGACGACATCGGCGGTAGCGCCGGACGCGAGCACTGCGCCGGCGTCGTCGCCCTCAACATCGCCGCGAACGACCTCGCCGCCATCACCGGCGGCTACGAGCGGTCGTGGGACGCCCGCGCGAACCGGTGCCTGGTCATCGACCGGCACGCGGGCACCGAAACCCTCGCCGTTCCCTATGTGCGGCCCGGCCGCCTTGACGATCTGGTGGAGGATGCCCGATGAGCATGAGCGCCTATGAGGACCTGGTGCACGAGCTGACCCAACTCGACGCCGACACGACCGCGAACACCGCGCAGGCGACGCGGCGGTTGGAAGCTCAGCGCAAAGCGCTGCGCGAGGCCAAGTCCGATCTCGACGATCAGACGATGGCGCTCGCGGAGCTGTGCGCGCGGTTGCGGTACACGACGCCGGACCTGCATCCCGAACCGGCCGCAGTGCCCATTGACGGCTCCGCGAACGCCGCCGAGGCGGACGACGCCGACGCCGTGCTGTCGCAGGCGCGGATCGCGTTGCGCGAGGCCGAGGCCGCCCTGACGGCGACCGTGCGGGCCGCCCAGCGCCCGACCCTGCTGCCGAAGGCGCACCACATTCTGCGCGAGCTCCTCATTTACGGCGCGTGCATGATCGCGTGCTTCGCCGGTCAGATGATCTATCTGGCGATCACCGGCGGCGGCGAGTCCTCTTGGTGGGTCACGTTCCTGCCGCCGGTGATGGCCACCCTCGTGGGATACCTGCTGGTCGGAGCCGCCAACCGGCCCCGACTGCCGCTGCTGGACCGGAGCGGGAAACCCATCAAGGCGGTCGTGCCCCACAACCCGCGTCTCGGAGTGACGCTCGCGGTCTGCACAATGGCGCTGTTCGCCTATTTCGCGTTCTTCGCTTAGAGCTGCTTGGAGGAACCGCTCGTGGGTTTCGTGCTGCCGGTCATCGTCGCCGTCATCGGCGTGTGGATCGCCTTCTCGATCGTCGTGTGGGCCACCGGCCGCGACACGCTTCTGGACATCGCCCCCGCCGGGGCCCCGCTCGGACTCGGCGACGGTGAGGCGGTCGACGAGACCGCCGTCGCCTCCGTCAAGTTCGACACCGGCCTGCGCGGCTACCGCACCGACCAAGTGGACGCGGCCCTGTACCGCCTGGCCTGGGAGATCGGCCGCAAGGACGAGCAGATCGCGGTGCTGCAGGCGCAAGTCGGCGGCGGGCAAGACGAGCCGGCGGGAATCGACGCGGAACCGCTGTTCGACGAGGACACGTTCCGGCCCGCCGAGGACTCCGACGGCGACGGCGACCGCTTCGCGGACCCCGAGGCCGCGGTGGCGACCGAAGGTGAACGCGCCGAAAGTGAGGCACGGCGCGAGGACGACGGGGAGAAGACGCCCCGCGGCGACGCGTGATGGGATAAGCCCATGCGTTACTGGCTCCTGGCGTTGGACGAAGACGAATACACCGACCAACAGGCCTACGAGATCGAATCGGTCGAGCCCGACGCCGCGCTGCCCGAGCGCACCGCTGACGGCGACGAGGTCGCTCTGGCCGGCCCGGAGGGCGTGTACGCGCTCGGTGAGGTCAAGGGGGGCGCGGTCGTCTACCGCCGCCGCCTGCGGGAGCCCGCGAAGACGGTGGAGACCGTGCGGGTCTACGACGCCGAGAACGAGGCCGCCGAGGGCTGGACCGAGCTGTACCCGGACGCGTGGGAGCACCTGGTCCGGACGCTGCCGACACCCGAGCGGCGCAGCGACTGGCTCGTGACGCTCTCGATGCCGATCGAGGCGGTGGACAAGGCGGAGGCGGTGCGCCAATTCTGGTCGTACATCCGCTCGCTCGGCCCGAAGGAGCTGCCGACGTTCGTGTCTCCGTACGGAAGGGAACTTGAGGGCACTTCGTTCCTTTTGGGCGTCGAGCACGAGCAGGACCCTGAAGAGTAAGTGACTGGCTTCACAGCCCGTTAAGAAAAATCACTCAAGTCGCAAATGGTACTTTTCAGGTGATTCCTACGCATCTTTGTCACATACCCGGAGGGGCGAGTTGGCCTCTGCCCTCCTCATCAGGGAAACTTGATCTAGCAACGTCGAGTCGCAACCTGCGGCATTGGATCGAGGGGAGACCAAAATGGCGGCCATGAAACCGCGAACAGGCGACGGCCCGCTTGAGGTGACACAGGAGGGTCGCGGCATCATCATGCGCGTTCCGCTCGAGGGCGGCGGTCGGCTGGTCGTGGAGATGACCCCGGAAGAAGCCGAAACCTTGAACAAGGAGCTCCAAGGCGCCTTGGAGTAGGTCTTCCTCTACCACCCACCCCACCACGGCGGTCACCCCGCTGCCGACCTGACCTGAGGACCCGCTTCGCGCTCGTGGAGCGGGTCCTTCACTTTCGCGCGCCCCGCAGACGGCGGGTCGACGGTGGACCGTGCGGCACGCTACGGAATTGCGGGGCAGGCGAAGGGGCGGCGAAACCGGCCTAGACTTTCTCTCATGACTTCCGGCAACCAGCCGCCCCAGGCAGATCTGGGCCGACCGCACGATCCGCAGCAGGCGTGGCGGGCACCGTCGGCGGGACAGCCACAGGCGCAGCCCCAGCCGTCGCCGTGGTGGCACCCTGCCGCCGCCGCCGCCCCGTGGCGCAACCCCGCCAGCCACGCC
>DATABR010000292.1:0-3818 GCA_036259435.1 Glycomyces sp.
TCGATGCTCTCGCTCATGGGCGCGAGCGCGGCGGTGTTCACGCGGGTGTTCAACAAGGTCCTCGGCGGGCATCTGCTGACGGACGTGGCCGAGTTCACGGCGAGCCTGGAGGACACCTTCGGCGGCTTCCGCAAACGCGCCGAGGCGACGTTCCGGGCGCTGCAGGACGACCAGACCTCGTTCCTGGTCATCGCCGCCCCCGAGCCGGCCGCGGTGGGCGAGGCGGTGTACTTCACGCGGCGGTTGACCGAGGAGCGGATGCCGCTGGACGGCATGATCCTCAACCGGGTGACACCGGTGGCGGCGGACCTGTCGGCCGAGCGAGCATTGGGTGCGGCGGCGACGTTGGCAGAGGCGGACGCGGACGATCCGGTGGCGGCGGTGCTGCGGACGCACGCGGACCTGGCGCGGCGGCGGGCGGCCGAGGAGCGGGTGGCGGCGCGGTACGCGGCGGCCTGTCCCGGGGTGGCGCAGCGGTGGCTCCCGAACCTCGGGGTCGAGGTCGTGGACCTGGACGACTTGCGGGCCTTTGGTGCGGCGGCGGCCGGAACGTGACCGATCCCTGTGCGGGACAGTGCGGTTGAGGCCGTACCGCTGAGGGCGTGAAAACGCGCCCGGACGGCGAGGCCGTCTCGGGCGCGGTGGTCTGACTTTCCTGTTCGGTCGCCGCTCAGAAGTTGACGTTCACCGGAATCCGACGCCGACTGCCCTTCCGGGCACTCCGCTGCTCCTCCTCCAAGGCGACTTCGAACACCGCCCTCCACGAGCGGACGTCGGCGTGCCGCCTGAGCAGCGCCCTCCGCTCCCGCTCGGTCATGCCGCCCCAGACGCCGAACTCGATGCGATTGTCGAGCGCGTCGGCGAGGCATTCCAGCCGAACCGGACAGCCGCGGCACACCTTCTTCGCGTTGTTCTGTTCTGCCCCTTGTACGAACAAAGCATCAGGATCACCTTCCTGACATAGCGCCTTGGTCGTCCAGTCGATCAGCAGTCCCATCCGCATGACCTCCCCGTGAGATCGTTCCCTTCATACCCCCCGACGACTACAGTCGAGTGACCTCTCGATCACACAATGTCGCCGTCAGAACGGACCCTACACCTCTTGTAAGGGTTTGACTACTCTCCGAGATGAAAATCGGACGCCGCGGGACGCCTTCACCCCTACGGTTCACGACGCGATGCCGACTCGCGATAATAACGATTCCGATACGTGTGCATCTCCCATTCGGGGCTGCGGCGTATCAATGCCGGGCACTCGCCTCTCCCGTGCCGGTCCTCGGCCTTTGTGTCGCTGACCGACAACGGACCGAGCCGCTCCCGCACTTCCCGACGCACGTTCTAATCTGAGGCGGTGGAGACCTTGAAACGCGACCGGAGTCCCCTTGGGGACGCCATAGCTCTGCTGATCTGCGGCGTCCTCGCTGGAGTGCTCGCGGCCGCGGCCGCCTTCCCCCTCGTCGGGCTCGCCGGCCTCGTGGCCGAGGACAGCGTCGCCTCGTTCGAGTCGTTGCCGACGGAGCTCACCAAGCCCACGCTGCCGCAGACGTCCTATGTGTACGCATCCGATGGCGAGACACTGATCACCTCCTTCTATGAGGAAAACCGCCGCGAGGTGAAACTCGACGAGGTCTCCCCAGTCATGATCGACGCTCTGTTGGCCGCCGAGGATTCAAAGTTCTACGAGCACAATGGGGTCGACTGGGTCGGAATCGTCCGGGCCGCCGTGGCGAACCAGGCCGGCGACTCCCAGGGCGCGTCGACCCTCACCATGCAGTTCGTACGCAATACCCTGATCTACTCCGCTTCAACCATCGACGAAGTGATCGAGGCGTCCGAGGACACGTACGAACGCAAACTGCGAGAAGCTCGATACGCCATGGGCATCGAGGAGACGATGTCCAAAGAGGAGATCCTCCAGGGCTACCTCAACGTGATCTACCTCGGCAATCAGGCCTACGGAGTGCACGCCGGCTCCTACTCCTACTTCAACAAGCCTCCCAGCGAACTCACGACGGCCGAGGCCGCCACGCTCGCGTCGCTGCCGAAGTTCCCTTCGTACGCAGACGGACTGCTCGACGGCGAGGGCGACGACACCCAGATCGTGGAGCGCCGCAACTGGATCCTCCAGCGCATGGCCGACCTCGAGATGATCACCCGGGCCGAGGCCGACGAGGCGCAGGCGCTGCCGCTGGGCTTGAACCCGCGGCCCGTTCGCAGCGAGTGCGTCGACGTGGCGACCCCGAACTGGGGCTTCTTCTGCGACTACTTCAAGGACTGGTGGTCCCAGCAGGAAGCCTTCGGCGCCGACGAGCGCGAGCGCATCAGCCTGCTCAAGCGCGGCGGCTTCAAGATCGTCACCAGCCTCGACCCCGAACTTCAGCAGTCGGCGATGGACGCCATCCACGACAAGATCGACGACGACGATAAGCGCGCGCTCGGATCGGTGACCCTCACGCCGGGCACCGGGCACATCCGTTCCATGGCGGTGAACCGCGTCTACAGCCTCGACCAGACCGAGAACGGGCCGCGCTCGGACGGCGACGACAGCAAGCCGTCCAACTATCCGAACACGACCATCCCGCTCCTCAGCGGCAACGAGCAATCCTCCGGCTTCCCGGCGGGCTCGACGTTCAAGATGTTCACGATGGTCGCCGCCCTGGAAGAGGGATTCCCTCTCAAGATGACACTGCCCTCGCCCCAGCGGTACACGACCATGTACCCGGCCTCCGCCAAGGAGGATTCGGCCTGCGGCAGCTACATCGACGACGGCGTGCGGCACTGGTGCCCCACCAACGACGGCAGTTACGCCTCCGGTGGTCCCATGAACATGTGGGCCATGTTCGGCAGGTCCTCCAACACGGCCTTCGCGCAGCTCCAGCAGATGGTGGGCACTTCGAAGGCGGTCGACGTGGCCGAGCGGATGGGCGTGACCTTCTACCCCGGCAGCGGCGTCGAACAAAACCGCGACAACCTCGACTCGTACGGCGTGTTCACCCTCGGCATGGGCGACACCACCACTCCGATGGACATGGCCGAGGCCTACGCGACCGTCGCCGCCAAGGGCAAGCACTGCGAACCGCTGCCGGTCCTGCAGGTGATCGGAGCCGACGGCACCGAGTGGGCCGACGCCGTAGCGCCGCAATGCGATCAGGCCATCCCCGAAGACGTCGCGCTCGCGGCCGTCAGCGCCGCCCACTGCCCCGTGTACGACTCGGCCGACCGCACGCAGTGCACCGGCGGCACCGCCCGCGAAGCCGAGAACTTCGGACGGCCGGTCATGGGCAAGACCGGTACCGCCGATTCGGACCGCTCCTACTGGTTCATCGCCTCGACACCGAACGCGACCACCGCGACCTTCGTGGGCGACCCCGACAACTCCGCGAACAACGGCCTCGCGGCGAACTTCCACGAGCAGGTGCGCCAGACCGGCGCGGCGATCCTCAAGCAAGCCGTGAAGGGCCTGGAGGAGCAGGATTGGAAGGCGCCGTCGGACAAGATGGTCAACGGCAAGAACCTCGTCTCGATCCCCTCCATCGGCTGCATGGACCCCGACGACGCCCGCTCGCGGGTGGCGAACGCAGGGTTCGACGCGTCGATCGCGCCCGGCCAGTTCGACTCGGACTGCAAAGAGGGCGAGGCGTTCTCCACCTCGATGACCGGATCGGCCCCCAAGGGCAGCCCGATCTACATCCTGGTCTCGAACGGCTCGGACTTCAAGGACGAGGGGAAGCCCGGAGACGAGGAGAGCACCGATCCACCGGGGAACCGGGACTGATCACACTGTGAGACAAGGTCGAGGGCCCGCACCGTTCGGTGCG
>DATABR010000293.1:0-4678 GCA_036259435.1 Glycomyces sp.
GGAACCGATCGGTTCCCGGCCTCCTCTTTGGCTTCTTCGGCTCACCTTCCATAGAGCGGGTTGGCTCCCGGTGGCTGCTCCTCTTCCGCGATCGGCCCTGGGACTGTGCCCTCGCCGAACGGGTTGCCGCCCAGTCGCTCCCGGCCGTGGTCGGAGACCCAGTTCTCCAGGTCAGGGCCCGCCGGGATCACCTGTGTCGGGTTGATGTCCTCGTGCACCACGTAGTAGTGGCGCTTGATCTGGTCGAAGTCCACAGTGTCGCCGAAACCGGGCGTCTGGAACAGGTCGCGCGCGTAGCCCCACAGGTTCGGCATCTCGGTGAGCTTGTTCCGGTTGCACTTGAAATGCCCGTGGTAGACCGGGTCGAATCGCAGCAGCGTCGTGAACAGGCGGACATCGGCTTCGGTGATGTTGTCCCCCATCAGGTATCGGCGGTCGGCCAGCCGCTCCTCCAGCCAGTCGAGCGCCTTGAAGAGCCGCTTGTATCCCAGGTCGTAGGCGCGCTGCGATCCGGCGAAGCCCGCGCGGTAGACCCCGTTGTTGACTTCGGTGAAGACCCGCTCGATCACCGGGAGCATGTCCTCGATCAGCTCGCCCGGGATCAGGTTCGGTGCGCCGTCGCGGTGGTAGGCGGTCCATTGGGTCGAGAAGTCGAAGGTCAGCTGCGGGTAGTTGTTGGTGACCACGCCTCCCGAGGGGATGTCCACTAGGGCGGGCACGGTGATGCCGCGCGGGTAGCCGGGGAAGCGCCGGAGGTAGTGCTCTTGCAGCCGTTCGGTGCCGAGCACGGGGTCGCGACCGTCGGGGTTGAGGTCGAAGGTCCAGGAGCGGACGTCGTGCACCGGGCCGGGGGTCGCGAGCGAGATGACGTCTTCGAGGCCGAGCAGGCGGCGGATGATGATCGAGCGGTGCGCCCAGGGGCAGGCACGCGCGGCCACGAGCCGGTAGCGGCCGGGCTCGACCGGCCAGGCTTGAGCGCCTTCGGTGAGGCCGGCCAGGCGAGGGTCGCCGATCTTCGAGGAGGCCTCGACCGGCGCGGACCGGACGGCATCGACATCGGCGACCACGCGGTCCTCGATGTAGTTGGTATCCCTGGTGAATTCCCCACCGGTGACGTAGGCGCCCTTGGTGGAATGCTCAGCGCTCGTGGCCTGTTGCGGTCCGTTCTCTCCCATGGTTTCAGCCTACGCAGGTTCGACGGTTCACAGTCCCGAGTCGCATACTGCGGCCGTCGAGACTCTGTCAGCCACCGGCGATCCGGAACGTCATGCGTGAGAGGAGTGCGATGCAAGCAGCAGCGGTGCCGTCGTCGTGGTCGACCCGGCGGGGCTCAGGCGCTGAGTTCGGCGACGGACCGGTGGTCCTTCGGGAAGAGCGAACCGACCAGGAGCCGGTCGAGCCCGGGCAGGTTCATGGCGCGGAACCCCCAGCGCCGCAACAGGAGTTTGACCGACGATGTCGGCAGGAACCATTCGGTGACCCGGTTCCGGGCCGCCTCCTGCACGCCGCTCGCGACCGGCTTCCAGCGCTCCTCGTAGTCGGCGATGCCCTCGGCCACTGAAGAAGCCGCATGGAGTCGTTCGGCCAGGATGTACGCGCCCGCGACACCGAGCGAAGCGCCCTGACCGGCCACGAGCGAGACCGCATAGGCAGCGTCCCCGACCAGGGCCACCCGTCCGTCGTGCCAGCGCGGCATGTCGATCTGGGCGACCTGGTCGTAGTAGACCTCGTCGGACGGCGGGCACAACTCGAGGGCCCGGTCCGCCAGCTCCCCCATGCCGGCGTACTCGCGTCGGAGCGTCGCGCGCGGATCGGCGGGCAAGGCCGGATCGGTGGTGCGGTGCACGGTGAAGGCCGCGACGCCGTCGCCGCCGATCCCGTAGAGGCCCATCTGGCGGTTGAGCGTCTCGGTGAGCACGAACTGCTCCCGGACCCGCTCGGCCACTTCGGGGTCGGCGAAGGTGAAGGCGCCGGTGTGCATGCCGAGGAAGCGCAGGTAGTCCTCCTCGGGGGCGAAAGCGAGCGAGCGGATGCGGGAGTGGACGCCGTCGGCGCCCACGATGAGGTCGGCGTCGATAGTTGTGCCGTCGGAGAGCACGGCCTTATCGTCGTCGATCCGGTCGACTGTGGTGCCGTAACGGAGGTTCACCTCGGAGGCGAGTGATTCGCGCAGGAGCCGTTCGAGTTCGGGCCGCATGATGCTGGCGATCTGGCCGCCGAGGGCCTTGGCGAACAGGCCGTAGTCGACCCGGACGGTGATGCGGCCTCGGCCGTCGACGTAGCGCATGTCGCTGACGCGGCTGGCGGCCCGGTGCAGTTCGGGCCCGAGGCCCATCGTGGTCAGGGCTTCGTAGCCGGGGCCGAAGAAGTCGATCATGTAGCCCTGGGCACGGGGCCCGGGCGCGTGGTCGACGAGGTGCACGTCCCATCCGTGGTGGTGAAGGCGGTGCGCGAGGGTGAGTCCGGCGATGCCCGCGCCGCAGATGACGGCTTTCATTCGCGTGCTCCTTTCGTTGCGGTGCTGGTGATCTGGCGCAGGAGGGGCGCGATGCGGGAGGCCGAGAGGCCGGGGTCGAGGCCCTTGTGGAGGAGGTGGCCGTCGAAGACGGCCATGGTGAAGGCCGCGGCGTCGGCGGGGGCGGGGTGGCCTGCGCGGCCGAGTGCGGCGGCGAGGGTGCCGCGGAAGTCGAGCATGAGCGCCTTCATGCGCTCGTGCAGGAGCGGGTCGCGGGTGGCGGCGAGGTAGGCCTCGATGAACAGCAGCGACGCGGGATCCTCGCCGGTGTAGCGGTCGAGTTCAGCCAGCATCGCGTCGATGCCGTCGGCGGGGTTCTCGGCGGCGGTGAGGAGCGCGGTGGTGCCGTCGAGCATCTCGCCCATCGCTTCGAGGGTGGCTTGGCGCAGCAGCGCTTGGAGGGATTCGAAGTGGTAGTGGACGAGTCCGGAGCGGACGCCGGCGCGTTCGGCCAGGATGCGGGTGCTGACGGCGTTCCAGCCGATCTCCCCGATGAGGTCTCGGGCGGCGGCGAGCAGGTGCGCTCGCGCCGCCCGTCCGCGTTCGGCGTTGGTTTGCACCGGCATCGCTGCTCCTTGGTCAATCGTCCTGGACGAGTGACCAAATATAGCTTGCGTCGTGGCTCGCGTCCAACTCGGTGTCGAGCGTGGGGTCTAGCGGCGGGTGTAGACCACGCCGGTCTTGTCGACGGCCGTTCCGGCCCGGCCGTGGAATCCGGCGATCTGCCAGCCGTTCGGCGCGGTGTAGGTGGTGCAGTCGCCGGTGGTGGTGCCTGCCGCGAGGGTGCGGCCGGTGTTGGTCGTGAAACGGGCGTAGAAGATCCGAGTGTGGTCGTTGTGCTTGGCCCGGCACAGGTGCAGTGAGACCGGATGCTCGCCCGTGTTGAGCACGAGTTCGTGGAGGGTGCCGCCGTTGCCGCCGTGATTGAGGACGGTGCCGTCGGCGAGGGTGACGCCGATCTGGTCGACCCGCTCGCCCGCGCGCAGGCGCAGGGTCCGGGCGGCGTCGTTCGCGTCGAGATCGTCAACGTCGGTGAAGAAGTCGCCGTGGGGGCCGCCGAACTGGTCGCTGAGGGTGAAGTCGCTGCCGGTCGACCAGGCGAAGTCGACGGCGAGCGGGTAGTGGTCGGAGAGGTTCTCGCCGCTGTCGTCCCTGAAGGCGGCGTGCTCGTTGCGGTACTGGCCGGCGTCGAGCTTCACGTGGTCGCCGGAGCGGTAGAGGATCTTGTCGACCACCTCGCAGTTGTCGTCCACTGTGGCGTCGTCGCAGACCAGCGCTTCGTCGCCCTCGTCGGGGGCGTCGCCGCCGCGGATGAGTTCGACCCATGGGTCGGTGAGGCCGTTCCCGGAGGCGAACTCGGCGATGCCGTCGCCGCGGGTATAGCGGGTGTTGGTGTCGCCGTAGACGATCACGGCGTTCCCGGCGGAGTGCTCGGCCATGAAGGCCCCGACCTGCGCGAGGTTCTTCTCGCGGGCGGCGATGTCGGCCGCTTCGACCCCGGCGTCGGTGTGGAGGTTGTAGAGGTCGACCCAGACGCCCTCGGCGAGGCGGGCGCGCATGAACGTGAAGCCCTTGGGGGTGATGCAGTCGCCCGAGCCGGAGGCGCAGTCGTTCCACTTGACGCGTTGGAAGTCCTCGAAGGGCATGTCGGAGAGGGTGTTGAGGCCGTCGCCGAAGGGCACGCCGCCGCTGGTGGCGGTGCGGTGCGGGTGGTCGTCGGCGGCGTAGAGCGCCGCGTGGTAGTTGAAGTCCTCCTGGACGTGCACGATGTCGTAGGCGCCCAGCCGGGAGCCGATGATCGGAGTATTGGCCTCGGGGTCGCCGTCGCCGATGCCGAGCGGGAGGCCCGCGATGTTGTAGGACAGCACGGAGAGGTCGCCGCTCTGGGCGGTCTCCTGCGCGGTGGCCGGGGCGGCGGCGGCGGACGTGAAGGTGAGGGCGGCGAGCGAGGTCAGCGCGGTGAGCGCCACCAGGCGGGGCGGGGTACGCATAAGGCTCCAGTCGTCGTCGCGCCGAGGAAGGCGCGGTTCGGTTATCGCGCAATCAGATTGCCCGATTTATGCGAAATGTTCAAGACTTCTGAAGGAAGTTCGCCCCGCTGGAAGGTGAAGGATCGCGCGACGGCGACCGGCAACACCGAAGGTCGGGAGTCGTACGACTCCC
>DATABR010000294.1:0-17789 GCA_036259435.1 Glycomyces sp.
GCTGTTGCTCCGGGCCCGATTGCTACCCCACACCCATCACTTAGGTTTCGACGCGCCTTGCGGCGTGTCACCCCCTCAGGAGTTTTCGTTTCCCCTTGCACCGAAGATTACGGACGGGGACTCCGCGTTTCAGGAGAGAACGATGAGAGCTTCATTGGAACTGCGCTAGCGGTCGACCGGGATGGTCGGGGCCGGTGGATTGGCGAGGTCGGAGAAGGTCTTCTGCCAGATGCCCACGTCGCGCCATTCGCCGTGCTTGTAGCCCGCGGCCGCGATAGAGCCCACGAGTTCGAAGCCGAACGCCGCGTGCAGCGCCTCGCTTCCCGGGTTCGGGCTCGTCACCTGCGCCATGACGCTGCGGAAGCCCTGCGCCTCGAGCCGTTCGAACAGCTCGCGGTACAGGGTCGAGCCCACGCGTCTGCCGCGCTGGCCGTCCGCGACGTACACCGTGGCCTCGGCGGTCCAGTCGTACGCCTCCCGGGCGTTCCACGGCTTGGCGTAGGCCAGGCCGACCACGCGGCCGTCGAACTCCGCTGCCAGCCAGGGGTAGCGGCGGCCGTACTCGGCGAGCTCGTGCTCCCAGTCGGCCGCCGTCTGCGGCTCGGTGCGGAAGTTCGCGGTGCCGTGCTCGATGTAGTGGTTGACGATCACCGCGATTTCGGACGCATCCGAAGGCTCGGCGAAGCGCACGGCGACCAGGTCGTGCTCCGCCACCTCGCCGGAAGGCACGGAGTTGGAAGGCGCAGTGCTCGAAAACGCGGCATTGGAGGGCACAGTACTGCTGCTCATGGTGCCCAAGACTATCCAACCGCGCGAATTTGCGGCTCGCAAGCTTCGCCGACCGCGCACATTCACGGCTTGCAAACTTCGCCGAGTGGGACCGATGCCGGGCCGCTATGCCGCCCGAGGGACCTCACCACACGGTGCTCGGCCGCCACATGCAGATCCCGGGGCGCAGGCCGCCCGTGGAGCGGAAGTCCTCGACCGCGCGGGCGAGCGTGCTCAGTGCGATGTGGGCGTCCGCCGGGAACGTGCTTGCCGTGTCCATGTCCCGGTAGAGCCGGACCTTCGAAGCCTGCGGCTCGTTCGAGTAGGTGACCCACGCACCCGGCCCGTAGTCTTCGCCGCCGGGGCCGAAGTACGCGAGCGCGCCCACCTCGGCGGCCTTGTCGGCGATGATCTTCAGGCCGTGGTCGGGCCTTCCGCCAGGCTGGTAGCCGGGCCGGTCGCGCACGAGCGCGGTCGCCACCTGCACGAGGTCGGCGGCCACGATCGTGGCCACGGCGGCGGCCACGCCGTCGGGGTCGTGGGCGAGGAGCACCTGGGTCCCGTTGTCCAGGGTCTCGAGCGTGAACTCGACGCAGTAGCCGGAGACGTGCGCGTCTGCTGGGCCGGCGCTCATGGGAGGTTCTCCTTCCGGATCAGGAGAGGCGGACGTGCGGAACTGGGAATCGTGGTGGTAATCGAGTCTGATCGCCATGGCGGACACCGCACCTCACAAGGGGAGTCTTCACTTCGGGGTTTTGTGAACGACAGTACGTGCGCGATCGAGTCGTATGGCCGATCAGTCGGGAAGTTGACAGAAAAGCACTGATATGTCGTCACAACCTGTTCATGCAAGTAGCAGATTCCACTCAGGATCTCTCGCGGCGCCCCGGCCCGGACCGGGTCCGCTCCGGTCGCTTCCGCGCGGCAAGATAGACCCCATGCGTGTGGAGCTGCTGGGACCGCTGCGGGTGCTCGACGAGTCGGGCGCCGAGTTCATCGTTCCCGCCGGTCGTCAGCGCGCCCTGCTGGCCCGGCTCGCACTCGAGCCCGGGACCACCGTATCCGCCGCCGCGCTCATCGACGCGCTCTGGCCCGGCGAGCCGCCCGCGAACGCCCCCGGCGCCCTCCACACTCAGCTCTCCCGCCTCCGCCGCGTGCTCGGTGATCACATCGAGAGCCGACCCGGCGGCTACCGACTTACGGACGCGACTACTGATCTCGACGAATTCGAACATAGAGCGACACAGACCGAAGCGGCCTCCAGAGAGGACTCGCCGACGAAGGTTCTCGAACTCGCCGCGTCTGCCCTCGCGCTCTGGTGCGGTCCGTCCGCACTCGACGACCACGAGTTCGCCCAGGCCGCCCTCGTTCGGCTCACGGTCCGCCGCGAAGCCGTCGCGGCCTCGCTCATCGACGCCCGGTTGCTTCTGGACGGAGCCGACGCCGTGCTCGCCGACCTCGCCGCCCGCCACGCCGCCGACCCCCTCGCCGAACCCGACGCCGCCCGCTACATGCGCGCCCTCGCGGCCGTAGGACGCCGCGCCGAGGCCCTCGCCGTCCACGAATCGGTGCGCGCCGAGCTGGCCGACGAACTCGGCGTCGACCCCTCCCCGGTGCTCGCCGCCGCCCACCTCGACGTGCTCCGCGGCGTCGAACCGTCCGCCTCCCCGCAGCAGCAGGCGAGCCGCCTGCCCCGGCCGCTCACCGCCTGCATCGGCCGCGAACGCGAACTGAACGCGCTGCCCGCGCTCCTGGCCGCGAACCGGCTCGTCACCCTCACCGGTCCCGGCGGCACCGGCAAGACCCGCCTCGCCGTCGAGACCGCGCGCCTCCTCGAGTCCCGCGCCCAGACGGTGCGCCTGGTCGAACTCGCGCCCCTCACCGACGCCTCGCGCCTGCCCGAAGTCGTGCTCGACGCGCTCGGCCTGGCCGAATCGGTCCTGTCCCGCCGCGCCGGCCCTCCCCTGGACCGCCTCGTCGAAGCGCTCGGCGCACGCGAACTGCTGCTCGTGGTCGACAACTGCGAGCACGTCATCGCCGCGGCCGCCGAACTCGTCGCGTTCCTGCTGCCACGCGCCCCTGGTGTCTCCGTGCTCGCCACCAGCCGCGAACCGCTCGGCATCACCGGCGAACACGTTTACGCGCTGGCCCCGCTCGCCTTGCCCGGCAACGACACCGAACCCTCAGCGGCCGTTCGCCTCTTCGCCGAACGCGCCGCCGGGGCCGACCGCTCGTTCACCCTCGATACCGATGCCGCGGCCATCGCCGCCCGCATCTGCGCGGCCCTCGACGGCCTGCCGCTCGCGATCGAACTCGCCGCCGCCCGCCTGCGCACCATGAGCCTCACCGACCTCGCCGCCCGCCTCGACGACCGCTTCGGCCTGCTCACCCGCGGCGACCGCACCGCCGCGCCCCGGCAGCGGACCCTTCGCGCCGTCGTCGACTGGAGCTGGGACCTGCTCGACCCGGCCGAACGCCTCGCGCTGGCGCGCTTCTCGGTCTTCAACGGCGGCGCCGACCTCGACGCCGCCTGCGAGGTCTGCGACACCGACGTGGACACCATCGCGGGGCTCGTCGACAAGTCCCTCGTCCAGCGGCTCCCCGAAGGCCGCTACCGGCTCCTGGAGACCGTCCGCGAATACGCCGCAGCGCGCCTGGCCGAAGTGGGCGAGACCGCCGAGCGCCGCACCGCCCACGCCCAGCACTTCGCCGTCCGCGCCGAGCAGGCCGAACCGCACCTCATGAGCGCCGAGCAGGTGGCATGGCTCGACCGGCTCGCGGCCGACCACGGCAACTTCACCGCCGCGATTCGCCGCATGATCGACGCCGGGAACGCCGAGCTCGCGCACCGGGCCCTGGCCCCGCTCTCGTGGTACTGGTGGATGCGCGGCTACCGCCGCGAAGGCCAGGAACTCGCCCGCGAGGTGCGGGCCATGACCGGGGAGGTGGCGCCGATCTACCGCGCGAAGGTCGCGCTGGCCGGCAACTGGGGCATGTGGTCGGGCTGGCTCGACCCGGTCGAGGTCGACGCCGAGTATGAAGCGGCCCAAGTGCTCATCGAACGGCACGACCTTTACGAATCCGAGCCGCTGCTGCGGATGGTCCCGATCGTCCGTGCGCTGCTGGCCGGGGACGGGATGGGCCTGCGCGCGATCGAGGCAGGGCTTGACCCGGACCGGGACGCCTGGGCCCGGGGCATCGCGCTGCTGTTCCTCTCTGACGTGTCCTATAGAGAGGGCGATGGGGAGCGCGCCCGCGCCGAGATGGCGGAGTGCCACGCGATATTCGAACGGCTCGGCGAGCGGTTCGGACTGGTCATGTCGCTCCAGGCCCGTGCGAGCGACCGCATGGCGGCCGACGACTATCCCGCGGCACGCCGCCTGCTCGTCCGCGCGCTCCAGGCGGAGGCGGAGTTCGGCGCGGACCTGGCCGATTCCGTCATCGTGGAGCACCTGTGGCGGCTCGACGCCGAGCACGGGGACGACCCGGCCGGGCTGCTGGTGTCGCTGCGCGAGGCGGCCGAGGCGGCCAAGCGGGCCGGCAACGCCGAGAACGTCATCGGCGCCCGCACTGCCGAGTCGATCTGCCTGCGCCGCTTGGGAAAGCTCGACGAGTCCCGCAGCGTGCTGGAGGCGGCCGAGGCGAACCTGCCGAAGTACCTGCAATTCTCCGAGACCTCGCTGCACTTGTTCCGCCAGCTCGTGGCCGTGGCACAGGAGATCGGCGACCCCGGCTTGGAGGCCCGGGCCGCCGCGATGCTCGAACAGAGCGCCTGGCCGTTCGCCGCATAGCGCGGATCGGCCTTGCGGATCGTGCTCGATGCCGTGCGGCCATACCGAATGATCGGCGGCCCGCTGAGACGGGGCGGCTCAGTCCATGAGCTTGCGCCGGTAGGCGCGCAGTGAGAGCGGCACGAACACCGCGATGATCGCGGCGCACCAACCGAGCAGCGCGAGGACCTCGCCGCCTGGCGTCTCTCCATTGAGGAAGACTCGCATCGTGTCGGCCAGTGCCGTCAGCGGGTTGATCTTTGCCCACCACTGCACGGCGGTGGGCAGCGTCTCGATCTCCACGAAGATCGAGGAGGTGTAGGCCAACGGCATGAGCAGGCTGATCATCCAAGTCTGGATCTGCTCCTCGCTCTTGGCGGTGAGTCCGGCGAGTGCCATGGTCCAGGACGAGGCGAACAGGAACAGCAGGAGCGCCCCGGCCGCGGCGGCCGTACCGAGGACGCCGCCGTCGGCGCGGTAGCCGATCGCGAACGCCACGCCGCCCACGACCAGCAGCGCCCACATGTGCTTGACCATGTCGGCGGCGACTCGCCCGGTGAGCAGCGCGAAGCGGGAGACGGGCATGGCGGTGAGGCGGTCGAACACGCCTTCCTTGATGTCGCCGTACAGGCTCAGGCCCGTGGCGGGCACGGCGAAGAACAGGCCCATCGCGATGATGGTCGGCCCGGCGTACTGGAGGAAGTCCTGCCAGGAGCCCATCATCTGGCCGCCCATGAAGAAGGTGATCGAGAGCAGGATCATCAGCGGGATCATGAAGAACTCGACCAGCTGGGCGGGCTGGTGCCGGATCGAGGCGAGCGAGCGGGCCGTCATTGAGGCCGACTGGGCGAAGGTCCCGCGCGTGGTGGTCCAGGTGGTGTCGGTATCGAGGGTGGTCATGCGGCCAGCTCCTTCTCTTGCGTCGCAGGGGCGGTGCGGTGGCCGGTGAGGCTCAGGAACACCTCGTCGAGGGTCGGTTCGTGGAGGCCGAAGCCGTGGAGGTCGATCCCGGCCTGGTTGACGCGGGCCATGACGGCCTGGGCCTCTCCGGCGTGGGCGACGGGCACGATGACCGCGCCGTCCTCGCTGCGGGCCTTGGCTCCGACGGACCGTTCGGCGAGTTGGACCAGCTGCTCGGCGGCCTCGGTCCGGGCGGGGGACAGGCGCAGCACCTGGCCGCCGACGGCCTGCTTGAGCTGCGAAGGCGTGCCGGAGGCGATGACGCGGCCGGTGTCGATGACCGCGATCGAGTCGGCGAGCTGGTCGGCCTCCTCCAGGTACTGGGTGGTGAGCAGCACCGTGGTGCCCGCGGCGACGAGTTCACGCACGACTTCCCACAAGCCGTTGCGGCTCTTCGGGTCGAGGCCCGTGGTCGGCTCGTCGAGGAACAGCACTTCGGGTCGGCGCACGATCGAGGCGGCGAGGTCGAGCCGGCGGCGCATCCCGCCTGAGTACTTGCTCGCGGCGCGGGTGGCGGCGTGGGCGAGGTCGAACCGCTCGATGAGCTCGTTCGCGCGGGTCTTGGCCTGGCGGCGAGAAGCGCCGAGGAGGCGGGCGACGAGGACGAGGTTCTGCTCGCCGGAGAGGTTCGGGTCGAGCCCGGCGTACTGGCCGGTGAGACCGATGCGCTCACGGACTCTGGCGGCCTCGGTGGTGACGTCGAGGCCGAGGACGCGGGCGCTCCCGGCGTCGGGGCGGGTGAGGGTGGACATGACGCGGACGGCCGTGGTCTTGCCCGCGCCGTTGGGGCCGAGTACCCCGAGCACGGTGCCGGGGGCGGCGGCGAGATCCACGCCGCTGAGGGCTTGGACCTCGCCGAAGGACTTCTTCAGTCCCCGGACTTCGATGGCATAACGCATGGGGGCGCCTCTCTGCTCCTGAACTGCACCAGTTCGCTTCCTGTGCAGCCAGCCTGCGCCCCTTGCCTTTCAGTTCGCTCTCACTGGGCTTTCACTCCTCGCGCGGCGCGGGGGACGTGCAAGGAGCGGGCGGCCGCCGAGGTCAGGCCTGATCCGGGATGGCGGCGATGAGGCCTGCGGCCACGGTGGTCATCTCCTCGGCGGATCGCGCTTCGTCGATTCGGGTCTCGTCGAAGGCGCCGAAGATCGCCGCGATGTAGCGGTGGTCGGAGCCGATGGTGCCGGTCGAGACCAGGAAGCGGTCGGGCTTGCAGCAGCCCCAGCCCTGCTTGACCGCCCAGTCGAGATCGCCTGCGGCGTCGGGGATGCCGAAGGTCTGGTCGTAGCCGTCCGATCCCTTCTCGGTCGTCGCGATCAAAGCGTCGATGATGACGGTGCGATCGCTTTCGGGCAGTTCGGTGAGGACGTATTCGTAGACGCGCACCATGTCCGAGGCGGAGATCCACGTGTCGCCCCATCGCCCCCACTCCGGCGAGGGCTCCGTGTACTCGAGCCCCATCGCCTCCACCTGCTCCTCGATGACGGCCGGGCCCTCCACGACGCCCCACAGTCCGTTGGCGATCGGATCGTCGCTCCAGGAGAGCATCTGGGCCACTTCGGACGCGTCGGCTCCGCGTTGGAGCGCCCCGACGGCGATCAGGATCTTGGAGATCGACATCGAGAAGTGGACCTCGTCGGCGTCGTGGCTGAGCAGGTACCGGTCCTCCACCCTGTCGTAGAGCACGAAGCTGAACTCGCCGGTGAGGTCGGCCTCGTCAAGGAGCTGCTGGGCGGCGAACGCGGGGCCCGGCACCTTCTCCGAGGAGGGCGCGGGAGCCGCTTTGAAGTGGAGCTGGGGTCCGCCGAGCGTCGAGGCGAGGATGCCGGCAGTCAGTGCCAAGACCGCGACCACGGCGACGGCTCCGATGACCGGCTTCCGGCGGATGAGGGCTCCGATGGACGGCATCCGACGGATGATGGCGCTGAACCGAGGAGGCATTCGTAACCCTTTTCCGGCGTAGAGGTGAGCCGCTGCGGCAGTCGGGAGTGTAGCAATCGGCGGGGTCCGACCGTCGAGTCAGGACCCTTCCCAACTGGGGATTGAGGCGAATTCGGGGAGTTGCGCCGCATTTGCGAGGGACGTGAAAGGGCCGCCTCCCGATGCGGAGACGGCCCTTCGCGACGAAGACATCAGCCCTTGATGGCGCCGGTGATGATCGCCTTCGTGAAGTGCTTCTGGATGAACGGGTACATGATCACGATCGGGACGATCGTGCAGACGACCACGGCCATCTTCAGCGCCGCGGTCGGGGCCGCCTCGGCGGCCTGGTACTGCCCGATGTCGGTGCCGGGCACGCCCTGCGTGGACATGAGCATCCGCTGCAGGACCACCTGGATCGGCTGGGTCTCCACACCCGGGGTGTACAGCACCGCCTGGAAGTAGATGTTCCAGTAGCCCACCGCGTAGAACAGCGCGATGACCGCGAGGATCGCCTTCGACATCGGCAGCACGACCCTGAACAGGATGCGGAACTCGCCCGCCCCGTCCATCTTCGCGGCGTCGATCAGCTCGGTCGGCACGCTGTTCATGAAGAACGCGCGCAGCACGATCAGGTTGAACGCGTTCAGCGCCGTCGGCAGGATCAGCGACCAGTACGTGTCGAGCAGGCCCAGTTGCTGCACCACCAGGTAGCTGGGGAACATCCCGGGCCCGAACAGGAACGTGAACAGCACCAGCATCAGCAGCGGCCGGTGCAGGATCGAGCCGGGCCGCGAGAGCCCGTACGCGGCGCCGATGGAGAGCACCATCGAAAGTGCGGTGCCGCCCGCGGTCAGCAGGAGGGTCAGGAGCAGGGAGTTGGTGAGCGCACCGCCGCCGAGAATGTCCTGGTACGCCTGCACGCTCAGGTCGGTCGGCAGCAGCAGCAGGTTCCCGCCGGCGGCGTGCAGGGCCTTTTCGCTGGCGAAACTGGTCGCCACGACCGCCCAGATCGGCAGGATGATCGCGGCGGCGTAGCAGACGAGGAAGGCCGCCTTGACGAACTTCCCGAAGATCGACGGCTCCTCGTCCCATGAGGGGCGCAGGTTCTTGCGCAGGGACTTCGTGCGGACAGCAGTGGTGGTCATGACTTCTGGTAGATCCCTTGCTCTCCGAGGCGGTGCGCGACGTTGTTCGCGACGAGGATCAGGATCAACCCGATCACGCCCTTGAACAGGCCCGCCGCCGTGCCGAACGAGTACTGCGCGGTCTGGATGGCGCGGTAGTAGACGAAAGTGTCGAGGACTTCGGTGGTCTGGTATCCCACGGCCTGGCGCTGCAGCTGGTACTGCTCGAAGCCGACCGTGAGGATGCTGCCGATGTGGAGGATGAGCAGCAGCACGATCACGGGCCTGATGCCAGGCAGGGTGATGTGCCACAGCCGCCTCCAGCGGCTCGCGCCGTCGACCGCGGCGGCCTCGTAGAGGCTCGGGTTGATCGAGGCGAGCGCGGCCAGGAAGATGATCATGCCCCAGCCGGCGTCCTTCCAGACCCATTGCAGCCAGGCCAGGAACGTGAACGTGCTCGGGTCGGACATGATGTCGAGCCGGTCGCCGCCGATGCCGAGGATCCAGTTGCTGACAAGGCCGTCGGCGCCGAGCACCTGGACGAAGATCGTCACGACCAGGACCCAGGAGAAGAAGTAGGGCAGGTAGACGATCGACTGGAAGACGCTGCGGACCTTGGTCGAGATGACCGAGTGCATGAGCAGGGCCAGCATGATCGACAGCGGGAACAGGAACATCAGGTTGAGCGCCGAGAACTTCAGCGTGTTCAGCAGCGCGGGCACGAAGTACGGGTCCGAGAACAGCCGCTGGAACCAGGCGACGCCGACGAACGGGTTCTCCCAGAACGGCCGGTAGGGGCTGTAGTCCATGAACGCGATGATGTTCCAAGCCGAGGGCCAGTAGAAGAACAAGGCCAGCTGCGTCAGCGCGGGGAGTGTCATCAGGAGCAGGGGCCAGTCGTGGCGGAGCCGCTGGCGGAGGGTTCGCCTGCGCCTGATGATGGGTGGTGCCGCTGCCCGGCCCGCGGCCGGGGGCGATGAGGTCTGGATTGCTGCCATCGCTAGAGAATTCCAGTCATTGTGTTCCGGGGCGGTGAACGAGAAGGAAAAAGGGGCAGGGCGGCGGGTCCCCGCCGCCCGGCCGGAGCGCTACTTGCTCTGCGCCTGAGTGTAGGCGCTGAGGAAGTGTTCGCGGGCGGCCTCGCCACCGGAGCTCATGAACGTCTCGACCATGTCCGGGATCGAGGACAGCTCGGCGCGGCCGTACGCGATGTCGTCCTGCTGGTCCTGGAGCGTCTGCGCGGCGGTCTTGTAGTCCGCCGGGCCCTCGACGCGCAGGCCCGCGAAGATGTCCGTCTCGGCGAAGTCCTTCTGCACCGCGTTGTACTCGAACCGGCGCTGGACGAAGTCGGGGTCGCCGGTGAGGAAGGTCTGCACCTGGCCCGACATCGTCTTGTAGTTGACGGGAGCCTGGACGGTGGTGGTGCCGGACTCGGTGAACACCGGGATGCCGTCGTCGCCGTAGTCGAAGTCGACGCCTTCGACGCCGTAGTTCAGCAGCTCGTACTCCTTGGTGCCGTAGGGCGCGGAGCAGAAGTTCATGACGTCGAGGAGCTCGCGGACCTGGTCCTCTGAGAGGTCCTTGTTGAAGAAGGTCCAGCCATCGACGGACTTGCCGACGTAGCGGATCGGGGTGCGGCCGTTGAAGCCGATCGCGCCGATCGGATCGACGATGCCGGTCGCGGTGCCGGCCACGACCTGGTTGGTGAAGTCCGACCACCAGGACATGCCGTCCTGCGACATGAGGATGGTCCCGGCGACGTGCAGGGCGTGCCCGTCCAGGGTCCCGGTCGGGGTGTCCGGGTGGACCAGGCCCTCGTCCCAGCAGGTGCGGCGGAACTCGAGCCACTCGGTGTACTCGGGCCGCTCGCAGTTGTGGACCAGCTCGCCGTCGATGTACGACCAGCCGGGGCTCGAGGCGAGGCCGAACCACTCCGGGGTCACGTAGTCCAGGCCCAGGAAGGCCCACTTGCCGGCGGCGCCGTCGGTCCATGCGCGCGCGACCTCGAGGACTTCCTCGACCGTGGTCGGCATGGTGAGGTTCGCGGCCTCGAGCAGGTCGGTGCGGACGAACATGGCGTTGCCCGGACCGCCGGAGAAGTTCTGCGGGACGCCGAAGACGCGGGCGGTCTCGGGGTCGGTCGGGTCGGTCGACCAGACCGACTGCCCCCACGACGCGGTGGGCTCGCCGGCGAGGAGCGGCCAGCGGTCGCTGATGTCGCCCTTCACGATGTCGGTCAGGTCGTAGAAGGTGTTGATCACCGTCTCTTGGAAGTTCGGGTGGGCGTCGGTCATCCAGCCGAACATGTTGATGGCGTCGCCGAACTCGTTGGCCTGGAGCCACTGGACCGAGGTCTGCGCGAAGGTGTTGCCGTCGGCGTGGCGCAGGTTGATCTTGGTGCCTCCCCAGGCCTCCTGGAGGGCGGCGTAGTACGGGTCGTCCTTGGAGGGCGGCGAGCCCCACATCGGCACGGTGATCTCGTACTCGCCGCCGGCGGCGGCGGTCTCGACGCCGTCGACCGTGGCGGGGTAGCTCGTGAACCCGGAGGGGTGGTTCGGAGGCTCACCCACCAGGTCGGGCTGGACCGGGAGTGCGTATTCCTTGTACGTGGGAAGGAAGTCGAAGCCTTCGGTGACCTGCGCGGTCCCCGAGCCCGACTCGATGTCGCTGCAAGCGGCGATGACGGGCAGGCCCGCGGCTCCGGCGACGCCGAGTCCGGCGGCCTTGAACAGGGAGCGGCGTCGGAAGATCGACCCGTCTGAGGGAGTAGCCACGTTGCTGTCCTTTCGGTCGTACTGAGTTGTGAGGGCTTTTGGGGGGTGCGGCCGCCAATTAGTTCGGCTATTCGATAAACTAAAGTAGCGCACGGTGACACCCCACACAAGCCGGGGGTCCGGCGAAACGGACGCGGATTGATCACGATTCGGGAACGGGTCTCGTGGCTGACCGTGCGCGTAGCCCACTGTCAGGGACTGCCCGACGACCACTTGTCGCCATCCCCGACAATGCCAATGGCTCCCGGACCTCGCCGAGAGCGGGCCAAGAGTTGCAGCAGGAGGATGACATGGCGATGCGCATAGCATCGAAGTCGGCCGGGAACATCGGCGACGAAGCCCGTGGGCGCGCCAAGCGCGCCGACTTCACCGACGTGCGGGCCAACAACCTCGGCTTCGTGCTCCGCCAGGTACGGGCCGAAGGCCGGTGCTCGCGCGCCGACCTCGCCGCCAAGACCGGTCTCAACAAGGCCACCGTCTCCTCCCTTGTCGCCGAGCTCATCGAACGCCGCGTCCTGCGTGAATCCGGCTCGGTCATCGGCAACATCGGACGCCCGGCCGTGCTCCTGTCCGTCGACACAGGCTACTACGCCTCCCTCGGCGTCGAGATCAATGTGGATTACATGACCCTCGTCGCCGTCGACCTCGCCGGGAACCGCCTCCTGTCCTGGCGCCGCGCCCACGACGGCGCCGGCGCCACCCCCGGCAAGTCGGTCTCCGCGCTCGCCGGGCTCGCCAAGCGCGCCGTGGACAAGATGAACACCGAAGGCCGCCAGATCCTGGGCCTCGCCGTCGCCGTCCCGGGCATGATCGACAACGACGGCGTCGTCCAGCGCGCCCCCATGCTCGGCTGGACCGACTTCGACCTCACCGGGCGCTTGCGCCAGGCCATGCGCGACCCCAAGCACGCCGTGACCGCCGACAACGACGCCAACCTCGGCGCCGTCGCCGAGCAGCGCTTCGGCTCCTGGGCCGGGGTGTCCAACATGATCTACCTGACCGGCGAGATCGGCCTCGGCGCCGGCCTCATCGTCGACGGTGAACTGCGCCGCGGCGCGACGGGGTTCGCAGGCGAGATCGGCAACCTCCTCATCGACGTCGACGGCCGCGTGGGCCGCGTCGAAGACCTCGCCGGGGTCCGCGCAGTCCTGAGTGAGCTCTCTGAATCGGAGGACATCGCCGGTGCCGAGGTCGAAGCCGAGATCGAGGACGTGGTCACCCGCGCCCGCGCCGGCGAGGACCGCGTGCTCGAGGCCCTGGACCGCATCGGCCGCTCGCTGGGCGCGGGCATCGCGCTCGCGGTGGACCTGCTCAACCCCGAAGCGGTGGTCCTCGGCGGCCACTACCAGGTATTGAGCCCGTGGATCGGACCGGCGGCCGAGCGTGAACTGGCCGTGCGCACCCACGCCTCGGGCGCGGGCGGGGCCGAGATCGTGGTCTCGGCTCTGGGCCACGAGGCCCCGGCCCTCGGCGCGGCCACCGGCATCCTCAACGACATCGACTCGGGCAAGATGCCGACCCCATTGGGCAGCTAGGAATCCGCTGCGTCGGTTGCAGCGGCACTCCGGGCGTCAGCCTGCGAATCGGATCCTTCCGGCCCTCCAGTGCGAAGGGCGCCTCAGTGGTGCGACAAAACCTTCAGGAATCCTTCCGAATCCGGTTGTTTCGGAACTGTTACCCCGTTCGTTTCCGCAGGCCATGACGCTGCGATACGGGCGAAACCAGTCAACGCGCACGCTGTCTCCGCCGGGTCGCCTTGACGCCGGGTGAAGCAGGGGTGTAGAAATCTTGCATTCCTCAATCGAAGCGCTTCGAAGAGAAGTCACCTGCGGTAACACCGCCGTCATCGAAGCGCTTCGACGGGCCTTCACAACGACAGCGACGTCCAAGCAAGGAAGTCCACCCATGAGTGATCTCGACCCGCGTCCCGCCTTCCGTGACCCGAATCTGTCCCGGGAGGAGCGCATCGCCGACCTCCTCTCCCGCCTCACCTCCGACGAGAAGATCGGCCTGCTGCACCAGTACCACCGGCCGATCGAGCGACTCGGCATGGGCCCCTTCAAGACCGGGACCGAAGCCCTCCACGGGCTCGCCTGGCTCGGCGAGGCCACCGTCTTCCCTCAGGTCGTCGCCCTCGGCGCCACCTGGAACCCCGAACTCGTCGAGCAGGTCGGCGCGGCCGTCGCGGACGAGGTCCTCGCCTTCAACCACGACGACCCGGTCAAAGTCGGCCGCAACGTCTGGGCCCCCACCGTCAACCCGCTGCGCGACCCCCGCTGGGGCCGCAACGAGGAGGGCTACTCCGAAGACGCCTGGATGACCGGCGTCATGGGCGCCGCCTACGCGCGCGGCCTCAAGGGCGACAATGGCAGCGTCTGGAAGACCGCGCCCACAGTCAAGCACTTCCTCGCCTACGGCAACGAGGCCGATCGCTGCGTCACCTCCTCCAACATGCCCCCGCGCGTACTGCGCGAGTACGAGTTCGCCGCCCACCGCCCGGCACTGGCGAGCGGCGACGCGGTCGCGGTCATGTTGTCCTACAACCTCGTCAACGGTCGCCCCGCGCACGTGACCCCGCTGGTCAACTCCGAACTGCGAACCTGGGCCGACGGCGAGGTCTTCGTCGTCTCGGACGCATACGCGCCCAACAACCTCGCCGGTCTCCAGGGATACTTCGACGACCTCCCGACCGCGTACGCCGCCGCCCTCAAGGCCGGTCTCGACTCCTTCACCCAGGACGACGACCGTCCCGAGGAAGTCCTCGCCCACCTCCAGACCGCGCTCGACCGCGGCCTGATCGACGAGGCCGACATCGACACTGCCGTGGCCCGCAACCTCTTCGTGCGCTTCGGACTCGGCGAGTTCGACCCCGAGGACCCCTACGCGCACATCGGATCCGAGGTCGTGAACTCGCCCGAGCACCAGGCCCTCGCCCGCGAGGCCGCCGCCCAGTCGATCACCCTCCTCAAGAACGACGGGATCCTGCCGCTCGCGGGCCCGGGCAAGCAGGCGCCCAAGAAGATCGCCGTCATCGGTCCACTGGCCGACACGGTCATGGCCGACTGGTACTCCGGCACGCTCCCGTACGCCGTCACCGCCCGGGCCGCGCTCGCCGAGCGCGCCGAGGTGACCTACTACGAGGGCGTCAACCGCATCCGGCTGCGCCACAAGGACGGCTACGTCACCGCCTCTGCCGACGGCAGCCGGCTGACGCTGACCGACGCGCAGGGCGCCACCGCCCAGTTCGACCTGTTCGACTGGGGCGGCTGGTCCTTCACCGCCCGCAACGTCGCCACCGGCAAGTACGTCGACGGCCGCCTCGACGGGACTGTCGGCGCCGACTCGGTCGGCCCGCACGAGTTCGACGTGCACGAGACCTTCCGCATCCAGGACGTCGAAGGCGGCAAGGTCGCCATCCAGCAGATCCATAAGGGCGAGGACGCCGAGGCCGGCAAGTGGCTCGCCATCGCCGACGGCCGGATCACCTTGAGTGACGACGCCACCGACGCCGCGGCTTTCGACTTCGAGTTCGTGGTCAAGGCTCGCGAGGTCGCCGCCGAACTGGCCCGCGAGGCCGATGTGGTCATCGCCGTCTTCGGCGACCACCCGCTCGTCAACGGCCGCGAGACCGAGGACCGCACGGACCTGCGGCTCCCCGACGGCCAGGAATGGCTCCTCCGCGACGTCTTCGCCGCGAACCCGAATACGATTCTGGTCATGAACTCCTCGTACCCGTACGCCGCGAACTGGGCCCAGAAGCACGTGCCCGCGGTGCTTTGGTCGGGCCACGGGGGCCAGGAGTGGGGCAACGCGCTGGCCGACGTCCTGTTCGGCGACCGCGACGCCGAGGGCCGCCTGCCGCAGACCTGGTACACCGACGCCGCCGAGTTGCCCGCGATGCTCGACTACGACATCGTGGCCTCGGACGCGACCTACATGTACTACCTCGGCCAGCCGCTCTACCCGTTCGGCCACGGCCAGTCCTACGCGGACTTCAAGTACGCGAACTTGACAGTGGACCGCGAGCAGGCCCGCCCCGGCGACGACCTGACCGTCACCGTCGAGGTCACCAACACCTCGGACCGCGACGGCGTCGAGGTCGTGCAGCTCTATTCGCACCAGTGCGGCTCGCGCGTCAAGCAGCCGCTGCGCCGGCTCCGCGCCTTCGAGAAGCTCCGCCTCGCCGCGGGCGAGACCCGCACCGTCGCGTTCACCGTCAGCGTGGACGACCTGGCCCACTGGGACAACGTCACCGGCCGCATGATCGTGGAGAAGAGCCGCCAGCGACTCATGGTCGGCCGCTCGGCGAGCGACATCGTGCTCTCGGCATCGGTCCGCGTCGACGGCGAGGTCGTCGGCGCTCGCGACCTCTCGGTGCCCTTGGCCGCCACCGCGAACGACACCTACTCGGGCGTGCTCTGGCGCGACGAGAACCGCACCTCCGGCGACGTGATCGCCGCCGATGAGGCGGGCGGCTGGATCATGCTGGGCGACTGCGACTTCGGCTTCGCCGATCAAGTGCGCAGTGCGCCCCGGTATTCGACCGTGACCGCTCGCGTCGCCGGGCAGGCCTCGCAGCTCCAACTGCGCGTGGACGACCCGCTCGACGGCGACGTGCTCGCCAAGATCGACACCCCGACGACCGGCGGCGTCTACGACTACGTCGACGTCACGGTGGACCTCGGCACCGTCGAGGGAGTCAAGGACCTCTACGTGGCCTTCGAGTCCGGCCCGGTCCGCCTCGCATCCCTCACTTTCGGTAGGGAGGAGTCCTAGTGGCCGGCCCTGGCCGCGGCGTGACCATCGCCGATGTGGCCTCCCGCGCCGGGGTCGCCGCCAGCACCGTCTCTTATGTACTCAGCGGGAAGCGGTCGATCTCTCCGGAGACGGCCGACCGCGTCATGCAGGCCGTGGCCGACCTCGGCTACCACCCGCACGCCGGGGCGCGTTCGCTCGCCTCCCGGCGGGCGGGGGTCATCGCGATGATGCTGCCGCTGCGCGACGGCATGCATCTGCCGGTGCTCATGCAGTTCGCCTCCGGCGCGGTCACCGAGGCCCGCCGGCAAGATCAGGACGTGCTGCTCATGACCGCTGACGAGGGACCGGCCGGGCTCGCCCGGGTGGCCGCCTCGGCGATCGTGGACGGCCTGATCCTCATGGACGTGGAAGTCCGCGACCCGCGCGTGGAAGCGTTGCGCCGCTTGGGACTCCCGAGCGTTCTCATCGGATTCCCGGCCGACGCCGAGGGGCTGACCTGTGTCGACCTCGACTTCGCGGCCGCGGGCCGGGTCTGCGCCGATTACCTCGCCGAGCGCGGGTGCGGCGAGATCGCCCTGCTCGGCGCTTCCGAAGCGGTCTACGCCCGCCGCACCGGCTTCGCCGAGCGCGTGCGCGAGGGCTTCCTCGGCAAGCGCGGACCGAGCGCGGAGGTCTGGCCCTGCCCCGACGACCCAGTCTCGGTGCAGCGCACCGTGAAGGAACTGATCGCGGCCAAGCCGGACCTCGCGGGGCTGGCGGTCCACAACGAGCCTGCGGTGGGCCACGTGATGCACGCGCTCGCCGATGCGGGCAAGCTCGTGGGCGAGGACTTCCATGTGGTCGTCATCGGCCCTGACGAGGTGGCCGAGCGGACCCACCCGCAGCTGCCGTCGGTGCTCGTCCCGGCCGAGACCTTGGCCGAGACCGCGGTGCGCCACCTGATGCGCAAACTCGACGGCCTGGACGTTCCGGACTCGACGCTCATCGAGCCGCAGCTGACACTTCGTTGAAGCGGCGCTTGAACTCGGCGAACGGCTTGTCGCCGAGTCGCGCCGCGATCCGGGCCTCGATGGCGGCCATGATCGCGCCCGAGCGGCGCATCTGGTCGCGCTCGGTCGGCACCACGAGTTTCGCTCGCCGGTCGGCCGGGTCGGGCCTGCGCTCGACGTAGCCCAGCGCCTCCAGTTCGTCCACGAGCTTCCCGACCACCTGCTTGTGCTGCCCGGACCACTGCGCCAACTCGGTGGCGCGGCAACCCTCCTCTTCCAGCCGTCGCAGACGGATTCGAAGCCCAAGCCGTGCACTATCCGGTGCTCGGGGCCGACGCCTTCGGCCACTCCGGTGCCGTCGGCGCCCAAGCCTTCGCCGACCCGACAAGCGGCATCGCCTGCAGCTACACGCGCCGCGCCTTCCCGCCCGGCGGAGGCGGCGGCGCGCCCGAGAACCACCGGCTGATCCCCGCCGTCATCGAAGCCGCACAAGTCGTCAGCGCCTGAACGCGGAAAACGGTAGGGGAGCCGGGCGCCCGATACGGCGATGGGTTTTTACGCGAAGGACGGCCCCGGGGGGATGAGAGAGCCCCGGGGCCGTCCGTATTCAATTATTGGGAGAGAGTGCGGTCTGTGGTCGGCTCAGCCGACGTCGATGCCCTGGTCCTGGAGCCAGGAGAGGGAGTCGACCTTCTCGCCGTGGATCAGGACCTCGAAGTGCAGGTG
>DATABR010000295.1:0-10181 GCA_036259435.1 Glycomyces sp.
GCCGCACGCGAGCATGGCCGCCGCCCCAGCTCGGGCTCGAACCGCAGCCGAAGCTGCGGACGCCGATGCGCGGGGCGGCGGTCATGCTCGCGTGCGGCATCGCGATCGCCTTCTACGACGGGATCATCGGGCCCGGCACCGGAATCTTCCTGGCGATGGCGTTCACCACGATCATCGGCTTCGACTACGTGACCGCCGCGGCCCACACCAAGGTCGTCAACGCCGCCACGAACCTCGGCGCGATCAGTGTCTTCGCAGTGCAAGGCAACATCTGGTGGCTGCTCGGCCTCACCTTGGGCATGGGCAGCATGCTCGGCGCCTGGTTCGGGGCCCGCACCGCGATGTCCCGCGGCTCCGGGTTCGTGCGGGTCATCCTCGTGGTGGTCGTCCTCGCGCTCCTCGCCCGCCTCGGCTGGGACGTCTGGAACACTTCGCGCGCCTAAGGGAAGCGCGCAGTCCGCGAGAAACGCCGGGCGCGCCTCCCCGGGAACGCCCCGATCACGATCCGGCGGCCTCCCGCGGCGGGTCGAATCCCGCTACGCTCATCGCATGACCGGCAACGACATTCCCGCGACCGTCGCCCGCCTCCGCGCCAACTTCGAGACGGGCCGGACCAAACCGTTCCCGTGGCGGTTGGAGCAGCTCAAAGGCCTCGACCGGATGCTGCGCGAGGCCGGGGACGAACTCGCCGACGCGCTGCGAGCCGACCTGGGCAAGGCCGCGCCCGAGTCGTTCCTCGCCGAGATCGACTTCGTGTCCGCCGAAGTGCGGGCCCTGCGCAAGCACCTGCGGTCCTGGCTGCGGCCCAAGCGGGTCTACACGCCGCCGCACCTCCAGCCCGCGAAGGCGTACGTGCTGCGTGAACCGCTCGGTGTGGTCACGGTGATCGGGCCGTTCAACTATCCGGTGCAGCTCCTGCTCGCGCCGCTCGCCGGGACGCTGGCCTGCGGAAACGCGGTGGTAGTGAAGCCCAGCGAGGCCGCGGGCGCGACCGCGAAGGTGCTGAGTCGGCTCATCGGCGAATACCTGGACGCCGACGCGGTGGCGGTGGTGCAGGGCGGTCCCGACGCCACGGCGGCGCTGCTGGCCGAGCGAGTCGACCACATCTTCTTCACGGGTTCGGCGCGGGTGGGCAAGATCGTCGCGAAGGCGGCGGCCGAGCACCTGACGCCGGTGACGCTCGAGCTGGGCGGCAAGAGCCCGGCGATCGTGGAGCCGGGCGCGGACCTGGTGACGGCGGCGCGGCGCATCGTCTGGGGCAAGTTCATGAACGCGGGCCAGACCTGCGTCGCGCCCGACTACGTGCTCGCCGTCGACGGCGTGGGCCCGGAGCTGGAGAAGCACCTGGCCGAGGCGGTGCGGGAGATGTACGGGCACGCGCCGGCCGACAGCCCGGACTTCGGGCGGATCATCGACGCCTCTTCGTTCGACCGGCTCGCGCGGTTCCTCGGTGAGGGCCGCCTGGTGTGCGGGGGCGGGCACAACCGCGCCGAGCGCTACATCGCGCCGACGGTGCTCGCGGACGTGACGCCGAAGGACGCGGTCATGGGCGAGGAGGTCTTCGGGCCGATCCTGCCGATCCTGGCGGTGGACTCGCTCGACGAGGCGATCGCGCACGTGAACGCGGGCGAGAAGCCGCTGGCGCTGTACGCCTTCACCAATTCGGACTCGACCAGGCGGAAGCTGTTGACGCGCACCTCATCGGGCGCGGTGGGCTTCAACGTTCCCATGGCGCACATCGACGTGCCGGGCCTGCCGTTCGGCGGCGTGGGGCACTCGGGCCTCGGGGCCTACCACGGGAAGGCGTCGATCGAGACGTTCAGCCACGCCAAGTCGGTGCTGGACAAGCCGCTCACGCCGGACACGATGAAGGTGGTCTACCCGCCGTTCACGGCGGTCAAGGAGCAGGTGCTGCGGCGGCTGCGCTGACCGACGCGTTCGATCACTCGCCGCCCGCGAGATGGGAGTTGACGCGGCCGAGCAGAATGAACAGCTGCTCGCGCTCGGCCCGGTCGAGCGGGGCCATGATGTGCTCGTTGACGCCGTCGAGGATGCCGTCGAGCTCGGCCAGCCGCGTCCTGCCGGTGTCGGTCATGGTGATGACGTTGCGGCGCTTGTCCTCCGGGTCCGGTGAGCGCCGGATCCAGCCGCCCTCGGCGAGCTCGTTGAGCACGGCCACGAGGTCGCTGCGGTAGACGCGGGTGCGGTCGGAGAGCGCGGCCTGGCTCGCGGGCCCGAACTCGGCGAGCGCGGCGAGCACCACGAAGTGATCCTTGTGGGCGCCGACCGCGCCGAGCGCCTCGTTCGCGACCCGGCGCATCTGCGCGCTGGTCATCCCGAGGAGCCGCGAGAGTTGGCGCTTGAGGCGCTCGGGCGTCTTGCCCGCGTGGTCGAACCGCAGTTCAGCGTCGGATTCCATGCGGGAAGCGTACCGCCTATTGCGTTAGTGTACCTAACGATGTATGTTCGTTAGAACCACAAACGTTAGTCACACTAACGAAATGAAGGAGACCACTGTGTTCAATGAGCAGATCATCCGCGGCCTGTGCGATCGAGCCGAACTCACCGAACTCGTCAGCTTCCACAGCCTCTGGGTCGACGAGGCCCGCTGGGACGAGACCGACCAGCTCTTCACCGAGGACTGCGCCATCGCCGCCCGCGCCGGCGAGTTCCGCGGCCGCGACAAGGTCATCGATCTCGTCCGCACACGCCACGGCGAGTACGCGCAGACGCTGCACACCAAGGGCAACCTCGTCATCGAGCTCGCGGGCGACACCGCCACCGTGCGGGCCCACGACGTCGCCATCTACCTCCTCGACGACAAGACCGAGGCCGTCGCCTCCGCGATCCACCGCTACCAGGCGCGCCGGACCTCGGACGGCTGGCGCTTCGAACGGCTCGAAGTCGAACCCGTCGCCCTCACCGAAGCGCTCACCCGAGCGCTCTGAACCGTAAGGCGTGCAACGTGAAGACGATCGAGATCCTCGACTCCCGCATGTCCTATGTCGATGAAGGAACGGGCGAGACCACCGTCGTACTGCTGCACGGCAACCCGACCTCCTCACACATCTGGCGCAACGTCGTCCCGCGCCTGTCCGGATCGGCGCGTGTCGCGCCCGACCTCATCGGGATGGGCGGTTCGGGCAAGCCCGACATCGATTACTCCTTCACCGACCACGCCGCGTACTGGCGAAGACGCCGGAGGTCCCGAAGCTGCTGCTCACGGCCAGCCGGTACAGCCTGGTCCCGCCCGCGATGGTGGCGTGGGCGAAAGAGCACATCGCGGGACTTGAGGTCGCGAGCATCGGGGAAACGGTCGGACACCATGTTCCCGAGGATGCTCCGAAGGCGATCGCGGAAGCGGTACTCGGCCTGCTCGCGCGCTGAATGCCCACTGAAGCCACAGTGGGGCAACGAGAAGGGCCCTGGCCGACGGTGACGACAGCCAGGGCCCCTACCCCTCGAAGACAAGCTTGGCATGAGCGTATCAAACCACTTGCGCGCGCTATATTCGGGACGCTTCCCCTCGAACACCCACGCTCCCAAGCAAATTGTAGTCATCCGCCCAGTGAGAAAATCCACTGAGGACGGACCTTGAAACGCAGTCCGATTGACCACGGTACGCCCGGGTCTGTACATACGCGGTGCCAATCGGTTATATTGTGACTGTTGGCAGTGACATTCCCCTCCTTTCAAGGACAGCAAATCCTTAAGGGACAAAGCGTCGTGAGGACGCCATTGATGCGACGTATGGTGCTCAACGTCGCCCTCGACCGCACGACGAGGGCCCGACGCGACCCCGATCAAGCCCTCGCCGCCTGGCAGGACAAGGCCGCCGCGGTCATCACCGCCGCGGACATCGGGCCCGACCCCGACGACCAGGCCTTCATCGACGACCTCGGCTTCCTGCTCCAATGCTTCGCGCGCGTTCCCGACCTCACCCCGCTCGGCTGGACCGTGCAACTGCGCAGCGCCGAACAGCGGCTCGCGAACCGCCTGCGCGTCAGGTGGATCAACTCCCAGAACCCCCTCGTCGGCGCCGAGCCGATCGAACGGCCGGTGTTCATCGTTGGCCTCCCTCGCACCGCCACCACCCTCGTCCACCGCCTGCTCGCCCACGGCGAACCGCATCGTGGCCCGCTGCTGTGGGAACTCCAGCGCACCGGTCTCGACCGCGACCCGGCCGGCGCCGCCCGCGCACACAGAGCCGTTGAACGCGACGTCACGACCTTGCGCAAACTCGCGCCCGACTACGACGCCATCCATCCGCTGCATGCCGACCGGCCCGAGGAATCCATCGCGCTCATGTGGCGCACCTACTTCCCGCTCAGCTGCGCGCCGCTCCCCGACTGGCGCGCCTCGATCGAGCAGACCGACGTCACCGCCGATTACCAGTACCTGGAGCAAGCGCTCCAAGTGCTCCAATACGGACGCGAACGCAGGCGCTGGATCCTCAAGTTCCCCGGCCACACCGCCCATCTCGACGTCATCCGGCAGCGCTTCCCCGACGCGACCTTCGTGTGGACGCATCGCGATCCCGCGGCCGCCGTGGCCTCGTTCTGTTCCCTCGTCGCATCGCTCAGCGGCCTGCACTGCAGGCACCTCGATTCGCACGGGATCGGCCGCACCTGGCTCAGCGTCCTCTCCGAATCCGTCCAACGCGGCCGCAAGCTGCGGGGCGCGCTGCCCGAGGACGCGGTCACCGACGTCAGCTACCACCGGCTCGTCTCCGACCCGCACCGCTACGCACCCTTGCTGTACGAGCGGCTCGGCGCGGAGTGGACCCACCGCGAGCGTGACGACCTCGAGGCCATCGTCGGGCCTCCGAACCGCAAGCGGGTTCACCGGTACAGCCTCGAGCGCTTCGGGCTCAGCCCCGAAGCGGTCGAGGAAGCCTTCGGCGACTACCGCGAACGCGTCGCGGGCTTCACCGGTTGAGCGCGAATCAGAGGTACTGCCCTCGGGGGCGTGCAAGTGCGGGGCCGTCTAAGTCCCGGACACGGCTTGAGCCGGCCGGGGCCGGGTATTCCCCGTGCACAGCTTTCCCGTGAAAGGAGTTCAGAGATGAACAGCGAGACAAGCGCGGTCACGGCGAACAGGTCCCCGGGACGCGTGATGGCGATGGTCATATCAGCGGTGTTCGTGCTGGTGGGCGTGCTCGGGTTCGTCCCGGGCGTCACCACCGACTACGACACGATGACCTTCGCGGGCCACCACTCCGACGCCATGCTGTTCGGGCTGTTCGCGGTCTCGATCCTGCACAACCTCGTGCACCTGCTGTTCGGGATCGTCGGCTTCGCGATGGCCCGTTCGGCGACCGGCGCGATCCGATTCCTCATCGGCGGCGGCGTGGTCTACCTGGTGCTGTGGATCTACGGCATCCTGATCGATCTCGACTCCACCGCGAACTTCGTCCCGGTCAACGGTCCGGACAACTGGCTCCACCTGGGCCTGGCGGTGGTCATGATCGGCCTGGGAGCGGCTTTCGCCGACCGCTCCAGGCGCTGACCGAACCCAATAGATCCCCGCAGCCCGCGAGTGGACTGCGGGGAGTCGTCGTGCCCGGTGAGCTGCGGTTCCAGTTCGGGGCGATGGTATTTCAGGGGCCGTGACAGGGCGGAGGTGCGCGCCCGGGCAGGTGGCGGCGACATCGTCGTCCACAGCGCAGGAGCCGACCACGAAAGCCACCGCTGAAGCGCCGACGAAGCACCGCAAAGCCCTTATTTTCGGTGCTTCGCGCACGAGGTTCACGCGGTGAGCGCGGCCTCGGCCAGCTCATGCCAGTTCTGCTGCCGTCCTTCGCGAACCGCCTCGGTGAACGCCGTTACATCGAGTCGCTTCCGCGTCGCCTCGAGGACCCGGGCGGCGTCGGGCTGGGAACGGTCCGGGGTGCCGCGCAGGGCGTCGCTGGCCGCGAGCAGCCGCACGGCCTGCTCATCTCGCCCTTGGCGCAGCGCGAGATCCGCGATCCCGATCAGCATCGACGCGGTCGTCGGCGGATGCCCCAGCTCGACGGCGGCGCGGAGCGCTTCGGCCCGGTGCGCGCGGGCCTGGTCGAGATCCTCGGCGAGGTAGGCGAGCAGGTCCTCGGTCGCGATGCCGATGCCGCTCATTTCGTTGCCGATCTTCGTCTGGAACGTCGTCAGTTCCTCGCGGGCCTTGTCCGGTTCACCTCGCCAGCGCGCCGAGTGCGCCTTCGCGAACGCCAGTTCGGCGAGCGTGTTCGGCCAGGCGATCCCATCGGCGATCCGCTGCGCTTCGGCCATGGCCGCGGCAGCGGCCCGCTCGTCGCCCAGCAGCCAGTGCAGGTGGGCCTGCCGCGCCCGCAAGCCGACCACTTCCTCGGTGGCGCCCACCTCGGTCAACGCCGCGGCCGCCTCGTCGTAGTACTCGCACGCACGAGCGAACTCGCCGCGCATGCCGAGGCGTTCGGCGCTGAAGTGGAGCGCCGACGCGCTCCCCCAACGGTCGCCCAGCGCGCGGAACTCGGCGAGGGCGGTTCCGGCGTCGTCGTCCACACCGGTCTCGTCGCTGCCGAGCGAGAGCCGCAGACGGCCGCGACTGAGCCTGGCCTGCGCGCGCACCCACGGGTCCTCACCGGAGATGAGCGGGTCGAACGCGGTCAGGAAATTCTGGGGATCGCTCAGCATCCGCTCCATCGGCACGACGAACGCGAGCATCGGGTCGCGCGATTCGCTGCGCTCGGCGAGCCGGTGCGCCTCCTCGATCCACTCCTGCGCCTGATACTGGTCGCCGCCGTACCCGGAGGTCAGGAACAGGGTCACGATGGTGCAGGCCAGTGCCCGTGCCTCGTCGGTGACCTCCCCTTGGAGGGAGGCCGCCGCGATGCTCAACTCGGTGCCCTCGGCCCGGTGTCCGCTGAGGAACCAGTACCAGCCGGCGGCTCCGGCCAGTCGCATCGCCTCCTGGGCCCAGCCGTCGTCGATCGCCTCGCGCAGGGCGGCGTTGATGTTGTCGTGCTCGGTTTCGAGCGCGGCCAGCCATTGGAGCTGCTCAGCTCCGCGCAGGTGCGAGTCGGCGGTCTCGACCAGCTCGGTGAGGTGGGCGAGGCGCGCCCGGCGGGCCGATTCGGTCTCGCCGGCCTCGTCGAGCCGCTGCGCGGCGTACTCCCTGATGGTGTTGAGCATCCGGCAGCGCGGCGCGCCCTCCCCGTAGGAGCGCAGCAGCGACTTCTCCGTCAGCGCGGTCAGCAGATCGAGGGCGGACTCCCCTTCCGGGCAGACCCGTTCGGCCGCTTCGAGGCTCACGCCGCCGGTGAAGACCGACAGCCGCATCAGCAATTCGCGTTCGGCCCCGCTCAGCAGGTCCCAGCTCCAGTCGACGACCGCGCGCAGCGTCCGGTGATGGGCGAGTGCGGTGCGGCTGCCGCCGGTCAGCAGCTGGAACCGGTCGTCGATCCGGTCGGCCAGTTGGTCGACGGACATCGTGCGGAGCCGGGCCGCGGCGAGTTCGATCGCGAGGGGCATCCCGTCGAGCGCCCGGCAGATCCGCGCCATCGTGGCCAGGGCCTGCTCGTCGGCTCCGACGTTCCGGCGCACCGCGTCGGCCCGGTCGCGCAGGAGCCGCACGGCGGGCGAGTCGCCGGTCTCGGCCGGGTCCGCGTCCTCTGTGGGCACGGCGAGCGGTTCGACCTGCCACAGTGCTTCGCCGGTGATGCCGAGCGGTTCCCGGCTGGTGGCCACGATCCGCAGCCGCCGGCACTCGCCGAGGAGCCGGTCGGCGAAGGCCGAAACCTCTTCGATCATGTGCTCGCAGTTGTCGAGGACCAGGAGCATCACGCGGTCGCGGAGGGCGGCGACGAGCCGGTCCACCGCGTCCTCGCCCGTTCCCCCGCCGAGCAGGGATTCGCGCAGGCCGATCGCGGTGAGTGCGGCCTGCGCCAGCTCGCCGGCCTCGCGCAGGGGGGCCAGTTCCACCAGCCACGCCCCGTCCGGCAGGTCGCCGAGCATGGTGCGCGCGGTCTCGGTGGCGAGCCTGGTCTTCCCGGAGCCGCCCGGGCCCGTCAAGGTGACCAGGCGGTGCCCGGCGGCGAGGTCGGCGACCGCGGCGATCTCGTTCTCCTTGCCCACGAACGTGGTCAGTTCGGCGCGCAGGTTGGTTCGCCGGTGCTCCGTGCGCCCGCCGATCTCGCCGCGCAGCAGCGCGGTGTGCAGCACCGACAGCTCGGCCGAGGGGTCCACGCCCAGCTCGTCGGCCAGCCGCTCGGAGAGCTGCTGGTAGACCGTCAGCGCCTCGGCGCCCCGGCCGGCCTCGGCGAGGGCGCGCATCAGCCCCGCGACGAAGCCTTCGCGCAGTGGGTACCGCGCCACCAGATCGGTCAGCTCGGTGACCAGATCCGCGGCGCGGCCGAGGCGGATCTCCACGTCCACACGGTCACCGAGCACGGCGAGGTAGCGCTCCCCCAATCCCGTGACGACGGCGTCGAACGCCTTGCTGCCCAAGAGCGCGATGCCTTCCATGGCAGTCCCTCGCCACAGGGCCAGCGCTGAGCGCAGCAGGTCCGCCTTCTCCCGGTCCTCGGCGGTGCGGGCCTGAGCAACCAGCGATTCGAACCGGCTCACGTCCACGGCTTCGCGGTCGACGGCCAGCCGATATCCGCCGGACTTCGCCTCGACCATGCCGCTCGGCAGCACCTTGCGCAGCCGGGACACCAAGACCTGCAAGGCGTTCGCCTCGTCCGCCGGGACCTCTTCGCCCCAGACCCAGTCGACCAGCCGCGTCCGCGGGATGATCCGCCCGGGTTCGAGCGCGAGCGCCGCCAGCAGTGCCCGCAGCCGGGCGCCGGGCACGGCCATAGCGTTCCCGTCGTCGTCCTGGACTTCGAATGGCCCCAGCAAGCTGATCCGCATTGCGCCAATCCTGCCGCATCGGTGCCCAGTCGGCGGCGGCCCTCCCGGCGACGACCCCCAGCGAACTCGCTGGACCAAGAGGCATCCGAAAAAATCGTGGCGTGATGTGTGCCGCCGCGCTCGAGGAGCTCCTTCAGCGTCGCTTCGTCCCGCTTGGTGTCGCGTTCGAAGATCCGCGGCAAGAGGGGCGTGGCCAACCCGGCCAGGCCCGAAACGCGGAAATGCACCTCTGCCAAGGCGCGGAGTCCGACGGGCCTTGAGCCCGAGCCAACGCGAGGGCCATGAGGCCTCATTTTGCCAGGTCGTGGCGCACTCATCCTCGTTTCGCGTGGACATGGAAGCACCCGGGAGGATTCCGGCCGCATCCGTGGTCCGCCCACCGAAGTAATAGACATGGATCTCTTGATGACGCCTTCGGCCGGGCCCGTTCGGGTTCCCAAGTCCGTTGCCGGACGGACCGAACGCACTCAAAGTTGCAGAATCGGTGGCTCAGCCAGATCTGAGTGGCGTTCGACCGCGAATGCCCGGTCCTTCATGGGTGAACACGGGCCTTCGCTGTCGAACCTGGACTCAGGGACGACCGCGGCAGTTACAATCCCTGCTCGTCGCCGGGAGTGCCGCACGGCGCGTGGTCGACGAGTTCACTAGCGGCCGCGAGGTCCCGAGGAAGGTTCGACATGAGCGAGAGACAGCTGGTGTTTCGAGATGCGCATCGTTCCGCTTGTCCTTGAAGTCGGGTCGAGCGTATCGCCGCCGAGCGGGAAGTACGGCGTACGTATCCCTGCGAAGTGGGAAGGGGTTCCGATGGCCTTCGCGAGGTCGTCGAGGGTGGCGTCGTTGCCGTGGGGCCGGAAAACACCGGAGTCGGCCTGTCGCAATTGAGACAAGAGAAAACCCCGTCTTCCAAGATCAGTCCTGGTAGACGGGGATTCCCTTATACATCGCGGTGGCCAGGGCCGGGGTCGAACCGGCGACCTTCCACTTTTCAGGCGGACGCTCGTACCAACTGAGCTACCTGGCCAGGATGCTTTTCGAGAACGCATCGCCGTGAACACTGTACAGCACCACAGGGTGGTCGCTCCATGCGGTATTGCCGAGAAGACGACGGCGGCCCCTGACCGCCGTCGGGTGTCCCGAAGGCGGCGTTCGAGGGACCTGAGCAGTGCGAAACCAAGGGCCGCAAGCACTTCCCGAGGCGTGGGCAGGGGCGTCGGGGACCGCGGGTAGCGTACATGGGACCCGACCCGGAGGAGGTTTCTGTGACCCGACTCGCTGCCACGCCACCCATGGGCTGGAATTCATGGGACGTGT
>DATABR010000296.1:0-3559 GCA_036259435.1 Glycomyces sp.
GAGAAGACCTGCTCGGCTACCTCACCCGCGACCTCCTCGGCCCCTGGAACGGCCCCAACGAGGACATCGTGGGCAAGGACAGCCCCCGCTCCCGCTACCTCGTCGGCCAGCTCGGCCCCAAGGAACTCCTCCGGCCCGGCACCAAGCGCGACGCCGACGACACGGCGAACGACCCCGACAACCACGACGACGGCGAGAACCTCAACGCCGGGACCGAAGACGCCGAACTCGCCGCCAAGACCGCCGACGTCGGCCGCCTCGAAGCCTCCAGCATGGGCCTCTCGTTCCGCGTGCCCGCCGACACGGCGAAGATCCACGTACGCGCGACCTGGGGCCACTACCTCAAGACCTCCTTCACCGACGAAGACGGCAAAGCCAGAAGCGGGTGGCGCCGCGTCCCCGCCGGAGATGAGCACGGCCGCGAGGTCGACCTCCGCGAGGACCGCCAGCGCATCGTCCTCACCGGCGACGCCGACCACGGGGTGTTCCTCACCGTCGAGACCAGGCGGCGGGACGGCAGTCTGGTCGTCGAACTCGGGCTCGTCAACGGCCAGCGCGAACCGCGGCACAACGCCGATGAAGCCTGGCTGTTCCAGCCCCAGCTCACCGTGCGCGCGCTCGATGGCGAAACGGCCGTATTCCTGCCGATGGACGACCCGATGCGCGAGGACGCCCGTGAGAGCGCCTACCTGGACGCCGAGGACATGCGGCTGCGGCTGCTGTACCGCAACCGGCTCCAGTACACGCGCGGCCGCAACGTCGCCGTACACGCCGACGAAGTGGCCGGCGAGCGCCGCGCCCGCGAACTGCGGACCGAATGGATGCCCGTCACCGACGTGCCCGGCACCTCCGCGCCCACACCCGAGGAGTCCGCGCTCCTCGCAGGACTCGAACTCTCCATGACCGCTCTCGCCGAAGCCGACCTCGAGACACTGCGGGCCGGCCTCGCTCCGCTCGCCGACGGCTACCGGGTCTGGCTCGAGGAGCAGGAGGTCCGGATCGCGGGCCTGCCCGAGCAGTTGCGCGTCTACGCGCGCGAAGCGCTCGGCGAGGCCCGCACGATCGCCGACCGCATCGGAGAAGGCGTGCGGCTCCTCACCGAGCCGAGTCACGAGCACCACGCGTTCGCCTTGCGGGCCTTCCGGTTCGCGCAGCGCGCCATGGCCGACCAGCGGCTGCACACCCAGATCGCCGCCCACCGGGCCGCGAACGGCTCGGACTACCCGACCGCGCTGGCGGCGATCGAGGCGAAGGGCCCGGCTGCCGCTTCGTGGCGTCCCTTCCAGCTCGCGTTCCTCCTCTTGAACCTCGCGAGCCTGGCCGACCCCGGCCACCCCGACCGGAGGATCGGCCCGAAAGGACTGGTCGACCTGCTGTTCTTCCCGACGGGCGGCGGAAAGACCGAGGCGTACCTGGGGCTGGCGGCGTTCACGATGGCGATCCGCCGCCTCCAAGGGGTCACGGGCTCCGGTGAGGAGGCCCGCGACGCGGCCGCCGGGGTGGCGGTGTTCATGCGGTACACGCTGCGGTTGCTCACCTCGCAGCAGTTCCAGCGGGCGTCGGCGCTGGTGTGCGCGGCCGAGCTGCTGCGCCGGGATGCGCCGGAGGTCTACGGTGACGAGCCGTTCCGCATCGGGTTGTGGGTGGGCATGAAGGTCACCCCCAACACGTATGCCGATGCGGAGGATGACATCGCGGACATGAAGGTGCGCGGGAAGGTCGGCGAGTCGAAGACGCTGCAGTTGCAGGCGTGCCCGTGGTGCGGAGAGCGGTTCGAGGCCAACGCGATCGAGACCGATGAGGGGCGCCGACGCGTCCTGCTGTACTGCCCGCGTTCGGTGGGGGAGGGGCGCTGCCCGTTCTCGCGCCGGTCCTCGCCCGGCGAGGGCATCCCGGTGGTGAGCGTCGACGAGGAGATCTACCGCCTCCTTCCCGCGTTCATGATCGCCACAGTGGACAAGCTGGCGCAGCTGCCGTGGAAGGGCGAAGCGGGGCTGCTGTTCGGGCAGACACGGTCGAAGTGCCCGCGCCACGGCTACCGCCACCCCGACCTGGACGAGCGGATCGGCTGCGGGGGCCGGCACGTGCCGAAGGGGAAGCTTCCGGCGGTCGTCAGCGAGCCGGTGATCCGGCCCCGACCTTGGGACCTGATCATCCAGGACGAGCTGCACCTGATCTCAGGGGCGCTGGGCACCAGCGTCGCCCTCTTCGAATCCGCAGTGGACTATCTGCTCCAGTGGGAGACCGAGGACGGCGTGGTCGGACCGAAGATCGTGGCGTCCACCGCGACCACGAAGCGGGCGGCCGCGCAGGTGAAGGGCATCTACAACCGGCGGGTCGCGATCTTCCCGCCGCCGGTGCTCGACGTCGAGGACACGTTCTTCTCCAGGCAGGACCCGATCACCGAGAAGACTCCAGGACGCCGCTACCTCGGGTTGTGCGCGCACGGGGTGCGCCTGAAGCAGGCCGAGATCCGGCTCTGGGACACCCTGCTCATCGCCGGCCAGACCCTCTTCGACCGCTACGGGGCTCCGGCCGACCCGTACATGACCCCGGTGGGGTACTTCAACGCCACGCGGGAACTGGCCGGGATGCGGCGATACCTGGACGACGACGTGTCGATCCGCGTGCGGCGAACCCGCGACGGCTTCTCGGCGCGGCTCGGCTCCGCGAACACGCTCAGGATCACCGAGCTGACTTCGCGCATCGCCTCCAGCGACATCTCCGCGACACTGTCCGAACTGGAGCAGGGCTTCGACCCCGAGCGGGACACCGCCGCCCGCCGGAGCGCCATCGGCCGCGAGATGTTCCTGGCCCGGAAGGAGAAGCGCGAACCGGACCCTCTCGCGGCGGAGCTGCGCGAGCGCGGCTCCCGCACCGACGCGGTACTGGCCACTTCAATGCTGCAGGTCGGCGTGGACGTCTCCCGGTTCGGGCTCATGGTGGTCACCGGCCAGCCGAAGAACACCGCCGAGTACATCCAGGCGTCCTCGCGCGTCGGCCGCGACGCGAACCGGCCCGGGCTCGTCGTCACGCTCTACAACTGGACCCGCCCCCGCGATCTCGACCACTACGAGGACTTCTACCACTACCACGACTCCTACTACCGGCAGGTCGAGGCGCTGTCCGTCACGCCGTTCACCCGACGCGCGCTCGACCGGGGCGCGACCGGCGCGCTCGTGGCCGCGATCCGCCAAGGCGGCCTCGACGCCTCGCCGAACGCGGCAGCCGCCCGTTTTGATCGCAACGCGGCAGCGGTCGATGACGTGGTCAAGACCCTGATCGAACGCGCCCAACAGGTGAAGCACCCCGAAGCGGCCCAGTATCTTCGCGAACGGGCCGAGACCCTGTTCGACGACTGGGAGCGGGAGAAGATCCGCGGCGGCCTCGTCTACCGGGCCGGAACCGGCGAGGCCAACCGCGCCGGGCTCCTGCGGCCCGCGGACGGCACTGAATGGACCACCCTCACGGTGGCGAACTCGATGCGGGAGACCGAAGGCGAGGCGAAACTGATCTTCCCTCCCGACCATGAGATGAAGATGCCCGAGTTGCGCGGCCC
>DATABR010000297.1:0-2884 GCA_036259435.1 Glycomyces sp.
GGGCGTTCATGTTCAGCTCGCTCTTGATCGCCCCGATCACCTTGCGGCCCTCGCCGATCACGAAGGTCTTGCGCTTGGTCGCGATGATGTTCAGCTTGCGCCGCACGCCGAACTGCTCGCCGACCTCTCCGTCGGGGTCGGACAGCAGCGGGTATCCGAGGGTGTGCTTGGCGGCGAACTCGGCCTGGCGGTCGACCGCGTCGTGGGAGATGCCGACCGGGGTCGCTCCGTGGGCCTTGAAGTCGGCCGCGAGATCGCGGAAGTGGCAGGCCTCGGCGGTGCAGCCCGCCGTCATCGCCTGCGGGTAGAAGAAGAGCACGACCGGACCGGACTCGAGGAGCCCGTCGAGGCTGCGCGGTTCGCCGGTTTCGTCGTCGAGGGTGAATGCCGGTGCGGTGTCGCCGATGTCCATGACACCGAGTCTATCCGCGAAATCCGGAGTTGATCCGGTGCGGCCCCTTCCGCACCGCCCCTGTCGCGGTCTACCCTTATACATTGATACTCGCGAATATTGCGATATCATCGGCAGCAGTCCGCAAGATCGCGCAGGCCTTGGTAGGGCCGGTTGGGAGCGCTCCATGACCATCAGAGGAGCACCTCTATGTCAAGCACCGCTACGGCGGCGCTGCTCGGCGGCAGACGCCGCCGCATCGCAGCCGTCATGTCCCTGGTCCTGGCCGCCGTCGCCGCCCTGACCATCACGACGCTGTTCACCAGAGACGATGCGGAGGCACACGGCGCCACGGTCTTCCCCGGATCGCGCCAGTACTTCTGCTACTTCGACGCGCTCAACGAGAACGGCGCACTCGACCCGTACAACGAAGCCTGCCAGGCCGCATTCGACGAAGTCGGCGCCACCCCGTTCTACAACTGGTTCGGGAACCTCGACTCCAACGGCGCGGGCCAGACCGTCGGGTACATCCCCGACGGACGACTCTGCGACGGCAACGGCAAGGGCCCGTACGACTTCGAGCCGTTCAACGACCCGGGCAACTGGCCCCGAACCCACGTGACCGCCGGCGACACCGTCGAATGGCGCTACAACAACTGGGCCCACCACCCGGGGCGGTTCGACCTCTACATCACCAAGGCCGGATGGGACCCGTCGCAGCCGATCGGCTGGGGCGACCTCGAGAAGTTCCAGACCATCTCGAACCCTCCGTCCGTCGGCGGGCCCGGGACCAACGAGCACTACTACTACGCGAACATGACGCTCCCGCAGAGATCGGGTTACCACGTCGTCTTCACGCACTGGGTGCGCTCGGACTCGAACGAGAACTTCTACGCCTGCTCCGACGTCGTCTTCGACGGCGGCAACGGCGAGGTCACCGGCATCCGCCCGGGCGCGGACCTGCCGGGCAACGACGGCGGCGTGGTCGATCCTCCGACCGACCCGACGACCGCGCCCACCGAGGACCCGACCGGAAACCCGACGGGCGACTGCACCGCGACCGCCTCGGTCTACTCCTGGTCCGGCGGCGCGACGGTGAACATCACCGTCGAGAACACCAGCGCCTCGTCCATGAACGACTGGATGGTCCACTGGCTGTGGCCGCCGGACTCCGGCATCGCCATCAAGGAGTCGTGGAACACCACGATCTCGACGATGGGCGATATGCAGATGGCCGGGCCGGCGGGCTGGAACGCCACGATCGCCTCGGGCGGGCAGGTGAGTTTCGGCTTCAACGTCACCGGCAACCTGTCGTCGATGCCGGCGATGGACTGCATGCCCGCATGACAGCCGGGTGATTCGCGAAGGTGACGGCCTGGCGGCCGGACCTGAACGATCATCGAAAAATCGCCGCTTTCGTCTCCTCCCTCCGGGGGCCCGCTGGAATACTTGAGCCAGCAGGTCTTCCGGAGGGAGGAGCCATGTCAGCATCCGCAGCGCAGGCCGCGCGCACCAGGTCCGAGCCGATGACGGCGTCCACACGGGCCGGTGCCGTAATCCTCGCCTACATTTCCGGCCACGTCGACGCGCTCAACCGCGCGATCGCCGCCACCGAGCGGTACGCGCCCGGCTCCGCCGGGGCGGTGCGCATCGCGATCCACCGCCTCCGCACCGCGATCCGCGGCTACGAGCACCTGTTCACGCAGACGCCGCCGCGCAGCCAGGAGCTCGACCATCTCCTGGAGGCCCTCAAGCACACCGAGGATCTCCAGAAGCTCCAGGTCCATTTCGCCGACCGCTTCGACCAGCTCGGTCTCACGGCCCCCGAGTATCCGAGATGGTATGGGGCCCTTGAGGTCGAAACGCACACCGCCTACGAGCAGGTCGACCGGATCTCCTCGCAGCCGTGGGTGGCGGTCCTGCTCAGCCACGTCCGCATGTTCGCCGAGCACGCGAACTTCACGAGGGACGGCGACAAGCCCGCCTCCTCGCTCATGGGGACGCTCTCGAAGGCCAAGACGCACCTGCTCGACACCTACGGGAAGCTCAGCTACGCCACCGATCTCGCGCTCGCGCGGGACGAGACCCGCGTGGCCGCCCGGCAGGCGCGCTTCCTCGCCGAGGCCGTCGAACCGGCGCTCGGCAAACCCGCCGAGGACGTGATCGTCCCGGTGGCCGATTTGGAGCACCTGCTCGACCAGTACCGCCAGGCGGTGATCGCCCGCAACTGGCTGCTGCGCCTGCCTGGCGCGGACCGGGCCGACCGGCTCACCGCGAGCCTCGCGGACCTGGAGAAGGAGCACCTGCGTCAGCTCAGCGAAGAGATCGACCGGGCGGCAACGGACTTGATGGAGCGCTGGCGCTGATACGTCAGCGAGCGCAGGGCCGGCCACCGTCGACGGCTGGCGTCGTCGGCCCACTTGCGACACCGGCGCGGTGGTCCGCGGCGCTCGTGGTCGCCGTGAAGGCGTTCGGCGCGGAGCAGAGCGGCGC
>DATABR010000298.1:0-3730 GCA_036259435.1 Glycomyces sp.
CGACGGCCGCGCGGTCGGTCTCGTTCAGGTCCAGGTCGCCGCGCAGGGGCCTGCCGGTGGGGGAGAGGACCAGGCATTCCATGCCGAGCTCGGTGCGGATGAGCTCGAGGATCTGGCCGATGCCGTCGGCGGCGATGAGCCGCCGGTGCCGGTCCAGGAGGGAGGCGAGATCGCCCGAGCGGCCCACGGACAGACGCTGCACGATCCGCTCGGTGATCTCGGCGAACGCCACGTCCGCGTCGACGGCGAACAACGGCAGGTCATGGCGCTCGCACGCGTCCACCAAGTCGTCGGGAACCGAATGGAACTCAGGGTGGTCGCCCGCGCCGAGCGCGGTCACCCCGGCGGCGATGAGGTTGCGCACGAACGAGTCCGAATCGGTCTCGGCTCGGCGCCACATCATGCCCGTGAGCACCAGTTCACCACCCGAGAGGTACCGGCGCGGGTCGTGCATGTCGGTGGGCACGACCCAGCGGATCTCGCGGTCGAGGTGGTGCCGCCCCGAGATCAGGGTCAGCCCCAGGCCGGGCATCTGCAGCAGTGAACGGAGTCGCATGGTGGCCCCCAGGGGTCCGGCCCTCGCGGGCGGGTCGGGACACGGTAGGTAAGGCCACCATAGCGCCGCCGCAGCTAAGCGTTTGGACGATCCTCCAGCATTTAACGGCCGGGAAACGAAGCTTTCATAGCTGATGACCATGGTCCCGGACTCGGGTTTCCGTTTCACTTATCCGACACGGCGAGGTTCGTGCGACGGTGAGGTGAACGAGCCGTAGAAGACAGTGAACCAGGAGGCGCCGATGTGGACGCTCGGAGCGTTCAACACCGCGGAACCGGCGGAGGCGATGGCGGTGCTGACCGCCTGCTGCGCGTCGCGGTCGTGGGCAGCAAAGCTCGTGTCGGGCCGACCGTACGGGTCGGTCGCGGCATTGCGGGCGGCGGCGCTGGCGGGATTCGACGAGCTGGACGAATCCGAACTGGCGGTCGCGCACGCCGCGCATCCGCAGATCGGGGCCCCGATCCGTGAGCGCAGTGGAAAGCCGAGCCCGCGCGAAAGCGCGGAGGCGGCATGGTCGCGAGGCGAGCAGTCACGGGTGACGGCCGCCGACGAGAAAGTCCGAGCCGACCTCGCCGAGGTCAACGCGGCGTACGAGCGCCGGTTCGGGCGGGTCTTCTTGATCTGCGCGACGGGCCTGACGGGGGAGAAGATTCTCGCGGAGGCCAAGCGCCGCCTGGGGAACGACGACCGGACCGAGCACCGCGAGTCGGTGGCAGAGTTGCGCGAGATCGTCGCTTTGCGTCTCGAAAAGGCGGTGCGGCCATGAACCTCGATTGCACCGTCTCCTCCCACGTGCTCGACGCCGTGTCGGGGCGCCCGGCCGAAAGCCTCCGGATCACGCTGTTCCGGCTCGACGACGGCATTGCCAAGCCGATCCACTCGGCGAGCACCAATGCGGACGGCCGCGTCTCGGACTGGCACACCGGGCAGGGCCCCCACCGGCTGCGGTTCGAGACGGGGTCGTGGTTCGCGGCGAAGGGCGTCGAAGCGTTCTACCCCGAGGTGGACATCGCTTTCAGCGTCGCCGAGGGTCACTACCACGTGCCGCTGCTGCTGAGCCCGTTCGCCTACTCCACGTATAGAGGTAGCTAGATGACCGACCGCTATCCACATGCCGGGTTCACATTGGGCCCCAACAACTACGGCAAGTCCGGGGTGCGCCTGGTGCGCGTGGGCCGGGAGTCGCCGCGGCACGAGCTGCGCGATTTGACCGTGAACACCGCGCTCACCGGCGACCTGGACGCCACGCACTACACGGGCGACAACGCGGGAGTGCTGCCCACGGACACGCAGAAGAACACGGTGTACGCGTTCGCGCGGGAGGGCATCGGCGCGGCCGAGGCGTTCGCCGAGCGACTGGCCCGGCATTTCGTGGACGAGACGCCCGCCATCATCTCGGCGCGCGTGGAAGTGGAGGAGCACGGGTGGACGCGGATCGGCGAGCACTCGTTCGCCAGCGGTGAGGGCGGCGAGCTGCGCACCACCGAGGTGTCCTATGACGGCCGGACCGCACGGATTACCTCGGGCATGAAGGACCTGCTGCTGCTGAACACCACTGATTCGGAGTTCAGCGGCTTCCTCGTCGACGGGTACACGACCCTCGCCGAGACCGACGACCGCATCCTGGCGACGGCGGTGACGGCGACCTGGGAATACGCGTCGGCGCCCATGGACTTCGACGCGGCGTTCGACACTGCTCGAAGGGCGCTGCTGGCGGCGTTCGCGCAGACCTACTCGCTCTCGCTGCAACAGACCCTCTACGCCGTCGGCGAGCGCATACTGAAGACGATTCCCGAGGTCTTGGAGGTGCGCCTGTCGCTGCCGAACCGGCATCACCACCTGTTCGGCCTCGAGCGGTTCGGCCTGGACAACCCCGGCGTGGTCTTCCAGGCCGGAGACCGGCCCTACGGGCTCATCGAGGGCACGGTCCGAAGGGAGGCGGCATGAAAGCGCCCGCACCGAGCCCACCCGATGCCACCCTGCGCGCCGACGCGTCCCTAGCCGCCCGGGGATCCACCACCGCCACTGCCCCGACTGACATCGCCTCGACCGACATCGCCTCCGGCGGCGCCACGGCAACCCTGGCCGCCGCGCGCGTCAGTGCGTCTCTCCCCGTCTCGGGATCCGCCACCGACACCGTGGCCACGGCTGCTTCCACCGCCCCGCGGACCGACTTCGCCTTTCACCTCCCCGCGGACCTCGCCGAAGCGCTCCACCTCCTCGCCGATGACCCCGAGGCCGTGCCCGTGGCGGGCGGCACCGACCTCATGGTCGCCATCAATTACCGGCACACCCGGCCCGCGGCGATGCTCGATCTCACCGGTCTCGCCGAGCTGCGCGAATGGACCGATGAAGGCGACGCGATTCGCATCGGTTCCGGCGTCTCCTACGCCCGCGTCATCGCCGAGCTCGCCACCGTCCTGCCCGGCCTCGCCGCCGCCTCGCGCACCGTCGGATCCCCGCAGATCCGCAACCGCGGGACCCTCGGCGGCAACCTCGCCACCGCCTCCCCGGCCGGTGACGGACACCCGCCGCTCCTCGCGACTGGCGCCACCATCGAGATCGCCTCGGCCGCAACCACGACTGCGGCGGTAACCGCAGGCGGTCGCGGCACCACGACCATCGCCAGCAGTTCCGCTGACTCGACCGGTGACGGCCGCTCGACGCTCCCGGCGGCAGGTTCCACCGCGCAGTCCGCCTCAGGCTTCTCTGCCCTCGACTCCGGCACCGCCGCGCCTGGCGTCCGGCCGGGCCCTGCCGCGAACACTGAGGGCGCCCTTGCGAGCCGAACTTCTACGCCTACCGCGGGCTCCTCCGCACCGCTTTCCGGCAGCGGCTCGGTCGCCTCGACCGGGGACCGCGCCATCCGCACCCGGACTGTCCCGGTCGCCGAGTTCTTCGCCGGGCCTAAGCGCAGCGTCCTCCTTCCCGGCGAGCTCATCACCGCCATCATCGTGCCCAAAGCCGCTGGGCCCCAGCAGTTCCTCAAGGTCGGCACCCGCAACGCCATGGTCATCGCCGTCTGCTCCTTCGCCGTCGCGCTCGACCTCGACGCCCGCCGCCTCGGCACCGGCATCGGCTCGGCCGGGCCCACCCCGCTGACCGCGCCCGAGGCCGAGCGGATCGACCTGCCGTGGGCCGCACCCGGCCGCTTCGACGACGCGCTGGCCGAGG
>DATABR010000299.1:0-12330 GCA_036259435.1 Glycomyces sp.
CGTGAGCGCAGTACCCTTGAGGACCAGTGACGGCCGTCCCTTCCTGCGGGGCCCCTGTTTCGGCCGCGGCGGAGCGATGGGGTAATCTTTCTCAGCGTTGCCGATGAGGCCTCACCGTTCACGGTGATCCTCGGGTCCGCGACCACAACATTTGAGGGCGTATAGCTCAGGTGGTTAGAGCGTCGAGCTGATAACTCGAAGGTCCCAAGTTCGAGTCTTGGTACGCCCACCAAAACCCGCCGCAAGCCGGCGGGTTTTTTCATGCCCTGAACAGCGGGACGATCCGTGGCCGGGCGGCGGCCGCGGGGTGTTCCAGCCTCCGGCGGCGCGGGCCGCGGCCGGGCCGCGCTCCTCGCGGGGACGCCGTCCTTCACCGCCGCATACCTGAAGCTGAAATTCTCTGCTGACGGCGGCGCCCGGCCCGGCGGTCGGGCGCGCCGCAGTTCGCTATGCTGAGTCGCATCGTGCAATGCCGATCACGGCATTGCTGTACGCGGCAATCTCTGATGTAGGGGGCCTAGGTCCATGTGGAAGAAGATCTTGATCGTCGCCGGGGTGGCCACGGTCGCCTTCGTGGTCGCCAAGAAGGTCAAGGCGATCAACGACGACCGCACCCTGTGGCACGAGGCCACCACCTCCGCGGAAGACGTGCGCTGACGCAATGCGTTAGCCAGTTCACTGCGTTCCGGGTATCCTCGCTGTTGCGATGAGGGCAGCGGGGATACTCGTGGGGTTCAGTCCGAGCGGCTGACCGAGGGGCTATAGCTCAATTGGCAGAGCACCTGCTTTGCAAGCAGGAGGTTAGGGGTTCGATTCCCCTTGGCTCCACAGAATTAGACACTGAGTAGGAGAGCGGTCATCGACACGATGGCCGCTCTCCTTTGTTATCGCCCCAAACCGCAGCCAGTCGGCATATACCAGACTCGCGAGGTGACGGCACCCTGTCGGCGTTCGCTGCGCTGATACTGCGCCACGCCAAGATCTCGCCGCCGACGGTGGACGACGTGCTCATCACCGCCTCGGTTGGACCTGCGGGGAAGGCGGTCACGTTGTGAGGACCGGTGCCGCTCAAGGACGCCGTAGCGCCACGGACCTACATCGCAAGCTGCAACCGCGGGGCCATGCTGCACCGGTTCACCGGAGAAGGAGACTGGTACGTCCTCGATCTCCGCACGCTCAATTTCTGGTCGGTGACTCAAGTGGTGCGCCAGCCTTGCGCCGCTTAAGTGCCACCGCCTGGCGTTATGATCCCCGCGTCCCTGCACCTCAGAGAAGAAGACCTGGATCATGCCTCTCATCACCCCTCCTCGCCCCTACGACATCCTCGCGCTGTTCCCGGAGCTCGCCGCATTCGCCAGGACTGCGGTGCGGTTCCATCCCCGCCGTGGGAACCCTGGTATCGGAGAGAGCTCGATTGGCGGCCCGCTGCTGTGGCCCGCCGACGAACCGTGGCCGATGTGCGCCCTGGAACATGAGGACCTGAACGACGAACCCCTCGATTACATTCGCGCGAAACGGGAGTTCCTGCGCGAGCGTGACCACCGCGAGGAACTCGGCGAGAAAACCACGTACGAGGAAAATCACGACCGACTGCACGAGTTGCGCCTTGAACACTCCAGCGACAACTATCCCGACTACGACGAGGACGCGCCGCAGCCGCTCATCCCGGTCACGCAGTTGTACTACCGTGACGTGCCCGGCCTGCCCTGGTCCGACCGGTACGACCTCTTGCAGATCCTGTGGTGCCCGCGCGACCACCCCGATACGGACACGCCTTATAACCCGGCCTTCCAGCTTCGTTGGCGGTGCGCCGGGGAGGTCGCCTCGACTCTGGCAGATCCGCCGCGGCCGGTGATCTGCAGCGACTCGTACCTACCGAATGTCTGCGTCGTCCATCCCGAGGCCGTGACCGAGTACCCGAACACCAAGGCCCTTCCCGAGCCGCTTGCCCAACGAATCCTCGAATGGGCGGAGAAACAGGACCTGTCGGCCGCGTACAACTGGAATGTCGCGTTCGCGCCCGGCTGGAAGGTCATGGGGCACGGCGGTATCTGGGGGATCATCGACCCCTACCCAATCGTGTGCGATTGCGGCACTGAGCAGTTGCCGCTGTTCACTGCCTCCAGTGGAGAGTTCGACGGCGGCACCGGGAGCTGGCAGCCGATCGAGGAGACCGAGACCGGCTACCGCCCCTCGGACCCGGTCGAGGTGACCATCGGGCGCGGGTACACGCTGCAGCTGTACTACTGCCCCGAATCCGAGCACCACACCAGCCGCACCGAAATGTTCTAGTTGCCTGTAGCGCTCAAGGCTGGAGCAAATTTGTTGGCGAGGGCTGGTCCGGTCCCGCATGCTTGGTCGGTGCAGCAGCTGGTTCGTGTCTTTGAGGATTTCGTATACGGCTTCGGCTCGGGGGTTGATGTGCCGATGGAGGCGGCTCACGCTCTAGTGCGAGGCCTCGAAGGGCGTGCCCTCGTTGACCTTGCGGGATTGGGTACTGACCAGCGGCTGGAGATCCGCGACTTGATCCCTATGGTGGCAGCGGAGTTTGCGATGGTCGTCCCGCCACGCGAGGTGGTCGTGGTCCGGCGGGTGAGCGAGGTCGCCAGACAGTACTTTGACGGCGAAATCGAGTTTCTTGACGCGCTGTCGTGGACCTTGTGGTGGTTTGGGAAGTACTTCGAGGAGGGGTCGGGGTACCGGTGCTGTGACGAGATGCTTTGGTTGCAGCTGTGGTACGAGGACTTGGACTTCGATGGAAATGGGACCTTCGGATTCGGGTCGACCGAAGCTGCTGAGAAAGCGTTCCGTCGACACACTGCAGCCACCGTTGATGGTGGCGAGTGCCCGGCTCCTATTCGAGCTTGACAGTGGCCGGGTGAGGCTGCGGTCATCCGATACTTCGCGCGTCTCGCAGGAGACGTTTGACGCTGGAGACGCTGATGCCGTGGCGATTTGCCAGCGTTTTCTGGGTGACGCCGGCTTGGCACTCGCTAATGATCTCAGCGCGGGCCGAGTTGGTCAGGCGGCGGTCGAGGGCCCACGGGCGTCCGTTTGACGACCTGGGTTTTATCGGCTCAGATGCGGGGCAGGGGTCAGGATTGCGCGCGGGGCTGGAACGTAGGTCAAGGAGCTGGTTTGCATAGGCTTTGAGCTGGGGTGATGGGTTCAAGTAGGCCGTTGCCAGCTCCACAGGCAAGAGAACGGCGGTCGCCCGAGGGGGCGGCCGCCGTTCTGCTCTGGGCGAAACGGGCGAGCCCGGGCCGCGGCCTCGGCTTACGATGAGGCATGGCCGAGACTGCTCCCCCGAACCGCACCGTTCCCCCGAGCAATGAGGCGCCGCACGGCCCTCAGCCGGACCGCGAGCGCGCTGACGGCGAGCCGCTGTGGCGCGATGCTCTCGGCGAATGCCTGCGAAACCACCGCCAGGACCGCGGCGAGAAGCTCACCGACACGGCCGGGCGCGCCGGGATCTCCCCGCAGTACCTCTCCGAGATCGAACGCGGCATGAAGGACCCCTCCAGCGAGATGATCGCGGCCGTCGCCGGGGCCCTCGAACTCACGCTCACCGACCTGACCGTCGCCGTCACCGAACGCCTGCGGTCCCTGGAGTTCACCGCTTCCGTCGCTTCGGGCCACCGGTCGGCGTACGCGCTGGCGGCTTAGGCCCCCTCCGTGCTCATGCTTCCTCCATGACGTGGTCGATGAGGCCGTAGACCTTCGCGGCCTCGGCGGTGAAGACGCGGTCCCGGTCGGTGTCGGCGCGCAGCGTCTCGGGCGTCTGCCCGGTGTGGCGGGAGAGGATCGCCTCGATGTCGGCGCGGACGCGGACGATCTCGTCGGCGGCGAGGATGAGGTCCGGGATCGCCCCGCGCCCTTGCGCCGCGGGCTGATGGAGGACGACGCGCGCGTGCGGCAGCGCCGCCCGCATGCCCTCGGCCCCGGCCGCGAGCAGTACCGCGCCCACGGCGACGGCCTGGCCGACGCAGGTGGTCGCCACGGTCGATCGGATGTAGCGCATGGTGTCGTAGACGCCGAGCATCGCGCTCGGGTCGCCGCCCTCGCAGTTGATGTAGAGGTTGATGGTGCGCTCGGGATTTGCCGCGTCGAGATGGAGCAGCTGGGCGACGAGGGCGTTGGCGACCCCGGCGTCGATGCCGGTGCCCAGGTAGATGATTCGTTCGCTGAGCAGGTGCGAGTAGACGTCCATGATGCGCTCGCCGCGGTCGTTCTTGGTGATGACGTTCGGGATCGCGTAGGTGCTCATGCCGAGGCTCCTTCGGTGGTGAAGCGGAGGCCGATGCTGCGGCCGGGGCGGGGCGCGATCTGGTCGAACGAGGTCACGATCGCGTCGATGAACCCGTAGTCGAGTGCTTCCTTCGCGGTGTACCAGCGGTCGTGGAGGGAGTCCTCGAAGACCCGCTCGATGGGTTGGCCGGTGTCCTCGGCGGTGAGGCCGAGCACGGTGTCGCGGGTGTGGCGCAGGTCGTTGGCCTGGAGTTCGATGTCGACGGCCGCGCCGGCGATCCCGGCCGACCCCTGGTGCATCAGGATGCGGGCGTGCGGCATGGCGCGGCGCTTGCCCTTGGTGCCCGAGGAGAGCAGGAACTGGCCGGCGCTGCAGGCGATGCCGAGCGCCAGTGTTGACACGTCGCAGGGGATGAGCCGCATGACGTCGCGGATAGCGAGCATCGAGGGCACCGACCCGCCCGGGGAGTGAATCCACAGTGCGATGTCGTCTTTGGCGTTCTCGGTCGCGAGCGCGAGCAGCTGCGTCGCGAGGAGGGTGCCGTTGTCGTCGTCGAGCGCGCCGTCGAGGACCAGGACGCGCTGCTGGTACAGCTCGCGCCGAGTCCGGTCGTCGAACAGCGGTGGCTTCCCGTTTTCACTCATGCATCCACGATGCGTGTGCGAACGCATGTCCCGCAACCGAATCTGCCCCCAGCGGATCCGCTCTGAGCAGCGCGGCCGGACTGAAATGCGGGTGCCTTGCGCGGGGCCGGCCGGTAGCCTTCGGCGGTGGCCACTTCTGATCCTGTACCGCTCGTCGCCCTTGATCTCCTTGCGAAGACGTACGGGTTCGGGTCGGTGGGGTCCTGCCGGTATCTGTCGCACGGCCTCCTGAACCGCAACTGGCGCATCACCACCGAGCACGGCGCATTCGCGCTGAAAGAGCTCGACGACGCGAGTCCCGACAAGGCGCGGCACAGTCTCGCCCTGCAAACCCGGCTCGCCGGGCTGGGCGTTCCGGTGGTCGAGGCCGTGCCTGCGGTGACGGGCGAGATCGTCCCGGAGATCGACGGGAACGCCTACTACCTCACCCCTTGGAGGGTGGGCACGCATCCGCGCGGGGAGGAGATGGGCGCCGACAGCGCCTTCCACATGGGTGCGGTCCTCGGCCGCGTGCACCGCGCCCTCGCCGACCCGGCTGCCGGTCTGGCCGCACCCGAGCAGCCGTTCACCGCGGCGACGACCCTCCAGGCCGCTCGCGAAGGGGTCAATGCCTTCCTCGGATTGATAGCCGGGCTCGCCGACCCCGACGAGTTCGACACGGCCGTGGTCCCGCTTCTCGAGCGCCGCCTCGACGACCTTGCGGCCCACGAGCACCTGCGGCCCGTCGACGATCGTCCGGTCGGGCGCTTCGGGTGGATCCACGGGGACTGCCAGAACTGGAATCTGCTCTGGTCGGGCGGGCGGATCGCCGCCGTCTTGGACTGGGACAAGATCCGCGTGAGGCCTTACGGCGAGGAGATCGTTCGTGCCGCGACGTATCAGATGGTGCTTTCGGACGGCCGCGTCGATCTCGGCAACGTGGCCGCCCTCGTGGCCGGGTACCGCACCGAGGCCGCGATCGACGCCGCCGCGCTGGCCGACGCGGCGCGGCGACGGTGGTGGCACCTGCTCACCGGCGTATGGCCCCTGGATTTCCACTACTGCCGAGGCAACCGGTGGAGTGATGCCCTGTTCTTCTCCGGCGATCGCTTGACGCGGTGGTGGACGGCGAACCTGGCCGAGGTCGAGGCGGCATTCGCCGGGGCTTGAGCCGAAATCCCCCGGTATGGGCCGCTGTCTGCTTAGGCTCAGATCATGACCAAGGCAATGAAACACCAGCGTGTCTCTGCAGTCGTGGCCGCCGCGCTTTTCGCGCTCGGCGCCGCTGCGTGCGGCGACGACGACAGTCCGGATACCGGATCGCCCTACGGCGACACCGCCGCTCCCGAGCCCACTGCGACCGCCGAGACGCCCACCGGCGACGACGCCCCCGCGGCCGGGGCGGCCTCGCTCGCAACGGACACCGACGACGAGCTCGGGGAGTTCCTGGTCGACAACGCCGGGATGACCCTGTACCTGTTCACCACGGATACCGGTAGTTCCTCGACCTGCTACGACCAGTGCGCGACCAATTGGCCGCCGCTGCTCACCGACACCGAGGACGTCACCGCAGGCGGCTCGGTGGACGCGTCGCTCATCAGCACGACCGAGCGGAACGACGGCACGATGCAGGTGACCTACAACGACCACCCGCTCTACTACTACTTCGAAGACAGTGAGCCCGGCGAAACCGAGGGCCAAAATGTCGGTGGTGTGTGGTACGTCGTCAATCCGGACGGCTCGGCCATCACCAACGGCGGCTAGCAACGCATCGAGATAGTTGACAAATGGCAACTATGGTCGGTAGGCGCCATGGTTGCAACCTGACAACTATGGTCGGCAGTTGCCATAGTTGCATACTTACAACTGTCGGCTGTACCGGGCTGAGTTGTAATACCACGACTGTTGCATGATTCTCAGCGGCCTTCCGGGCGGCGCCACTTGTAGCGCCGCTCGGGGCGGCCTCGACCCGCGTACTTCAGGGCCACTTCCGCCCGGCCGGCTTCGGTGAGTTTCTCCAGGTAGCGGCGGGCGCTGACCCTCGAGACCCCGATCCGCTCGGCGCATTCGGCGGCCGACAGCGTACCTTCGGCTTCGCGCAGCGCCGTCTCCACCAGCTTCGCCGTTTCGTTGCTGAATCCCTTGGGCAGTACGCTGATCGCGCCGGTCGCAGGCCGGTCGAAGGCGCGGTCGACGTCCGCCTGGTCCCGCACGGCCGCCGCCGCGAGGCCTGCCCTCCGGTTCGCGTACTGCTCGAGCCGGTCGGTGAAGTCGTCGAAGCTGAACGGCTTGAGCAGATAAGCGACCACGCCCAGCCGCACCGCGGCGCGCACCGCCTCGGCCTCCCTCGCCGCCGAGATCACCATGACGTCGCATTCGTGGCCCTCGGCGCGCATCCGCCGCAGCAGGTCGAGGCCGAACACGTCCGGCAGGTACAGGTCGAGCAGCACCAGATCGGGCCGATGCTCAGTCAGCGCCGCAAGCGTCTCCTCGCCGCTTCGGGCGCAGGCGACGACCCGGAATCCGGGGGTGCGTTCGACGAAGCCGCGGTGGATGTTGACCAGCCGGAAATCGTCGTCGACGACCAGCACATCGATCATGATGGTTCCTCGTGGACGGGGAGCGGGGACTCCGGTCGGACAGGGGCGGCGAGCGGCAGGACCGCGGTGAAGCGGGCGCCGTCAGCGGTGTTCTCCAAGGCCACCGAGCCGCCGTGATGCTCGCACACGAGCCTGGTGAGCGCGAGGCCGATCCCGTGCTCACCAGCTGCGGCCTTCGTGGTGTAACCGTGCGCGAAGACCTCGCTGGCGGTCTCGGCCGGCACGCCGGGGCCGGAGTCGGTGACCGTGATGCGCACGGCCCCTTCGTCTTGGCGGATGTCGACCGCGACCCAGGCCTCGCTGTCGGAGCGGCGCGGGAGGGGCGCGGCGAATGCGACGCCCGCCGCCGCGTCCACCGCGTTGTCGACCAGATTGCCCAGGACGGTCCCGACGTCGGCCGAATCCTCGGGGGCGAGGGGCGCGAGCGCGCTGCCGGCGACCACGTCGAGGCGCACGAGCCGTTCGGAGGCCTGCGCGGACTTCGCCATGAGGAGCGCTGCGACCGCCTTGTCGCGGATCGGCTCGCCGATCGAGAGGTCGAGCGACTGGCGGTGCCGGTTGAGCGCGTCGATGTAGTTCACGACCTCGTCCTGCTCGCCGATCTGGATGAGTCCGGAGATGGTGTGGAGCTTGTTGTCGAATTCGTGCGCCTGGGCGCGGAGGGCTTCGGCGGTGGAGCGGAAGGAGCCGAGGTCGCGTTCGAGCTGGGCGAGTTCGGTGCGGTCGCGCAGGGTCGCGACCGAGCCGAGGCTGCGGCCGTCCTTCTCGACGGGCATGCGGTTGACCACCAGGACCCGGTTGCCCTGCAGCACGACCTGATCAGGGCCGGTGGCGGTCCCGGAGAGGACGTCGCGCAGGCGCGCGGTGAGGTCGAGTTCGCCGAGGGTGCGGCCGACCGCGCCGTCGGGCAGGTCCAAGAGTCGGCGCGCGACGTCGTTGACGAGCGTGATGCGCTGACCCTCGTCGAGGGCGACGACGCCTTCGGCGATGCCGTAGAGCATCGCCTCGCGGTGCTCGGCGAGCCCGGCGATCTCCCTGGGCTCCATGCCGAAGGTCTGGCGTTTGATGCGGCGGGCGAGCAGCCAGGACCCGGCGACGCCGAGCGCGCTGGCGAGGCCGAGGTAGAGCAGCAGGTTGGGGCTGTCGGAGGCGAGGCGCGCGGCCGGTGTGGGCACGGCTTGGCCGACGACGGCGACGCCGAGCTGTTCCCCGAGCTGGACGCCGCCGACGTCGTCTCGGACGCCGATGACGGGAGCCTGGCCGACGAGTTCGGTGCGGCCGCCGAGGTCGATCTCGCCGCGCCAGCCGCGGCCGTCGAGCACGCCGGGCCCCAGCGGCAGCGCGGTGCCGATGAGCAGCGGGTTGGTGGAGGCCACGACCTTCCCTTCAGCGTCGGCGATGGTCACCGATGAGACCTGCCAGCGTTCGACGTCGCTTTGGATCTGCGTGGCGAGGGTCTGTGCGGGCGCGGGCGCGGGGAGGCGGTCGCGCACCAGGTCGGAGGAAGCGAGGCTCTCGGCGAGCTGGGTGACGCGGCGGCCCTGCTCGGCGTTGAACACCGCGGCCGACTGGGCGAGCGAGAGCCCGGCGACGGCCGCGAGGACGAGCAGGATCACCGTCAGCTGGAAAATGAGCAGCTGCCCGGCGAGCGTTGGGCGGAACGTGGGCCTGAACACAAAGAACTCAATGATCGTTACGGACACAAGGCTGACGCCGGGGCCGCGTCGGGGTGACCATCGTCTCTCACACGCCCTCGAAATGAAAGAGCAACGACTGTGAAATTTCCCCGGAGAGCCCTCCTCAGCGCCGCGGCGGCCGCCCCGATCGCGGCAGCGGCATCAGCCTGCGGCCTCACCGCCGACGACGGCGGCAGCGACGGCGGCCCCCTCACCGGCCTGCGCATCATGGTGCCCAACAGCCCCGGCGGCGGCTACGACACGACCGCCCGCTCCATCGCCCGCATCATGGAGGACGAATCGATCGCCAAAGCCATCGAGGTGTTCAACCTCGAAGGCGCCGGCGGCACCGTCGGCCTCCAGCGGACCGTCAGCGAAACGGGCAACAACGACCTCGCCATGCAGATGGGCCTGGGCGTCGTGGGCGCCTCGTACACGCAGAACTCCGAGGCCAAGCTGACTTCGACCACGCCGATCGCGAAGCTCGTGGAGGAATCCGGTGCGATCGTCGTGCCCGCCGCCTCCCCGTTCCAGACCATCGACGACCTCGTCGCGGCCTGGTCGGACGACCTCAAGAACGTCACCGTCGGTGGCGGCTCCTCCCCCGGCGGCCCCGACCACCTGCTGCCCATGCAGCTCGCCAGCGCCGTCGGCATCGACCCCACCAAGGTCAACTACGTCACCTACGACGGCGGCGGGGAACTCCTGCCCGCCCTGCTGGGCGAGAAGATCTCCTTCGGCGCCAGCGGCGTCGGCGAGTTCATCGACCAGATCGACGCCGGGCAGCTGCGGGTCCTGGCCGTCTCCGGCGCCGACCGGGTCGACGTCGTCCCCGACGCTCCCACGTTCGGCGAATCGGGGATCGAACTCGAGTTCACCAACTGGCGCGGCTGGGTCGCCCCGCCCGAGATCGAGGATGCCGACCGCGACAAGTGGATCGACGCGCTCACCACCATGCACGAATCCGCCGCATGGCAAGAAGAGCTCGACAAGCAGGGCTGGACCGACGCGTTCATCACCGGCGACGACTTCGGCGACTTCCTCACCGCACAGGACCAGGCCGTCGCCGAGACCCTGCAGCAGCTGGGCCTGGCATGACCGCCGAGAAAGGCACCGTCGAAGCGACCGAGGCTGAAGCGGTGGTCGAAGCCGAGCCCGCGGAGCAGGGGCGCGACCTCGCGCAGCTGTGGGTTTGCGCCTTCCTCGCGCTGCTCGGCGTCCTCGCGATCGTCGACGCCGCGCGCCTGGGCGGCTTCACCGCGTCGAACGACCCCATCGGCCCCAAACCGGTGCCGATCATCCTCGGCATCCTCCTGATCCTCGTCGCCGCCGTCTACGCCCTCGATGTCTTGCGCGGCGGTATCGGCGAGGACGAAAGCGGCGCGAAGGACGAGCACTTCGACTGGAAGACCCTCGGCCTCCTGTGTGCCGCGTTCGTCGCGAACGCGCTGCTCATCGACTGGCTCGGCTGGGTCATCTCCGGCGCGCTCCTGTTCTGGAGCGCGGCGATCGTGCTCGGCTCGCGCCGGTACTTCATCGCACTGGCGGCCGCGGTCGCGATGTCCCTGGCCACGTTCTACGGGTTCGCGATCGGCCTGGGCGTCGGACTGCCCGCCGGCGTGCTGCAAGGGATTCTGTGATGGACAACCTCAATGCCCTCATGGACGGCTTCGCCGCGATCCTCACCCCGGGCAACCTGCTCATCGCGCTCATCGGCGTCACCATCGGCACGGCCGTCGGCGTCCTGCCCGGCGTCGGCACGGCGATGGCCGTGGCGCTGCTGCTGCCGATCACTTACGGGATGGAGCCGACGCAGGCGTTCATCATGTTCGGCGGGATTTTTTACGGCGGCATGTACGGCGCCTCGACCACGTCGATCCTTTTGAACACCCCCGGCCAGTCGTCCTCGGTGGTCACCGTCCTCGAAGGCTTCAAGATGGCCAAGAAGGGCCGGGCGGGACAGGCGCTGGCGACGGCCGCGATCGGCTCGTTCGTGGCCGGGACCATCGCGACGCTGCTGCTGGTGTTCGTGACGCCGTGGACGGTGGATTTCGCGATCACGTTGGGTGCGCCGGACTATTTCGCGATCATGCTGCTCGCGCTGTTCGCCACGGCCTCGGTGCTCGGCTCCTCGCGCATTCGCGGGTTCGCCTCGCTCCTGATCGGTCTCGTCGTCGGCACCATCGGGATCGACGCGGTGACCGGCCAGCAGCGCCTGACGTACGGCGTCGCCGAGCTGGCGAGCGGTGTCGACATCGTGCTGGTGGCCGTGGGCGTCTTCGCGGTCGGCGAGGCGCTGTGGACGGCGGCGCGGCTGCGCGCGGCGAAGGACGACATCATCCCGGTCGGCAAGGTGTGGATGGGCCGCGAGGACTGGAAGCGGTCGTGGGGCCCGTGGTTGCGCGGCACCGCGTTCGGCTTCCCGTTCGGGGCGGTCCCGGCGGGCGGCGCGGAGCTGCCGACGTTCCTCTCCTACATCACCGAGCGGCGCTTCTCGAAGCACAAGAAGGAGTTCGGGCACGGCGCGATCGAAGGCGTCGCGGGCCCGGAGGCGGCGAACAACGCTTCGGCGGCGGGCACGATGGTGCCGATGCTGGCGCTGGGCCTGCCGGTGAACGCGACGGCCGCGGTGATGCTGGCGGCGTTCCAGAACTACGGCATCCAGCCCGGGCCGCTCTTGTTCGAGAACCAGTCGGCGCTGGTGTGGACGCTGATCGCGAGCCTGTTCGTGGGCAACGTGATGCTGCTGGTGCTCAACCTGCCGCTGATCCCGCTGTGGGTGAAGCTGCTGCGCATTCCCAAGCCGTACCTGTACGCGGGGATTCTGTTCTTCGCTTCGATGGGCGCTTACGCGGTGAACGCGCAGCCGTTCGACCTGTTCCTGCTGCTGGCGCTGGGTCTGCTCGGTCTGGCGATGCGGCGATTCGGGATTCCGGTGCTGCCGTTGATCGTCGGATTGATCCTCGGCCCGATGGCCGAGCGTCAGGCGCGCATGTCGCTGCAGCTCTCCGGCGGGGACCTGTCGGGGCTGATCGGCGGGCCGACGTCGTGGGTCATCTACGCGATCATCGCCTTGATCGCCATGTGGCCCTTGGTGACGCTCCTCATGCGACGCACGACCCGCGACCGCGAGACGGTCGCCGCCTGATCGCGACGCCGCAAGACGGGGGAGGTGCGGGGCG
>DATABR010000300.1:0-3179 GCA_036259435.1 Glycomyces sp.
GCCCTCGGTCTCCGACCCGGGGTTCCGGCTGGTCAAGGCCGCCATCGACGCCGGCATCCCGATCACCTGCGCGCCCGGCGCGAGCGCGGTGACGACCGCGCTGGCGCTCTCGGGGATGCCCTGCGACCGGTTCTGCTTCGAGGGCTTCGCGCCCCGCAAGGACTCTGAGCGCCGGCGCCTGTTCGCCGAGCTCGCCGAGGAGAAGCGGACGATGGTGTTCTTCGAGTCGCCACGGCGCGTCGAGGCGACCCTGCGGGCGATGGCGACCGCTTTCGGCGAGAAGCGGCCCGCCGCATTGTGCCGGGAGCTGACCAAGACCTATGAGGAGGTCCGCCGCGGCGGCCTGGGTGCGCTGGCCGAGGGCGCGGAGGCCGACCCACCGCGCGGCGAGATCACGCTGGTGGTCTCGGGCTGGACGGGCCCGGACGCGAGCGAGGCGACGCCGCAAGCCATGGCGGCGGCGGTCGCGGTCCTCGAAGCGGCGGGCACTGACCGCAAGGTCGCGATGAAGGAAGTGGCGCTCCGATTCGGCGTGAGCCGCCGCGACGTCTACGACGCGGTCCTCAAGGCGGACTGAGCGACATCGGTGGGGTTACTTTTCCGATATAGCGGAAATGTCCCATCGGCGCGCCCCCGTTCAACCCAAGATATGCCGTCGCAGCGACACGTTCCGTGGCGGCTAGGGCGACATTAAGGGCGTATCCGTAATGACGGATATATGCCCCCTAAGGGGCCCCTGGTTCAAAAATACGCTGCGGGTCCGACACTTCTGAGCAAGTGAGCGCGGCTCACAGTTCGTCGAATTTGAAGGTCTTCCAGGCGATCAGGCCGATCACCAGGGCGAAGCCGATCAGGTAGGCGATGTGGCCGAGGACCATGCTCGGGGGTTCGCCCAGCGCCACCGTGGCCTGGATCGCCAGATTCAGGTGGGTCATCGGGGACAGCTGCGAGATCCACTGCATCCAGCCCGGCAGCGCCTGCACCGAGTAGAACGCGCCCGACACGAACGCCATCGGCATCGTCACCAGGTTGCTCAGCCCCGCCGCGCCCGGGCTCGTCTTCGCGATCGTGCCGATGATGACGCCCATAGCCAGGAACGAGAACGTCCCCAGCAGCACCAGCGGCACCGCGAACCACGTCCACGCCGACAGGTGCAGGCCCAGCAGGCCCGCCGCGACGCCCAGGAACAGCACCGTCTGTAGCAGCACCACCAGCAGGCTCACGCTGATCCGGGCAGCGATGAAGCGCCCGGCCGAGGCCGGGGTGATGCGCAGGCGCCGGATGAGCTTGTCGCGCTTGAGATCCACGATCGTGCCCGCCGCGCCGAAGACGCCCGAGATCGCGATGCCCCACGCCAGCATGCCCGGCGCCAGGTACTGCACCGGTGCCATCGAGCGATCCTCGGCCGCCACGTCCTCCGACCGGACCGGCGCGGCTTCGCCCTCTGCGGTCAGAGCGGTGACGTTCGCGTCGGCGATCAGCTCGCCGAGGCGGGCCTCCGCCAGGTCGCCGGTGACACCCGTGGTCTGTGAGTAGTAGACGGTGACCTCGTCGCCGTCCTGGACGACCGCCGCGTCGGCGTCGCCCTCCTCGACCTGTTCGAGCGCGCCGTCCAAGCCGGAGACCGTCTCGACCTCCAGGTGGTCGGCGTCCACGCCTTCGAGTACCGCGACGTCGCCGACTTCCAGCACGCGCGGGACGGCGTCGCCGCCTCCGCCGTAGACCATCGTCAACAGCAGCAAGAACATGAGCGGCAGCAGCAGGTTGAAGAAGACCTGCGCCTTGTCGCGAGTCCACGACAGCCACAGCGCCTTCACCAGCGCCAGGTAGGTCCCCATCGCGCTGGGGCGCACGCTCGGCCGAGCGTCCTCTTGCGTCTGGATGCTCACTCGCGCCACTCCCGTCCGGTCACTTCCAGGAACACGTCCTCGAGGCTGGCCGTCCGCACCGACAGGCCCTGGAGGGCGCCGGCGGTGGCCAGCGCCGTCAGGAGCTTCTGCGGGTCGTGCGTCTCGAACACGATGCGGTCGTCCTCATCGCGCACCGGCTCGCCCGCCGCGGTCTCCGTCACTTGATCGGCGTCGAGTTGGCCGCTCGCGACCGCGATCCGCGTCGGCGCGTCCAGCGAGCCGATGAGCTCACGCGGCGTCCCGGTCGCCCGGATCCTGCCTTCGTCCATGATGGCGACCCGGTCGCACAGCGCCTCGGCCTCCTCCATGTAATGCGTCGTCAGCACCACGGTGCGGCCCTCGTCGTTGATGCGGCGGATCAGGTCCCACAGGTTCCGTCTCGCCTGCGGGTCGAGTGCCGCGGTCGGCTCGTCCAGGAACACCAGCTCCGGGTCGCCGACCAGCGAGCAGGCGATCGAGAGGCGCTGCTTCTGGCCGCCCGAGAGCTTCTCGGCCCGCACGTTCGCCGAATCGGCGAGGCCCACGATGTCCAGCATCTCCAACGCCCGCTCCCGGCCCGCGCCGTAGAGCTTCGCGAAGGTCTCCAACTGCTCTCGCGCCGTGAGGAACTCGAAGAACGCCGACGACTGCAGCTGGACGCCCATGCGCCCGGCCAGCTCGGGGGAGTGGGGCCACGGCGAGCGCCCGAGCAGGCGCACCGTGCCCGAATCGGGCTTGCGCAGGCCCTCGACGATCTCAAGGGTGGTGGTCTTCCCGGCTCCGTTGGGGCCGAGGATCCCGAAGAACTCGCCGCGCTCGACGCGGAAGCTCACGCCGTCGACCGCGCGGATCTCACCGGTCCTGCGGCCGCGGTAGGTCTTGCGGAGGTCGGCGACCTCGATGGCGGCGTCCATGCCTTTACGCTATGCCATCCGGCCTTGTGACCGGGTTCTCGCCTTGCGGGTGTACGACACGGGCATTCGTACGCCTCCAGGTGCAGACCACGCGCCTTTCACACCGTCCGTAACAAAACCGTGAGCCGAACTTCATCGGCCCGGCACAGCTGCCGCACAACCAGGCAACGCCGCTCGCGGAAGGTAGCGCCATGACATCGACTCTGACGCAGACCGCACCTCCCACGCGCAAGGGCTGGATCACCGATTGGCGCCCCGACGACGAGGAGTTCTGGCAGTCCACCGGACGCAAGGTCGCCAAACGCAACCTCGGCTGGTCCGTGCTCGCCGAGCACCTCGGCTTCTCGGTCTGGGTGATGTTCAGCATCATCACCCC
>DATABR010000301.1:0-7483 GCA_036259435.1 Glycomyces sp.
TTTGTGGTAGCCGACCGGGACTGCGCCCGGTGGCGGCCGTCCGGGTTCGCCACCGGGCATCGCGCCGTCAGGCGCCGAGCCGCTGCACTCCTACTTCTTCCGCCACTGCGAACACCGCTACCAGCGCTGCGCCGCCGAGCATTACGGCGTAGCCTGGTCCCGTCAGGTCGATGAGCCCGGTGAACGGCAGTGCCGCCATCGCCGCTGCCGCGAGGACGTTGTTCGCCACCACGCCGATCACCTGGCCGCGCACCAGGTTCGGATAGCCGGCAACGAGGCCGAGCGCGACCGCGCAGCCCAGCAGGTACACGCCGAACGGCACCGCCCAGGCCGGTTCCAGCCCGAGGAACCGGTCGACCAGCGGCGCTCCGGCGGTCATGAGGAGGCCGAAGGCCGCGCAGGCGGCGGCGTCCAGACGCAGGACGCCGCGGAGGCGGGTCCGGGCGTCCGTGGTGTTGAGCGTCGTCGCGGTCATGGGGTTCCTCCTGGTCGTTCGTGCGGGGCTCGGGGCGCCCCGCTTGCGTCCAATCGTGGACGCGGTCGATCTGCTCCGCAATGACCTCCGAGGTCATCGAACCCGGCTACTGCGGTCGTTATCGTTGCCGCCGTGAGCACGCAGACTTCTCCCGACCTCACCGCGTTCGGCGCGCTGCTGCGGCGGTGGCGCGGCCGCCGCCGCGTCAGCCAGTTCGACCTGTCCGTCCAAACCGGAGTATCGGCGCGGCACCTCTCGCGCATCGAGACCGGCCGGGCCGAGCCCAGCCGCCAGATGGTGCTGCGCCTGGCCGAGGCCCTCGACGTGCCGATGCGCGAGCACAACGCGCTGCTCGTAGCGGCCGGATACGCCCCGGCCTGGGCCGAGACCGACTACTGGGACGAGCGCCTCGCGGCGGCCCGGCAGGCGATCGGGATGATCCTCGAGCACCATGATCCGCTCCCTGCGGTGGTGGTCGACCGCTACGGGAACCTCCTCGACTTCAACGCCGGCGCGGACGTCCTGATGGAGGAGGTCGACCCCGACCTCCTCACAGGCCGCGTCAACCTGGCGCGAATGGCGCTGCATCCGCGCGGCCTCGCGCCGAAGCTGCGCAACTTCGGCGAGGTGCGGCAGTACTTCCTCGACCGGCTTCGCGCCCAGCAGGCCATCGAGGACGACGAGACGGTGCGCGCGCTCATCGAGGAGGTTCGCCACCGCGAGCCGGTCGCCCTGGACGACGGCGGGTGGGACGGCGCGGCCCCGAACCCGTTCGCGCTGCCGGTGCGAGTGCGCACCGCCCGCGGCGAACTGTCGATGTTCACCACCATCGCGACGTTCGGCGCGCCCCGCGACATCACCGTCTCGGAATTGGCCGTCGAGTTGTTCTTCCCGCTCGACGATGCCACCAGAGAGGCCTTCGCCTCGGCCGCCGCGCAGGCCGCCCGGGAGGGTGAGGCGAAGGGCATCGCGGGCGCTGAGACGTCGCGGTCGCACGCCGTAGGGGGCTAGGCTTGAAGGTCTGAACCGGGCCGCCCGCGCCAGTGCCGCCAGTGCGCCGAGCCGGGGCCCGCCGGGGACAAAACCAGAGGTCAAAGCGGGAGCGAAGCGTGTCGAACCAGTACGTCCACCTGCACGTGCACACCGAATACTCGATGCTCGACGGGGCCGCGAAACTCAAGCCCCTGTTCGCGGAGGCGGAGCGGTTGGGCCAGCCCGCGATCGCGATGACCGACCACGGCAACATGTACGGCGGCTTCGCGTTCTACCAAGAAGCGAAGAAGTCCGGCATCAAGCCGATCATCGGCATCGAGGCGTACCTCGCGCCGCACGATCGGTTCCACAAGAAGCCGACTTGGTGGGGCGAGCCGAGCCAGCGCGGTGATGACCTCTCCGGTGCCGGTTCCTACACGCACATGACGATGGTCGCGCGAAACTCGGACGGCCTGCGGAACCTGTTCCGCCTCTCCAGCATGGCCTCGTTCGAGGGGTACTACTACAAGCCCCGCATGGACCGCGAGCTCATCTCGCAAAACGCCGCGGGGATCGTCGCCACCACCGGCTGCCCCTCCGGCGAGGTCCAGACCCGGCTCCGCCTGGGGCAGATGGACGAGGCCTACCAGGCCGCCTCCGACTACCGGGACATCTTCGGGGCCGAGAACTATTTCCTCGAGATCATGGACCACGGCAATCAGATCGAGCAGCGCGTCAAGGACGAGCTGTACGTACTGGGCAAGAAGATGGGCATCCCGCCGCTGGTCACGAACGACTCCCACTTCGTGACCGAGGAGCAGAAGTCCACGCACGCCGCGCTGCTGTGCGTCCAGTCCGGCACCACCCTGGACGACCCGAAGCGCTTCAAGTTCGACGGCGAAGGCTACTTCCTGCGCTCGGCCGAGCAGATGTACGGGGTCCGCAGCGACGAAATGTGGCAGGAGGGCTGCGCGAACACCTTGCTGGTCGCCGAGATGGTCGAGTCGTACGACGAGATCTTCGCCGTCCAGGACCGGATGCCGACGATCGCGGTGCCCGAAGGCCACGACCAGGGCTCCTGGCTGCGGCACGAGGTCGAGACAGGCCTCAAGGCGCGCTTCCCCGGCGGGGAGGTCCCCGCCGAGTACATCGAGCGGGCCGAGCTCGAACTCGACGTCATCATCAACGCCGGCTACCCCTCCTACTTCCTCGTCGTGGCCGACCTCATCAGCCACGCCCGCTCGATCGGCATCTACGTCGGCCCCGGCCGCGGGTCGGCGACCGGTTCCTTGATCGCGTACGCCATGAAGATCACCAACATCGACCCGCTCGAGTACGGGCTGCTGTTCGAGCGGTTCCTCAATCCTGAGCGCGTCTCCATGCCCGACATCGACATCGACTTCGACGACCGCCGCCGCGGCGAGATGATCACCTACGCCACCGAGAAGTACGGCAAGGAGTTCGTCGCCCAGGTCATCACGTTCGGCACGATCAAGACCAAGGCCGCGATCAAGGACGCGGCGCGCGTCCACCACGGGCAGCCCGGCTTCTCGATCGCCGAGCGCATCACCAAGGCCCTGCCGCCTCCCGTCGCCGCCCAGGACATTCCGCTGTCGGGGATCACCGATTCGGGTCACCCGCGCTACAAGGAGGCCGGTGAGGTCCGGGGGCTGATCGAGAACGACAACGAGGTCCGCCAGATCTTCGACACCGCACTGGGTCTGGAGGGCCTGATCCGCAACGCGGGCGTCCACGCCTGCGCGGTCATCCTCTCCTCGCAGCCGCTCGTGGACTGCATCCCGATGTGGGCCAGGCCGGACGGGTCGATCATCACCGGGTGGGACTATCCGTCCTGTGAGGATCTCGGCCTGCTGAAGATGGACTTCCTGGGCCTGCGCAACCTCACCGTCATCGGTGACGCGGTCGAGGCGGTCAAGGCGAACCGGGGCATCGAGATCGACCTCGACACCCTCCCGGTGACCGACACGGCCGCTTACGAACTGCTCGCCCGCGGCGACACCCTGGGGGTGTTCCAGCTCGACGGGGCGGCCATGCGCGAACTGCTCAAGCGCATGAAGCCCACCGAGTTCAACGACATCGTCGCCGTGCTGGCCCTGTACCGGCCGGGCCCGATGGAGGCCAACTCGCACAACAACTACGCCGACCGCAAGAACGGCCGCCAGGAGATCACGCCGATCCATCCCGAACTGGCCGAACCGCTTCAGGAGATCCTGGCCGAGACGTACGGTCTCATCGTCTACCAAGAGCAGATCATGAAGATCGCGCAGAAGGTCGCCGGATTCACCATGGGGCAGGCGGACGTGCTCCGCAAGGCCATGGGCAAGAAGAAGGTCGACGTCCTGGAGAAGATGTTCGCCGAGTTCGAGGCGGGCATGATCGGCAACGGGTTCAGCAAGGACGCCATCAAGACCCTCTGGGACATCATGCTCCCGTTCGCCGGGTACGCGTTCAACAAGTCGCACGCGGCCGGCTACGGCCTGGTCTCTTACTGGACCGCGTATCTGAAGGCGAACTTCCCGGCCGAGTACATGGCGGGCCTGCTCACCAGCGTTGGCGACTCCAAGGACAAGTCCGCGGTCTACCTCTCCGAGTGCCGCCGGATGGGCATCACCGTCATGCCACCGGACGTCAACGAGTCGCGCCACATGTTCCATCCGGTCGGCAAGGACATCCGCTACGGCATGGGCGCGGTGCGCAACGTCGGCGCGAACGTCGTCGCCGGGATCATCGAGGCCCGCGAAGAGAAGGGCGCCTACACCGACTTCAAGGACTTCCTGCAGAAGGTGCCCGCGCCGGTGTGCAACAAGCGCACCATCGAATCGCTCATCAAGGCCGGCGCGTTCGACTCGCTCGGGCACGCCCGCCGCGGCCTCGCCGAGGTGCACGAAAAGGCCATCGACGCGATGGTCTCCATCAAGAAGGAGGAGGCGCGCGGCCAGTTCGACCTCTTCGGCGGCATGATGGCCGAGGCCACCGACACACTCGGCGTCGACCTGACCATCGCCGACGACGAATGGGAGCGGCGCGACAAGCTCGCGTTCGAACGCGAAATGCTCGGCCTGTACGTCTCCGACCATCCGCTCAACGGCTTCGAACGACTCCTGTCGTCCAATGCGGACCGTCCGGTCGCCGCGCTGCACGGTGAGGAGATCGCCGACGGCGCGAACGTGCGCGTCGCGGGCATCCTTCAGAACGTCGCCAAGCGCGTCACCAAGCAGGGCAAGCTATGGGCTTCGGCCACATTGGAGGACCTGCACGGCTCGATCGAGGTCCGTTTCTTCCCCAACACGTATGAGCTGGTGTCCGAATCGCTCGCGGACGACCTCGTGTGCTGCGTCAAGGGCAAGCTCGACCGCCGCGACGGCACCGCCCAACTCATCGCCCAAGACCTCGCCGTCCTCGACATCTCCACTGGGCCCGAATCGAACTCATCGCCGATCACACTCGCCCTGCGCGCCGCGGCGGTGAACCCGGACCTCATCGAGAAGCTCTCCGACACGTTCAAGACGCACCGGGGCGAGGCGCAGGTGCGCGTCCAACTCGCCAACGGGCCCAAGATGACCATGCTCGCGTTGGGCGACGCCTGGCGGGTCCGGCCCTCCGTGGAGCTCTCGGCCGACCTCAAGGCGATCCTCGGGGCCAGCGCCCTCGTCGGCTAGCGGCGCAACCGATACCGGAAGGGCCCGGCCGCTGCGAAGCGCCCGGGCCCGTCCCGTTCACCCGACTCGACCGTCCTCAGGCGACTGCGCCAGGATGACGGCATGACACCCGTCCACGAACTGGGCGCGGCCTCCCCGACCCGGCGGAAGGCGGCCCTGCTGCGATTCCCCACCGAAATCGGCGCCTGGGCCGCCATCGGCACGGCCATCGCGCAGACCTCGCTGCCGCTGGCCATCGCCGTGGTCCTCGCCTCGGTCGCGATCCCAGCCGTCTACGCCACCCCCGGCGACAAACCCCACGTCAACATCCCCGTCCCCGGCTGGGTGACCCTGGCGATCCTCACCGCGACGATGGCCGGCGGCCTCGCGGCCGCATGGATCGCCTGGCCTTGGTGGGGCTCGCTCGGACTGAGCGCCTTGACGATAGCCAGCGTCGTCGCGGAACTGCCGCGCTGGCGGTGGTTGCTCACCGCGAAGGCCCGGACCGCCGTTGAGAGGCGTGACTAGGCGTCGAAGGCCGGCCGTGCACGAGTTCGCCGACGTGAGACCGAGTTCGCTTCGCGCTCTGGGTTCCGGGCGGTCACATTCTCGGCGCGGCATTCGTCATGGCGGTGTAACGGATCAACCCGAAGGGAACACCACCATGAGCACCACGCCTCGCATCGAGAACCCCGCCCAGTACCTCCCGGTCGTCGGCGAGGTCGCCGCCGCCGTCAACAAGGTCAACGCCGAGGGCGTGCTCCCCAAGACCCTGGTCACCCTCGTGCAGCTGCGCGTCGGGCAGATCCTGGGGAGCAGCTACTTCACCGCCCGCCAGTTGAGCGACGCCGAGGACACGCCCGAGCGACTCGGCGCCGTCGCCACCTGGCAGACCTCGCCGTACTTCACCGAGGCCGAGCGGGCCGCGCTCGCGCTGACCGAAGCCGTGCACACGCCGAACCCGAACGGCGAACGCGTCAGCGACGAGCTCTTCGCCGAGGCCGCGAAGCACTTCAGCGACCAAGAGCTCGTGGTCCTCACCGCGGTGCTCGGCCAGATCGGCTACTTCATCCCGCTGGCCCTCATCGGCAATCCGAAGGTCGGCGTCGCCTTCTCGGAGCAGTGGACGAAGTATTGATCCGAAACTAGATGGTTGAGCTGGCGTAGTTCGTATGCGGCGCTTGGAAGTAGCCGAGAACTCGGGCCGGGAGTTTCTGGACCCGGTGGAAGAACGCCCGGACCGATCGCTCCATCTGAACCCGGTCGGTGATGACCTGATCGGCGAGTGTGCGCTTCAGATCGGCGTTGACCAGCTCATCGGGGTTGAGGTGCGGGGCGTAGGCGGGCAGGAAGTGCAACTCGATCCGGTCAGGCCGCGATGCGACCCATTCCCGCACCTTCTTGGCGCGGTGGGCAGAGTGCCCGTCGACCACGAGGTGGATCTTCTCCTCGAACTGGCCCAGCAGCCGGTCGAGAAACGCGATGAACACCTCGGCGTTGAACGACTCGCGCAAGACAGTGAAGTGCAGTTCGCCTCTGGTGGAGATCGTGGACATGGCACTGAGCCCGAACCGGTTCCCGGTCCGCGCCGCGGTCGGCGTCTGGCCCCTGCGACCCCACGTCCGACCGGACAGCTGGTCGGAGCGAACCCCGACCTGGTCGCCGAACAAGATCACCGCGCCCTCGGATCGGGCCCGCTCCCGCAGGGCCGGGTAGATGTCCTCGACCCACTCGCGCATCGCCTCCGGGTCGGCCTCGATCGCCCGCTTGTCAGGTCGCTGGAAACTGAAGCCCATGCGCCGCAGCAGCTTCCCCATGCCCTGCTCAGTGAAGGAGGCCCCGAACAGCCGCTCGGCGAGAACGCAGACTTTGCGGCGGGTCCACAACTTCCCGCCCAGTTCAAGGGCCTCAGGCTCGTAGTCCACGATCGACCCGACCAGTGCTTCGGCCTCAGAGGCCGAGAGCTTGGTCTGCTCCCCGACACGCCGCCCGGGCGTCCCCGAATCCAGGCCAGCTGCGCCACCGGTGTCGAAGCGCGCCTTCCAGTTCCGCACCGACCCACGCGAGACTCCAAAGACCCGCACCGCGTCGGCGGTGCTCATGCCGTCCCTGACCGCGGCCATCACCCGCTTCCGCAGCGCCTCCTGCTGCTGCGGTGAGAGCCTGCGCATGTCCACCCTCAGATCATCGCCCACACCAACCACACGCGACGCTCAACCAATAAGTTTCGCATCAATAAGGGCAACAAGAGGAACCGCCACCCGCACCCCCGCGCCCGGGCGTGTCGAACCCGAGCCAAACCCGCCCCTCGGACGACCGGACCCGCCAGCCCGACAACACACCCCGACCACCCACGCTTTGAGTCGCTGGATCGGCG
>DATABR010000302.1:0-7148 GCA_036259435.1 Glycomyces sp.
GAACGCGCGGCCCGACGGGCCGTCGAAGCCGTGCGTTCGGCGACCAGGCGGTGAGGAGGGAGGTTTCGGCGTCGCCTCGTTCATCGGGGTCGAGTCTGATGCGGGCGGCCGCTATGACTTCGTCGCTGAGGTTCGCTATGGCCTTGCGGACCTCTCGGACGGTGCGCTTGGCGACGCCGCGGATAGACATCAGGTCATGGTCGGTGGCCGAGTCGAGTTCGGCGACCGTGCGGTAGCCGGCCCGTTCGAGGGCGGGGATGCCGATGCCGGGCTTGGCGAGCTTGCCGAGTTCGGTGATCGGGATGTCGCCGAGCCGGCCCTCGGTCTGCCCGCTGGTCAGGGCCTCAGCCCGGCGTTCGACGATTTTGCGGAGCCTGGTCGGGGCGTTGAGCAGCGCGGATCCGCGGCGGGAGATCTCGTGCGCCCGCTCGAGCGTGTGCTGGGCGTACAGGCCGATCTTCCGCTTCTCGACGTTCGCCGGTTCGAGTGTCACGTGGGCCGCTCACCTCCTGAGTGCTCGTGAACTCAGGTTCCCAGGAATGCGATCGTCAATCGGGCGTTCGGCGACTTTCGCACGGGGGGCCCGCGCGGGCGCGCGGTAGGCGAACATGCCGCCCGCGCCGAGGCGGGCGAGCAGCGCGCAGTGGCCGATGTGTTCGGGGTCGAGGGGTGCAGCGGCTCCACGATGGCCTGTTCGGAGAGCGGCCGGTGGCCGGCGCGCGGATCGCCGAGAACCATAACCATTCCGAACTCGGATGCAACTGTCCACCCTCGAACGGCGAATGCGGTCTCGTTCCCTCTTGCGGGGGAGGCGGTTCACGCTGCGGGGGGAGGTTCGGGGCGGGGTCTGATTCGAGACTGACTGTATGAGTCTGCCTCGGATGCAAGAGCCGCCCCTCGTTGAACCTGCTCCTACGGGGCTCGGGCGGTTGGCGCGGGAGGTGCTGATCATGTCCCGGCCGCGCTTTTGGATCGCTTCGCTGGTGATGCTGGAGATCGGGTTCGTGCTTGCGACGCATCGGCTCGTTCCGCTCGGGGCCGAAATCGTGACGATGGGCCACGCGTTCCTGGTCACCGGGCCGTTGGTGTGGCTCGCGGTGCTCGCCGTCAATGATGCGAACGATCTCGCGAGCGACCGGGTCAACCCGCGGAAGGCCGATGCGCCTCTGGTCGCAGGGCGTTTGTCCACTGCGGATGCTTACCGGATCGGGTTGGCGGCGAGCGTGTTCGCGGTGGGGGCCGCGGTGCCGCTCGGGGCGATCTTCACAGTCGGGACGACGGTCGTGGTGCTGCTCGGGTGGGCCTACAGTGCGCCGCCGATTCGATTGAAGGCCCGGCCGGGGGCCGATCTGCTGGCGAACGCGGTCATCGGCGTGCTCGGTCCGCTGGGCGGGTGGGTCGTGTTCACCGGTGCGGCCGAAGGCTTTCCGTGGCCGATCGCCGTCATCGGGGTCCTGGCCGCGGCAGCGCTGTACCTGCCGACCACCGCCGCCGACCGCGACGCCGACGAGCAGGCGGGGATCGGCACCATAGCGGTGCGGCTCGGTGCCCGCGCGACTTTCGAGCTCGGCTTCGCCCTGTGGACGGCGAGCGCGGTCCTCGCGTTCTGCCTGGCGTTGTCCGACTATGTCATCGACGCCTCGCTGGTGCCGTTGCAGTTGTTCATGACACCGGTGCTGCTGGTGCTGTACCGCGTGCTGCTCAAGGACCGGCCGGCGTTCTCCAAGATCACGGTGGTGGCCTGCGCCTATTTGGTGCCGTGCGCGGCCTTCGTCGTGACGTACGTCGACTCATTCTGAGCTCGCAGGCCTGTGATCCGACCGCTCCGGGGCGGGTCATCGCCGTCGGGACCTGGTGGGCAGGGCCGGCGGACAACGGCACGGGCGCGCCGCGGTCCGTGGGTAATCTGTCCGCATGGTGCGTTATCCGCTGAAGCCCGCGCCGGGGGACCGGGTCGCGATCGTCTCGCCCTCGGCGGGCCTGCCGCAGATCCTCCCGCTGCCGTACGAGCTCGGTCTGCGGCGGCTCGTGGAGTCGTTCGGCCTCGAGCCGGTCGAGTACCCGACCACGCGCAAGATGGGGTCGAGCCCGGCGGCGCGCGCAGCCGACTTGCACGCGGCCTTCGCCGATCCGAGCGTCAAAGCCGTGATCAGCAGTATCGGCGGAGACGATTCGATCACCGTGCTCCCGCATTTGGATCGGGAGCTGATCCGCGCGAATCCCAAGCCCTTCTTCGGGTTCAGCGACTGCACGACGCTGCTCGCCTACCTGACCGAGAGCGGGATCGTCGCCTATCATGGCGGCGCGGTGATGACCGCGTTCGGCCGCCCCGGGGCCATGCACCCCGCGACTGAGGCGTCCTTGCGGGCCGCGCTGTTCGACTCCGGGCCGTTCGTGCTCGCCGACCCCGGGGAGTTCTGCGAGACCTCCGGGAACTGGGTCGACCCGGCCACGTTCGAGACGGCGCCGGTCATGCGCGCCTCGCCCGGATGGGAGTGGCGCAACCCGGGCCCGGCGGTCGAAGGTCGGGCTTGGGGCGGGTGCCTGGAGGTCGTGACGTGGCTGCTCATGGCCGACCGGTGCGTGCCCGATCGGGACTGGTTCGACGGCGCGGTGCTGTTCTTCGAGACCTCCGAGGAGATGCCGAGCGCGACCGAGGTCTACCGCTTTCTGCGTTCGATCGGCGAACGCGGCCTGCTGGAGCGGTGCGCCGCATTCCTGATGGGGCGGCCGAAGTCGTGGCACCTGGACCGGCGGCTCGGCGAAGCCGACACCGACGCGTTCCGGGCCGAGCAGCGCCAGGCGGTCCTGCGCGCGCTCGACGAGTACGCCCCCGACAAGCCGGCAGTGCTCGGCGTCGACTTCGGACATACCGATCCGCAACTCATCATCCCTTATGGCGGGACAGTCCGGGTAGACGGCGTCGGGGAGACGCTCACCGCGGTCTACTGACCGATTTTCGGGGGACAATGGCGGACATGGACACTGTTGAGATCCGCCTCGCCCGCGACGAGGAGTACGAGGCCGTCGCCGAGCTGCGCTGGCGTTGGGAGCTGGAGCACACGGACGCCCCCGACATCGCCCGGGAAGAGTTCACGGCCCACTTCGCGGCATGGGCTCGGGCCCATGCCGATTCGCATCGCTGCACGGTGGTGGCGCAGGAGGGTGCGCTGATCGGCATGGCCTGGTTGGCGGTCATGCGCCGCGTGCCGACGCCGCAGTCGCTGGACCGCGTGTGCGGGGATCTCCAGTCGGTGTATCTGGTTCCCCAGGAGCGCGCTAAGGGCCTGGGCGGGCGGCTCGTGGCCGCGGTGCTGGAGGACGCCCGGAAACTTGGCATGAACCAGGTGACCGTGCATTCGAGCGGCCGAGCGGTGCCCGTGTACGCCCGCAACGGGTTTGCCGCGTCGCCCAAGTTGTTGATGTCCGAGCTCTGACGGGGCGTGGATTCGGTGGCCTCAGCGGTCAAGCCCGGGTGACCGGGAGGAAGACCCGCATCGTGGAGGAACCCCTCTGGGCCCAGCGGTGGTACGGGATGAGGCGGAGCGGCGTTGCTGGTGTTCCGGTTTCCTCCGCGGGGGCGGAGCGGTACGGGAGCAGCGCGCTCCCCGCCTCCGGGGCAGCGACCCAGGTCCCCTGGACTACGGCACCGTCCCCTTGCGAGACCGGGGGACGCGTCGGGTCCACGCGGAGCGACTCGATGCCTTGCGGCACCTGGAGATCGATCGATTCGGCGCATAGGACCAGCGGGCCGCGTTCGACGGCGACGCAGCCGCGCACGGCGTCGATCCGCTCGTCGGGCCAGGTGAACCGGGGCTCCACAGGCAGATCGAGGTGCACCACCGCGCCGACTTCCAGCGGGCCTGGGACTTTGACCCAGCCGGGGGCCGCTTCGCGTTTGCCCGCTGCGTCCGTCAACGTCGCGCCTTCGGCCCAGTGCGGCACCCGCAGTCGCAGCTCGACCGGGCGGTCCGGCACCGCTGTGACCTCGATGCGGACGACGCCTTCGCGCGGGTACTCGGTGTCGACGCGCAGGCCCAGTTCGCCTCCGGCGTCGAGCACGATGCGCAGATCGCCGGTGGCGTATTGCAAAAGTTCGACCGTGCCGCCGTCCACTGAGGCCGCATACGCCTGCCAGCTCGCGAGGGTCCGCGCGAGGTTGGTCGGGCAGCAGGAGACGTCGAACCACGGGGCCCGCACGCCGCCCTCGGCGCGCGGGTTGACTTCGTCGGGCCGCATCTCGGCTGCGGCGCTGCGCTGGTGGAGCGGGTTGGCGTAGAAGAAGGTCCGGCCGTCCTCGCTCGGCGAGGCGGCGATGACGTTGTAGAACGTGCGCTCCATCAGGTCGGCGTACCGCACCTCCCCCGTGGCCAGGTAGAGCCGCCACGAGACCATGACCGAGGCGATCCCGGCGCAGGTCTCGCAGTAGGCGCGGTCGGGCGGCAGCTCCCAGTCGTCGCCGAAGCCCTCGTCCTGGTGTCGCGAGCCCATGCCGCCGGTCAGGTACGTGCGGCGCTCGACGCTGCGAGTCCACTGCCGTTCCACGGCCGCAAGGAGATCGGCGTCCTCGGTGTCGATCGCGACGTCGATCGCGCCCGCTGCCAGGTACAGGGCCCGCACGGCGTGGCCGCGCCACGCGTCCGCTTCCCGCACCGGGACGTCGTCTTGGAAGTACGAGGAGTCGAGCAGCGCCACCGGCTTGAGGGAGCCGCGGCCGCGCCGTTCGACGAACAGGCGGGCCTGCTCGGTGTAGCGCGGCTCGCCGAGCGCCCGGCCGAATTCGGCCAGGCCGACCTCGATCTCCGGGTGGCCGCAGACGCCTTCGCGTCCTTCGGGTCCGAACTCGCGGCACACATGCTCGGCGACGCGGCGGGCCACCTCCACGAGCTTGTCCTCCCCCACGGTGCGCACGCGGGCCACGGCCGCCTGGAGCAGGTGGCCGGCGCAGTACAGCTCGTGCCCGGACGAGAGGTCCGAATACCGGTCCGCCTGCCCCGCATGGCCGTAGCAGGTGTTGAGGTAGCCGTCCCCGTCCTGCGCGGCGGCGACCCGTTCAGCGAGCTGGGCGAAGGCCTCGTCGGCCCAAGCCGAGCCGGTGCGCCCGTACTCCCAGGCGAGGGCCTCCATCAGCTTGTAGATCTCCGAGTCGGAGAACTGCCAGCCGGGACGGTTCCCGCCCGTGCCGCCCTCGGCCACGTGGTCGAAGTTCGCGATCCAGCCCAGCCGTTCCATCCATTCCAGACAGTGCTGGAGGGTGGCGACCGTATTCACGGCCTGGAGTCCGCCCCAGAAGCCCGCCGCCAGTTGGAACTCGTCGACGCCGAGGCCTCGTCGGCGACCGCCCAGTGCGCTTGCGAGCGCGGGGCGGACCGGCACGGTGGGGGTGTTGTCTCGCACTGATTCAGTCCTTCACGGCACCGGCGGTCACGCCGGCGGCCACATATCGTTGGGCGACGACCAGGAGGATCGCCGCGGGGAGCGACGCGACGACGGCGGTCGCCATGATCGCGTTCCACTGGGTGGTGTTGTTGCCGATGTACTGGTAGATCCCGAGGGTGATCGGTATGAACTCGCCCGAGCGGTTGAGGGTCGAGGCGAAGATGAAGTCCGACCAGGCCCACAGGAACGCGAACAGCGACACGGTGAGGGTCGAGTTGCGGCTGACGGGCAGCACGATCTTGGTGAACGTGCCCCAGGACCCGGCTCCGTCGATGTTGGCGGCCTGCACGAGTTCGCGGGGGATGCCCGCCATGAACGTGGTGTAGAGCAGCACGCCGAACGGAACGGCGATCGTGGAGTCGGCGATGATCAGGCCCCACACGGTGTTGAGCATGCCCAGGCGGACGTAGATCGCGTAGAAGCCCATGGCCATCACGACCGCGGGGACCATCTGCGCGACCAGGAGCACGAAGTTGAGCGTGCGGCCGCCGCGCAGGTTGAGGATCGCGAGCGCGTATCCGGCGGGCGCGGCGATGACCACCGTGAGGATCACGCAGCCGAAACCGACGACCAGGCTGGTGCCGAGCGCCGGGAGCTGCTGCGCCAGGGCGGCTTCGAAGCCCTCGAAGGTCGGGTTGGTCGGGAACCAGTGGCTCTGCCGCAGTTCCTGTGTGGGCGTGAGCGAGACGTTGATCATCCAGTAGACGGGGAACAGCATGAACGCCGTGAAGACGAGGCCGAGGACGGTCTTCCACCAAGGGCGTGCGGTCATGACTTCCCCCCGCCGCGTTGCAGGCGCAGGTGCGCGAAGCCGAACACGAGCGCGATCACGATGAGCAGGTTGCCGATCGCGGCCGCCGGCGAGAAGTCCGGCTGGCCGGTGCCGAAGGCCTCCCGGTAGGACCACACCGAGAGCGTGAGCGAGGCGTTTCCGGGGCCGCCGGTGGTCATGATCCAGATGACGTCCACCACCTTGAGCGTGTAGATGAAGCCGAGCAGGAGCGTGATGGCCGAGACGGGGCGCAGCATCGGCAGCGTGATGTGCCAGAACTGCTCCCGGGCCGTGGCCCCGTCGAGCGAGGCGGCCTCGTAGAGCTCCGGCGGAACCTGCTGGAGCCCTGAGTAGAGGATGACGAGGTTGAACGGGATGCCGAGCCAGATGTTGGCGATGATGACGGCGATGAGCGCGGTGTCGGGCGAGGTGAGCCAATTGACCTGCTCGCCGCCGAAGGCCTCGATCACCGAGTTGATGATCCCGTTCTCGCTGTTGAGCATCCACGCCCAGGTGGAGGCCGAGACGATGAGCGGCAGCAGCCAGGGCACGAGGAAGAGCGCGCGCAGGACGCCGGAGAGGCGAAAGTTGTTGCGGAAGAACACGGCCAGCGCGAGGCCGATCGTGTACTGGAACGCGATGGAGACGAGCGTGAACAGCGCGGTGTTGAGCAGGGCGGTGCCGAAGGAGTCGGAGCCGAACACTTCGGCGTACTTGGCGAACCCGACGAATTCGGGGTTGCCCTGCACGAAGGCCCGCACCGTGTAGTCGTGCACGCTGAGCTCGACGTTGCGCCAGAGCGGGTAGGCGTAGAACACGATCAGGTAGGCGAGCAGCGGCGCGGCGAACCCGAAGGCGGTCCAGCGTCCGGCGCTGCCGGGGGCCCTGCGTCGGCGTGCGCCCGGGGCCGGTGCGGCGGGCCCTTGACCCGCCGCAC
>DATABR010000303.1:0-9528 GCA_036259435.1 Glycomyces sp.
GGCGATCGCCGCACTACCCACCTTGGTCACGTTCTGGGCCACCGGTGTACTTCCACTCAAGCGGGTGCCCCCCGCTGACCCTTACTGTCCTTTTTGGAGTGTGCATGCGCATTCGTGAGTTCTCCGCTGAGCTCGCTTCGCGGCTCAAGATCGCCTACGCGGTCCGCAATGTCGATCTGACATTGCCGGGACTGACCCTGGTCGACGAATGCGCGCCCCGAGCCGGCCATATCCTGGCCGCGCGGGTCGACGCCATCGGGCACCACAACTGGATCGAACTCTCCAGCGGCCGCAAGGCCGCGATCTACCCCGGGGACGAGATCCTCCTGGCCTTCGGCGAGCGCTACGCCCCCGACCAGTACGAGTCCCGCGTGCCCGACGTGCTCGGCACCTCCGTCGACCTCGTCGCCGCGGGCGGCGTCGCGGGCGAAGTGCTCTCGCGCCACGGCGACATGCGGCCCCCGACCCGCCTCGAACCGATCGGCGTCCTCGCCGACCGCGAGGGCGTGCCGCTGGACCTGCGGCGCTTCAACGTGCTCGCGCCCTTCGGCCTCGGCGACCACCCGCCCGTGATCTGCGTCGTCGGCACCTCCATGAACGCCGGGAAGTCCACCACAGCCGCCAGCGTGATCCGCGGCCTCTCGCGCGCGGGCCGCCGCGTCGCCGGAATCAAGATCACCGGCACCGGCGCGGGCGGCGACCTGTGGATGTTCCGCGACTCCGGCGCGGTTGTCGCCGCCGACTTCACCGACGGCGGCTACCCCACCACCGCGGGCATCCCCGTCCCCGAACTGTCCGAACTCGCCCAGACCCTCTACCACCACGCCGCCGCGCACGACGTCGACGCCGTGGTCATGGAGATCGCCGACGGCATCCTCCAGACCGAGACCTCCGCGCTCCTGGAGCACCCGCTGGTGCGCGAGCTCGTGGACGGCGTGGTCCTCGCCGCCGCCGACGCTGCCGGAGCCCGCTACGGCGCCCAGCACCTGCGCGGCCTGGGCCTGCCCGTGATCGCCGCCTCCGGCAGGCTCACCCAGTCCCAGCTGGCGGTCCGCGAGGCCGTCGCGGGCATGGAAGCGCCGGTGTACACCCCGGGCGAACTCGCCGAGGCGCATGTGGCCGTGGAGATCCTGGCGCTCGCCGGCGTCGCCCGCGCCCGCCGCTCCGGCGTGCTCGAACTGGGCGAAGCCGCCTAGCGGGGAGGCTGCTGAGCGGGGCGAAGGCCAAAGAAGCCGACCTCATGATCGCCTCCATCGCCATCCGGAACCAGCTGCCACTCTTCACTCGAACTCCCAAGGACTTCGAGCCGCTCGAATCGCTCTTGGAGGTCCAGGCGGTCTGAGCCGAAGGGCGGTGCGCAAATCCAGCGCACCGCCGTCCCGGTCTTCGGGGCCCGCCGCGCTCGGCTCACGCCACTTTGCGCGACCCCGGACCGATACCTTCTTGTGACAATGGCAGCCTAGTCCCTATTGCGCTCGCGAATTAGGCTCGGTTTCGTGTGCCGCCCCGACGGCACCGCGGGGCCTGTTCACGCTCGCACCCCCGAAAAGCCGGCATAGCTGATCCCGCAGAGGAACTCACCCCCTATGACCACTCGCAACGTCGACGCCCGACGGCTCAACGTCAAGGGCCTGCTCATCGCGGTCGGGCTCCCAGTGGTGCTCGTCGGCGCCCTCGTCGCCACCCTCCTCGGCACGGGGGCGTTCAGCCGCGAGAATCAGGGCGAGGACGCCAGTCTGTGGCTGTGGACGACCCCTGCGGGCGAGCTCGCCCGCGTCAACGGCCTCACCGCCGCAACCGATGTGCGGTACGAACTCACCGACGCCGCGGGCAACGCCGTCCAGGTCGAGCAGACCGACTCGCATCTTCTTCTGCGCGAGATCGCCACCGGCAAGGTCTCCGCGATCGACCTTTCCACCCTCGAACTCACCGGCGAGGCCGAGACCGCCCCCGGCGAAGGCGTGCGCCTCGCGCTCGCCGACGAGGGCGCGTTCATCATCGATCAGACGCAAGGCCTGGTCAACCAGGTCGACCCGAGCTCGCTGACGGCGATCGGCGATCCGCTCCAGTTCCCGGCCGGGCTGACCGGCGGCGCGTTCGACTCGGGCGGGAAGCTCTGGGTCGGTGTTCCGCGTGAAGGCACGATCGTGCAGATCGAGCCCAAGGACGCCGGTGCGAAGACCGTCGCCACCGAGGTCGTGGCCGAGCCGCGCCAGGAGCTGGCCTTGACCGTCCTCGGTGACGGTGTGGCCGTGCTGAACTCCACCGCGAAGAAGATGACGACGATCCGTTCCGACGGCCGCCGCTCGGTGGCCGACGTCGAGCTTGCCGGTCCGGCCGAGACCGCCGACAAGAGCCCCGGCACGATCGCCTCGGTCACCGTGACCGAGCCGCCGTCGGTCATCACCGTCAACGACGACCAGGCCAAGAGCTTCTCGATCGGCGCCGTGTCCTCGAACCTGCTGGGCGCCTCGGTCGAGTTCCACCAGCGCATCTACGTGCCCGACGGGGCCGGGGGCATCGTCTGGGTATACGACCTCGACGGCAACGAGCTCGACCAGATCGAGATCGACTCCGGCGGCGGGCCCGTCGAGCTCTACCACACCGGCGACACCCTGTTCGCCAACGCGGTCAACACGAACGCGGCCGTGGTCGTCTCCTCCGACGGCAACGCGCGCATCGCCGAGAAGGACCGCGACGACATCCTCGGCGGCAACGCCCCGCCGGAGGACGACACCAGCGGCGACGAAGGCGACGAAGAGGGCAACGACGAGACCGCCCCCCAGATCGGCCCGCCCGGCGCGGTCACGAACCTCGGCGGCACGGTCGGCGACGGCCTCATCAACCTGTCTTGGGACGCGGCGCCCAACAACGGCTCCGCCCTCACCAAGTACGTGGTCGAAGGGGCGGGCAATACTTGGGAGATCGCCCCGGACCAGCGGGTCCTGGAGATCGGCGACCTGGAGAACGGCACGCCGTACACCTTCACCGTGACCGCCCACAATGGAGAGGGCGCGGGCGACACCGCGACTTCTCCGTCCATCATCCCCTCCGCCGAAGTCCCCGACCCGGTCGGCGCCGTCGAGGCTACGGCCAACAACGACGGCACCGTGACCGTGCAGTGGGACGAGGCCAACGGTCAGGGCAATGACGTGTCTGGCTATCAGATCGAGGCCATCGCCTCCGGGAAGCAGAGCGTCGTCGGCCAGTCCGACGGCACCACGTTCATCGTTCCCGAAGCTGCCCTCGACTACGGCACCGGTTACGTCTTCCAGGTGACGACCCTGTCCGGGGCCGCGGCCTCGGCCCCGTCGGCACCCTCGAACTCGGTGACGCCGTTCAACGTGCCCGACGCGCCGACCGAACTGCTCGCCGAGACCGCCACGGACGCGGCCGGATCGATCGACGTGACCTGGCAGCAGCCGTCCAACAACGGCCGCGCGATCGAGAAGTACATCGTCCGCGCAGGCGACAAGACCAAAGAGGTCCAGAACGCGGCCACCGTCCGCATGGACGGCTTCACCGAGGGCGAGAAGGTGCCCGTCAGCGTCACCGCCGTGAACGAGGCGGGCGAGTCCGAACCGGCCGAGACCACCGCGAACACGATGGTCGCGCCGCAGGCGACACTCACGGGCTGGTCCAGCACCACCCACACCATGACGATCGAGTTCACGTACGACGACGGCGGCGGCGACGCCACCTGCCAGCTCTTCCGGCACCCGTACCCCGAAGAGGTCCCCGACACCAAGGAGCCGTGCGACGGGTCGATCACCTCGACCAGGTACTACTCCTCGACCGAGTACACCTGGCATGTCCAGATCACCAACCCGGTCGGGTCGGTGGACACCGAAAAGCAGTTGACCAATACCAAGAACATCAACGGCGAGGTCTTCTTCGGGTGCTCGGAGATCAGCAACAGCTACTGCAATAGGCCGAACGCGGACGGCGGCGGATCCAACGGCGTGTCGATCCGCAGCAAGCCGAGCGGCGGCGACCACCTCGGCTACGTCAAGACCGGCAAGGGTTTGACCGCGAAGTGTTGGACGACCGGCCCTGAGGTCGATCCGCGCGGCACTGAGGACGGCGCCCCCGTCGATTACCACAAGGGCAAGGACAAGACCGACATCTGGATCCGGGTCAACTACGGCGACAACGAGAACGCCTTCATCTCCTTCGCCTGGTACAACATCGACGGCGTCGGCAAGAATTCTCTCGGCGACGTGATCCCATGCAAATAAGGAGTGAGACCCGTGCACGACACCGAGCACACTCACCCGCTGCAGGTGCCTAAGCGCATGCAGCAGCAGGTGGCGCTTGGGCCCGCGCAGGCCGAGCAGTTCGCGGCCACGTTCGAACGGCTCGCCGCGGCCGTCGACACCGTCGTGCTCGGCAAGCCCGAAGTCGTGCGCCTGGCCCTCACGGCCATGTTCTCCGAAGGCCACATCCTCCTCGAAGACGTGCCCGGAACCGGCAAGACCACGCTGGCCCGGACGATCGCGACCGCGGTCTCCGGCCAGTGGCGGCGCATCCAGTTCACGCCCGACCTCCTGCCCTCCGACGTCTCGGGCGTGACGATCTTCAACCAGGCCAGCGGGGCCTTCGAGTTCCACCCCGGCCCGGTGTTCGCGAACATCGTGATCGCCGACGAGATCAACCGGGCCAGCCCGAAGACCCAGTCCGCGCTCCTCGAGGTGATGGAGGAGGGGCGGGTCACCGTGGACGGCAACCCGCATTCGGTGCCGCAGCCGTTCCTCGTGGTCGCGACCCAGAACCCAGTCGAGATGGACGGCACCTACCGGCTGCCCGAAGCCCAGCTCGACCGGTTCCTCGTCAAGCTCTCCGTCGGCTACCCGGTGGAGGCCGCCGAAATCGAGGTCCTGCGCGGCACCCACCAGCGCAGCCCCGAGAACCTGCCGCCGGTGGTGGACACCGAGACCGTGGCGCAGATGGCGGAGATGGCCAAGTACGTCTACATCGCCGAGCCCCTGTACGCCTACCTCGTGCAGCTGGCGAACGCGACCCGCAACCACCCGCAGGTCGCCGTGGGCGTCAGCCCCCGCGGGCTCATCGCCTTGACCCGGGCCGCCAGCGTGTTCGCGCTCTCCCAAGGCCGCACCTACATCATCCCCGAGGACGTCAAAGCCCTCGCCGGACCGGTGTTCGGGCACCGCATCCAGCTCGCCCCCGACGCGGCCATGCGCGGGGGCACCGGAGCCGCCATCGTGGCCGACGCCTTCGACCAGGTCTCCGTGCCGCTGCCGGCATCGGCGGCATGAGCGAGACGGGTCAGGCCGCCGGACCCGGGCCTGGCGCGGCCGATCAGTCCATATTGACTCGACAGCGGCCCGCGGCACGATTCGCGAACCTCGCGCTCGCCGTGCCGGTCACCGCGCGCGGGGTCGGCCTCGCCGTCGCGGCCGTGGCGCTGCTCGCCGCCGGGTGGGTCTGGGGCTACCCGGAACTCGCCGCGGTCGGCGCGGCCGCCGCGCTCGCGTGCCTCGGCGCCGCCTCGGTGATCACCGCGAAGCCGCGCCTCGACGTCGAACGCTCGGTCACGCCCGACCGGGTCTCGGTGGGCCACAACGCGACCGTGGCCCTCAACGTGCGCAACGGCGGGCGCTGGCGTGCCGTCAATGCCCGTGCCGTGGACGCCTATGGTGGGACGGGCCTGGAGACCCGCCGCGTTTCGGTGCCGCTCGCGCGGCTGCGGCCCGGCAAGAGCGCCGGGGCGAGCTACACGATCGTGGCCGAGCGGCGCGGTGTGGTCGACGCCGGGCCCTTGAGCATCGGCAAGCGTGACCTCCTCGGGCTCGCCGCGACCGCCGGGACCTTCGGGCCCACCGCGCGGCTGTGGGTTCACCCGCGCCTCCACCAGCTCGGGCGCACCCCGGACGGCCTCGCCCGCTCGCTCGAGGGCACCGCCGACAAGGTCGAGCAGGGCTCGCTCACCTTCCACGCCTTGCGCGAGTACGTGATCGGCGACGAGCTGCGCCACGTGCACTGGCGCACCTCCGCGCGCATCGGCAAACTCATGGTCAAAGAGCACCTCGACACCTCACTGCCGACCGTCGCGATCGCGATCGACGACCGGCCCGAGAGCTGGACCGACGCCGAGCCCTTCGAGGCCGCCTGCGAAGCGGCCTACTCGATCCTCACCGCGTGCTTCCGCGCCGAATACCACGCGGCGCTCGTCCCGGCCTCCGGCGCGACCGTCTCCGGGGCCGGACGCGACTCCTACGGCGACCTCCTCGCCGAACTGGGTCCCGACGCGCGCGAATCGTTGAGCGCCTACGTCTCGCGGCTCACCGCCGCCCGTTACGGCGACACGCTCGTGTGGATCACCGGGACCGAGCCGCCCACCGACCGGCTCGCGACTCTCAAGCGCGCCTATCCGACGGTGATCGCCGTGCACCTCGCGACCGGGCTGCCCACCTCGGCCGTGCTCGCCGGGGGGCTGCCGACGATCCGCGCCGCCGACGGCGAGCAGTTCGCCGCGGCCTGGAACAGCGGCGGGACGCGGCTATGAGCGTCACCGAGATCCCCCGCGAATCCCCGGTCCGCCCACAGCGCGGCAGACGCACCCGCTACCGCCTGCGCGTCGCCGCCGTCGCGGCCTGCCTCACCCTCATGTGCGTTCTCGCCGGGACCGTGGCCGCCCGCGTCTACCACGGGCACCTGCTCACGATCCTCGTCGCCGGGGCCGCCTTCGGCGCGTTCGCGATCGGCTTCGCGCTGCGCAACAAGCCCGCGTTCCTCGCGCCGGGCGTCTCGGCCACCGGTCTGGCCGCGTACCTGCTCGGGGCCATCGCGCTCACCAGCGACGGCACCGAGCCGCTGCCGGTCACGATCGTGGACGCGCTCGTGAACGCCGTGCCGCGCACGCTGACCGCACTCATCCCGGTCGAGCCCGTGCCGGACACCGTGGTCGTGCCCGTCTTCCTCACCTGGCTCGCCGCGACCTTGGCGTGCGAGTTCGCGATCCGATACGGCCGCACGCTCCTCGGGTGCCTGCCGCCGACGCTCCTGTACGCCGCCGGGCTTTATCTCGTAGGGCCAAACGCCGATCCAGGCCCGCTCCAGGCGGTCGGCTTCTGCGTGCTCGCCGCCGCCGCCCTCGCGGTGACCGCCGCACCGCCCGAACGCCGCCCCGACCGCGACGCCACGGTGGACGGTGCGGCTCCCTCGCGCACTCCCGCGCTCATGGGCGCGGTCATCACGACGACCGTGCTCTTGGCGGCCGTGGCGCTGCTCGGTCCCGTGGCGGCCCGGTTGGTCACGACCAGCCCGGGCGACCCGCGCGAATACGTCGAGCCGCCGCAGCTCACCGACATCGACCTGAATCCGCTCGTGCGCATCGCCGAATGGGCCAAGTACCCCGAACAGGAACTGTTCAAGGCCGACACCAGCGCCGACGCCTGGATGCGCCTGGCGGTGCTCACCGAATACGACGGCACCACCTGGCAGGCCACCGGCGACTTCCGCACCGCGGGCACCGTGGTGCCGGGTGCGGGGGAGGCCACCTATTCGGCCGATGTCGAGATCGTCGGGCTCGGCGGCAAGCTCGTCCCGGCCGCGGCCGATCCGGCGAGCGTCACCGACCTGCCGATCGCCGTCAACCTGCACACCAAGTGCCTGCTCACTCCCGACGGCCTCGCGACCGGCTCGAAGTACCACGTGGACTCCGCGCTCGCGGTGACCGATCCGGCCGCCGCCGAGAGCGCCCGCCCCGACTTGGGGGACGCGACCGCGGTCACCGTCCCGCCCGGCACCCCCGAGATCATGGCGACGATCGCCGACTACATCCGCAGCGAGTACGAGTCGCCTTACGAGCGCGCCCAAGGGCTCGCGGACTTCCTCGCCCAGCACTACGCCTTCGACGCCGAGGCGCCCTCCGGTCACGACCTGCCCGCCCTCGGGTTCTTCCTCGGCAGCGCCGCCGAGGGGGGCGGCCAGCGCGGCACCAGCGAGCACTTCGCGGCCGCGTACGCCGTGATCGCCCGTCTGGTGGGCCTGCCGACCCGCGTGGTGGTCGGCTTCGACGTGCCTTCGGGCGCGAGCACGGTCACCGCCGCGCAGGGTCTGGCCTGGCCGGAAGTCGCCTTCGACGGCGTCGGCTGGGTTCGCTTCGACCCGATGCCCGCCGCCGGGGTGGCGCCCATCCCGCCCGAGGACACGCTCGAGCAGATGGAGGAGGAGACGCCGAGCCCCGAGGAGGCCGAGGGCGGCGGCGGTGAGGCCGAGGATTTCAACGACGAAGCTCTGGAACAGGACGGCGACTTCGACGAGGAGACCGGCCGGGAGGATTCGGCGATCCCGCGCTGGGTCTGGTACGCGGCCGCGGGGCTGCTGCTGGCCTGCGTGCCGTTCGCGCTCAAGGCCCGGCGGGCGCTGCGGCGGCGACGCCGCCTTTCGCGGGGGAGTCCGGCCGAGCGGGTGGCCGGGGCCTGGGCGGAGGTGCTGTCGGAGGCGGCCCGAGCGGGTGTGAAGGTCCCTGCGCACGCGAACGCCGAGGAGGCAGCGGTGCGGCTGGCGGTACTGGAGGCGGACATCGCGCCGCTGCCTCCTCGGCGTTCGCGCCGGGCGCGGTGGGGGAGGGCGACGCCCGCGCCGCGGCGGCCGTAGCGGCCGGATACCCAAGGGCCATCCGTCATATGGTGAAACGCTGGAAACGTTTGCTGTTTTGACATGTGCCCGTTAGCGGTTCATAAAACCCCGCAAATGCAATCGGTGGTGGGGCGAACCCATTGAGTGGCGGTCACCTGGCAGACTGTGACCCATGGAGAACCCCTTCTTCTCTGTCCGTTTCCGCGGATACGACCGTGCCCAAGTCGACCGAGCCGTGGCCCGCATTCGCAAGGCCACGGACTCGGGCGCGCCACCACACCCCGATTCGCTCGCCAACCTCGGCTTTCAGCTGACGCTGCGCGGCTACGACACCGGGGAGGTGGACGACTACTTCGCCGAAGTCGCGCGTTCGCTGCGCGGCAGCTAGTCTGGGGGCGTGACCGCGCAGGATCCGAACTTCCTTCACATACAGCCGCCCGGCGGCTCCAGCCACCCGGTGCAACCGGGCCCTCCGGTCCACGGCTACCAGCAGCCCTACTATCCACAACCCCATCCCGCCTACGCCATGCAGCAGCAAGCCTGGCCTCCGATGGCAGCCCCCGCACCTGCCATGATCGACGGCTTCTACCTCGTGCAGCCGCGGCTCAAGCCGATCCCTTCGGGACCGGCGATCGGGTCGCTGATCGCGGGGATCGCCGGTTTCCTCGGCTCCGTCCCGGGCTTGATCAGCGCGGCCTTCAGCCCGTGGGCGGGCCTGACGTTCTTCATGTCCGCGGCGCTCTTCGGCATCGGCTCGGTGTCGCTGGCCGTCTACGCGCGGCGCCAGGTCCGGGCCTCGCGGGGTGGCGTCTCGGGCGGGGGCGTGGCGCTCACGGGCCTGATCTTCGGCATCGTGGCCTGCTCGTTCGCAGGTCTGACGGGCCTGATCGCGCTGGCCTCGGCCTAAAGCGACGGCGGCCGGCG
>DATABR010000304.1:0-38828 GCA_036259435.1 Glycomyces sp.
GCCCCCGCAGTCGTTCGTGGCGCCTGCTTAGGCGCGCTGGCGGTCGGAGACGGCCGCCGCCGTCGCGGCGAGGGCTTTTGCGGTTCGTTTGCGCTGCTTCGCGGCCACGCCCACGAACAGGCAGTCGACCACCATCAGCTGCGCGATGCGGCTGACCGTCGCGCCGGAGCGGAACGTGGTCTCCCTCGCGGCGGTCGTCAGGACCAGATCCGCGGCCTGCGTCAGCGGCGAGCGGGCGTGGTTGGTGATCGCGATCGTCGTCGCCTCGCGGTCGCGGGCCGATTCCAGGAACTCCACGGTCTCCGTCGTCGCCCCCGAATGCGAGATCGCCACCGCCACGTCCTTCGGGCCCGCCAGCGCGCTCGCGACCAGCGCGGCGTGGACGTCCGGCCAGGAGAACGCGGTGCAGCCGATCCGGTGCAGCTTCTTCACCAGGTCGGCGGCCACGATCCCGGAGGCCTCCACGCCGAACACATCGATGCGGCCCGCGGCGGCCAGGGCCGCGACCGCGGCCTCGCAGGCGGCGGTGTCGAGGGCGTTCGCGGTGTCGGTGATCGCGCCGACGTCGGCGTAGCTCACGGTGGCGATGATGCGGGACATGTCGGCGCCCGTCGGAATGTCGCCGCCCGCGATTTCGCGGTCGGGTCCCTCGCCCGTGCCGATCACGGCCTGCGCTGCACGCATCCGCAGCTCGCGGTGTCCGGCGAGGCCGAGTGAGCGGCAGAAGCGCACGACCGTGGCCTCGGAGGTGCCCGCGGCGCGGGCGAGTTCGGTGATGGTGCGCGTCGAGGCGGCCTCGGGCTCGCGGATGATCTCCTGTGCGACCTTCGTCTCGGCCTTCGAGAGGGACGGCAGGACGGACTTGATGAGCACCAGGAGATTCGGCGTGTCGGTGCGGCTGGCAGGCATGACGACACCGTACACCCGCGCGGCAGTGGCGAAGGTGCGGCGCGATTCTTCATGTCCATCCGTTGGGATGAAATTTTACTTCACTGCGCTACGCTCGCAACTGTGAGTGAGACGACCGAGCGCCTGCAGGCGCGCACCCATCTGGCAGCCTTGGCGACCGAACAGGCCGATCCCCGGTACGCGGGAATCGAACTGCTCTCGACCTTGGATCTGGCGCGCACCATGAACGAGGCCGACGCCGGCGTCGCGGCCGCGGTCGCCGCCGTGCTTCCCGAGGTGGCCGCCGCGATCGACGCGGTGGCCGACCGGCTCGCGAAGGGCGGGCGGCTGCGGTACGTCGGGGCCGGCACCGCCGGGCGGATGGCGGTGATGGACGCGGCCGAGTGCCCGCCGACGTTCTCGACCGACCCGGAGCTGGTGAAGGCGATCCTCGCGGGTGGCAAGGTCGCCGAGGGCGGCGCGGTCGAGGGCACCGAGGACGACGCCGCAGCCGGTCTCGCCGCGATCCTCGCCGAAAAGATCGGACCGGACGACGCGGTGATCGGCCTGGCCGCGAGCGGCCGGACTCCGTTCGTGGTCGCAGCGGTCCAGGAGGCCCGGCGGCGCGGCGCACTCACGGTGGGGCTCTCGTGCAACACGGGCACACTCCTGTCGGAGGTCGCCGAGCACCGGATCGAGGTGGCGGTGGGCCCCGAGGTGGTGGCAGGCTCGACCCGGCTGAAGTCGGGCACGGCGCAGAAGTTCGTGCTCAACATGATCTCGACGATCACCATGGTGCGCTTGGGGAAGATCTACCGGAACTACATGGTGGACATGCGGGTCGCGAACTCGAAGCTCGCGGCGCGCGCGGTGCGCATGATCCGCGAGATCACCGGCGCGGACGCCGAAACGGCCGAAGCCGCCCTGACCGCATCGGGCGACCACGTGAAGACCGCAGTGGTCATGATCGAGCTGAAAGTCGACGCAGCCGAGGCCAAGGCGAGGCTGGAGCGGGCGGACGATCGCCTGTCAGGGGCGCTGGCCGCCAGGGATCGGTAGCCGCGGTTCAGTCGACGACGAACAGCCGCGCGCCCTCCACAGCGCTGGAGCGGTGCGGTTCGACTTCGTGGCCGACCTGATAGCTGCTGCCGGCGTTGACCGTGACTACCTCGCCGCTGCCCAGTTCGGTCGTGAGCGATCCTTCCAGGACTGAGGACATGGCCCCGATCGCACCAGTGATCGGCCAGGTAACCGGGGCTGTACTCCACCATCCGGACCCGGACCGGCCCGAAGTCGCGGGAGCGCCACGTGGCGGTTTCCGATTCGCCCGAGTGCACGGCGGGGGTGACGAGCGACCAGTCGGTCGTGCCGAAGGGGATGTCAGTCAAGTCCACGGGGGCAGGCTATGCGGCGCGCCCGCAGGGGCCGACCGCATTCCCACAACTGGGGTTTCGCCGGGCTCAGCGCCAGGCGAGTTGGCGGTGGAGGCGGACCTTTGCTTCCGGGTCGTCTACGAAGGCGCTGGCGGCCATCCAGGCCGCTCCGATCGCCGGGTCGGTGGCCTTGCTGATGCCCGCCTTCGGATACACGAGGCGGAACCGCTCCTGGAGCAGCGCCGCGATCGGCGTCGGGCGCGTCAGCAGGCTTCCGGCCATCACGATCGGCAGCTCCCGGTCGACCACGTACGAGACCGACTCGGCGAGGTGCCCCACGGCCCGCGCCACGATCGACTCGGCCACGGGGTCGCCGCCGTCCGCGGCTTCGCACACCAGCGCCGAGAACCGGGCCAGTCGGCTCGGCGGATCCGCCATGCACTTGGCGACCAACGCCCCGGACCGGCGGTTGATCGGCGCGATAGCCGCGATGATGGCCTCCACCAGACGTCCGCCCGGCCCGTTGCCGTCGATGTGCCGCAGTGTGGCCCGCACGGCCTCGCGCCCGAGCCAGAAGCCCGAGCCCGCGTCGCCGAAGAGCCACCCGTAGCCGTCCGAGCGCAGCGCCGGACTCCGGTCGCGGATCGCGAACGCCACCGCGCCGGTGCCCGAGACGACCACGGTCCCGTCCGGCGCGGAAGAACCGGCCGCGAACGCGATCACCGCGTCCGAGACCACTTCGACCTCGCAGTAGGTCGCGAAGCGGCGCTTGAGATCCGCCGAGACCTCCCGCACCTCCTCGGTCAGCGAGAGCGCTCCGGCCGTGCCGACGCAGACCGCGCCGACCTCCGCCGGGTCGATGCCGCTGAGCGCCCGCTGGAAGGCGAGCGCCATATTGGACAGTGCGGTCTCCCGGTCGCCGCCGACCGGGTTCGCAGGTCCGGACGCGCCGGTGCCGAGCACCGCGCCAGTCTCATCGATGAGGACGGCGCGGCTGCTGGTCCCGCCGGCGTCGAGGCCGACGGCGAGTCTTGCGTGCATGAGGGTTCCCCGCTTCTCGCGATACCAGCAGTATCCGCCCTAGTTGCAAACCAGTAAAAATAATTCTCACGAACTTGACACGAGTGTGGCACAGGTAATAGTTTTTCTTGCATCCACCTCCTGAAGGGGACGCCCATGGACCGCACCAGGACCGATGCGCCCGAAACCCGCGCCGCGGCAGGGGTCCTCGAACGGATCCGCCTCGGCGCGGCCGACCTGTCCGAAGCCATGTCGAAAGTGGCCGACCAGGTATTGATCGACCCCGAAGCCGCAGCCCGCGCGACCATCATGGACCTCGCCGAGCTGTCGGGCACCTCCCCAGGAACCATCACTCGATTCTGTCGTCATCTCGGATACGACGGTTACGCGGCCCTACGGGTTGCGATCGCAACCGAAACGGGACGCGCCTCCGCCCAGCGCGGCAGTGCTCTTTTCGAGAGTGGCTGGGATGTCAACATCGGCCGCGAGATCGCCCCCTCCGACCCCCTCGACCGGGTCCTCAAGCAGCTCATCACCGTCGACGCCGCCATGCTCCGCGACACCGTCGACACCTTGGACCTCGACGCCGTCGAGCAGGTCGCCGCCCGCGTCTGCGAAGCCCACCGCGTCGACGTCTACGGCGTCGGCACCAGCGCCACCGTCGCCCGCGAACTCCAGATGGGTTTCTACCGCACCGGCGTCGCCGCCTGGGTCTGGACCGAAGTCCACGACGCCCTCGCCAGCGCCGCCCTCCTCGGCGAAGGCGACGTGGCGATAGCCGCCTCCCTCTCCGGCGCCACCGCCGAAGTCGTCGAGATGCTCTCCGAAGCCGGCAGCCGCGGCGCCCTCACCGTCGCCGTCACCGGCGACGCCGACTCAGCCCTAGCCGAGGTCGCCGACTACTGCCTGGTCTCGGCCACCACCCGCACCGGCCACCGCGCGGATCTGCTGGCCGGCAGGCACTCCCAACTCCTCGTGGCCGACCTGGTCCACATCGCGGTCGCGCAGCGGCGCTTCCCCGACGCCCTAGAGGCCCTCGAATCCAGGGCCCGAGCCGTGGTCGGCCACCGGCCGGCCCCAAAGCCCCGGAACAGAGCGAGCTGACCCTCACACCGTCCACCAGCGGTCCAGTCCAACCTTGCTACCCCTTCCAGAAGGAGCGACCCATGAGGAACGACCCGCACCCGTCTCGCCCACCCGTCACCCACCTCCACCCGACAACGAGGACGCTTCGCGCCCGCGGTGCAAACCCGGCGTCGCAAGCGACGCCTCTCCCCGAACCGGAGCGGCTTCGCCGCGCCGCACCTCCAACGGCGGACAAACTTTCCATCTTCAGCCGCCGCAATCTGTTCGGCGCCACCGCCGCCGGGTTCGCCGCCACCTCGCTGGGGGCCTGCGCCACCAGCGGCGACGACGACGAGGCCGACGACGTCACCGTCGGCGAGGACGCCGAGAACCCCTTCGGGGTCGACGGCTCCGCGCCCCTGAACGTCGTCATCTTCGACGGCGGCTTCGGCAACGAATACGCCCTCGCCCACCAGGAGATCTACAAGCGCGCGTTCCCGGACGCCGAGATCGAGCACCTCGCGACGCAGGCGATCGCCGAGACCCAGCAGCCCCGCTTCGCCGAAGGCAAGCCCTGCGACGTCCTCGACAATTCAGGGGCCCAGCAGATTCCCATGGACGCGCTGGTGAGCGACGGCGAACTCGCCGAGCTCACCCCCCTGCTCGAGGCGCCCTCCTACGACGACCCGGAGACGACCGTCCGCGAGACGCTTCGCGACGGCGTACTCGGCATGGGCACCTTCAACGAGGAGGTCTACGCCCTCAACTACGTGTTCTCGGCGTGGACGGTCTGGTACGACGCCAAGCTCTTTCGCGACAAGGGCTGGACCCCGCCGGAGACCTGGGACGACATGCTGGCGCTGTGCCCGCAGATCCAGGCCGAGGGCATCGCGCCGTGGACCTACGCCGGGCAGCACCCGGTGTACCTCTACGACCTGTTCCTCATGCTCGCGGGCCGCCACGGCGGCGTCGACGTCGTCAAGGCCATCGACCACCTCGAGCCCGACGCGTGGCGGCACGAGTCGGTCGTGATGGCCGCCGAGGCGCTGCACGCGCTCCAGACCGCCGGGTACATCCTCGACGGCACGCCCGGCATCGACCACATCCAGTCGCAGACGGCCTTCAACGAGCGCAAGGCCGCGTTCCTGCCGTGCGGCTCCTGGCTCCCCAACGAGCAGCGGTCGATCGCGCCCGCCGACTTCGAGTACGCCCCGATGGGCGTGCCCTACCTCGCCGGTTCCGTCCAGCCGGGCCTCATCAGCGCCGGCGGCGAGGAGCCGTTCGTGGTCCCGAAGAACGCGACGAACCTCGCGGGCGCCTACGAGTACCTGCGGATCATGCTCTCCCAGGAGGGCGCGCAGATCTTCGGCGACACCGTGCAGGCCGCCACCGTCGTCAAGGGCGTCGAACTCGACAACCCGGCGGCGCAGACGACCGACGCGCTCGTGTCCAATCCGGAGGACCTCTTCCAGCCGCGGTTCCGCTTCTGGTACACGAAGATGAACGAGGAGGTCCGCCCCGCGCTCGGCTCACTGCTGGCGGGCGAGTCCACGCCCGCGGAATTCATCGACCGGATGCAGACCGCCGCCGACGAGACCGCCGCCGACGACACCATCGAGAAGTTCAGGCACGACGCCTAAGCGTCGCAACCGTTCCGAGAGAGGAGGGCCTGGGCTGTGAAGCACGGCAGGTACCTGTTCATCCTGAGCTTCCTGGCGCTGCCGGTGGGGCTCTACGCCTGGCTGGTGATCCTGCCGTTCGCCCAGGCCTTCCAGATCTCCCTGACCGACTGGTCGGGGTCGAGCAACTCCTTCGAGTACATCGGCCTCGACAACTACATCAACCTGTTCAAGGACGAGCGCCTCGTCCTGCCCGCCCTGCGGCACACCGGCATCATCCTGGTGGTGCTGCCGGTCGTGACGATCGCGCTTGGCCTGTTCTTCGCCTTCATGCTCAACCTCGGCGGGCGCGTGCGCCAGGGCCGCATCGAGGGCGTGCGCGGCGCCAAGTTCCACAAGATCGTCTTCTTCTTCCCGCAGGTGCTCTCGGTCGCGATCGTCGGCATCCTGTGGAAGCAGGTGTACGCGCCCGAGAACTTCGGCGGTCTCATCACCGGCGCGCTCACCTCGGTGGGCCTCCCGGCCCCGGTCAACGGGTTCCTAGCGGACAAGCGCTTCGTGCTCGCGGCCGTCATCGCCGTCCTCGTATGGAGCGCCGTCGGCTTCTACCTGGTGTTCTTCTCTTCGGCGATGGCCTCGATCCCGCGCGATTTCTACGAAGCGGCGATCATCGACGGCGCGGGGCGGATCCAGATGTTCTTCAAGATCACGCTGCCGCTGCTGTGGGACTCGGTCCAGACCGCGTGGATCTACCTCTCGATCATCGCCCTCGACGTGTTCGTCCTCATCTACATGATGACCCCCGAACGCGGCGGCCCCGATACGGCGAGCGAAGTGGTCGGCGGCGTCATCTGGAAATACGCGTTCAACCACGGCGAACAGGCCTTCGCGTCGGCGCTCGGCGTGGTCCTGTTCTTCGCCGCACTGACCCTCGCCGTCGTGTCGCTGCGGTTCGGCCGCCGCGAGCGGATCGAGTACTGAGGAGCGACATGGCAACCGAGACCCCCGCCAAGCCTGCGGCCGCGACCGCCGCCCGCCCGGCCCGGCCCGCCCCGCGCCCCGAGGGCAACGCGCTCAACTTCTTCTCCCACGGCTTCCTGTGGCTGTGGGCCGTGATGGTCATCGTGCCGGTGGTCTGGATCGTGGTGACCTCCTTCAAGACCACCCGGGAGATCGCCTCCGACCCGCTCGGCCTGCCCGAAGCGGTGCAGTGGGCGAACTACGCCAACGCCTGGTCCGACGGCAACATCGGCGGATACTTCCTCAACACCATGCAGGTCATGGTCTTCAGCGTCACCGGCACCATGCTCCTGGGCGCGATGGCCGCGTACGTGCTTGCCCGCTACGAGTTCCCCGGGAACCGCCTGCTCTACTTCATGTTCGCCGGAGGCATGATGTTCCCGGTGTTCCTGGCCCTGTTCCCGCTGTTCAAGACGCTGCAGAACGTTGCGCTGCTGAACACCTACCCGGGCCTGGTGATCGTCTACATCGCCTACTCGCTGCCGTTCACAGTCTTCTTCCTGACCGCCTTCTTCCGAACGCTCCCCTCGGGTGTCGCCGAAGCCGCGGTCGTGGACGGCGCGGGGCACTACCGGCTGTTCTTCCAGGTCATGCTGCCCATGGCCAAGCCGGGCCTCATCGCCATCACGATCTTCAACATCATCGGCCAGTGGAACCAGTTCCTGCTGCCGCTGGTCCTGCTGAGCCGCAACCCCGAGGACGCGATGATCTCCCAGGGCCTCGCGAACCTCGCACTGCGCCAAGGCTACGAAGGCGACGCCGGTGCGCTCTTCGCGGGCACCGTGATGGCCATGCTCCCGATCTTCGTGGCGTACGTGCTCTTCCAGCGCCAGATCCAGGCAGGACTTACCGCCGGAGCCATCAAGTAGCAAAGTGGAACGCATTGCGCGCGTTGCTACTGCGCCTTGATAATCAAATGGTTATACGAAGGGTGTTTACTAGGGTCCGCAACTGTGGAAATATCGAACTAGATCAATCCCAGTTCTTCCCCTTGGGACCCTCGTGAAGGAGACGACGATGTCATCAAGCAGGCGGTGGGGCGCGCTCGCAGCCGCGACGGCCCTCGCGACCACGGGTCTTGGCCTCGGCGCACCGGCTCCGGCCGTGGCCGCGCCGGTCGCGTTCGACAACGGCCAAGCCATCACCGACACCTCCGGCAACCTCATGCACGCTCACGGCGGTGGCATGCTCAAGGTCGGCAGCACCTACTACATGGTCGGCGAACAGCGCAACGACTACCTGTTCGACCAGGTCAGCATGTACTCCTCCACCGACCTCGTGAACTGGACCTTCGAGAACGACATCCTCGCCGCGGAGTCGGACCCCGACCTCTCCCCGGCCAACATCGAGCGGCCCAAGGTCATCTACAACGCCGAGTACGACCACTACGTCCTGTGGGCGCACAAGGAGAACGGCGTCGACTACGGCGACGCCGAAGTGGCCGTGGCGGTCTCGGACACCGTCGACGGCGACTACGACTACCAGGGCTCCTTCCGGCCCGCCGGCTACGACTCCCGCGACATGACCCTGTTCGTGGACACCGACGGAACCGGCTACCTCATCTCGGCCGCCGACGTGAACTACGACCTCAACGTCTACCGCCTCACCGACGACTACACCGCCATCGACGAGCTGGTGTACGTCTTCGACGGCTACCACCGCGAGGCCCCGGCCGTGTTCCAGCGCAACGGGGTCTACTTCCTCGTCACCTCCGGCGCGACCGGTTGGAACGCCAACCAGACCAAGTACGCGACCACCACGAACTTCCCCGAGGGCTCGTGGTCGGGCTGGACCAATGCCGGGAACTCCACCACCTTCGGCTCCCAGTCGACTTTCGTCACCACCGTGCAGGGCACCCAGGGCACCAGCTACCTCTACATGGGCGACCGCTGGGGACCGCAATGGGGCGGCAAGCCCATGGACAGCGAGTACGTGTGGCTGCCGATCGCCTTCCCGAGCAACACCAGCATGACGCTGAACTGGTACTCGACGCTGAACATCGACGCCGCAGCGGGCACGATCCAAGGCGTGGTCGGCAATGAGGACGGCAGTCCGTACTCGACGAAGTTCGTCAACGCGAACTCCGGACGCTGCATCGACGTACCCAGCGGTTCGAGCACGGACGGCACGACGCTCATCCAGTACGGCTGCTGGAACGGCGCGCCGCAGGCGTTCACCTTCGACCCGGTCTACCCCGGCTCCAAGGTCGGCTCCGTCGCGAACACCAGCACCGGCAAATGCTGGGACGTGCTCGACGAGTCCAAGGCCACCGGCGCCTCCGTCGGCCAGTGGGGCTGCTGGGCCGGAGGCAACCAGCGCTTCGCCCTGCGGACCGCCGCAGGCGGCAACTACCTGATCGTGGCCCAGCACTCCGGGCTCTGCATCGAGGTCGCCGGGTCCTCGACGGCCAACAACGCCGCGATCGTGCAGAACACCTGCACCGGCGCGGCGAACCAGCAGTGGGACGTGACCGGCCTCTAGACCCCACCCGTACGCGCCCACCTCCACCCGACATCGTGGGCGCTGCGCCAAGCCGGCGTCGCAAGCGACGCCGCTCCCTGAACCGGAGCGGCTTCGCCGCACGAGGCATATACAAGGACCGTCGTCGGTGTCCCCATCTGGCACCGGCGGCGGTCCAGCCTGTGTTCCCGGACTCAGGACCGACCCCGCCGTTCGTCGCGAGACCCCTGACCAGGCATAATCGAGAAGTTGTGCTTCGGCACAGCTCTTCCGGTTCTTCGAAACCGGACATCCATAGCGAGTCGGCCCTTTCTGGGCCGGCGTTGAGCGAACGAAAGGAATCAGTCTCGTGGCTGATCAACAGCAAGCGGCCGGTGGCCGCGGCGGCGGCGGCGGCGACCGCGGCGGCCGTGGTGGCCGCGGTGGCCGGGACGGCGGTCGCGGTCGCGACCGCGCCGAGAAGTCCCCGCACATCGAGCGTGTCGTCACCATCAACCGCGTCGCCAAGGTCGTCAAGGGCGGCCGCCGGTTCGCCTTCACCGCCCTCGTGGTGGTCGGCGACGGTGCGGGCAACGTAGGTGTCGGTTACGGCAAGGCCAAGGAAGTCCCGGCGGCGATCGCCAAGGGTGTCGAGGAAGCCAAGAAGAACTTCTTCAAGGTTCCCCGCATCGGCGGCACCATCCCGCACGAGACCTTCGGCGAGGACGCTGCCGGCAAGGTGCTCCTGAAGCCCGCCTCCGCGGGTACGGGTGTCATCGCGGGCGGTCCCGTGCGCGCCGTGCTCGAGTGCGCCGGCGTCCACGACGTCCTGTCCAAGTCCCTGGGCTCCTCGAACGCGATCAACATCGTCCACGCGACGGTGGCCGCGCTCAAGCAGCTCGAAGCCCCGGAGGCCGTCGCGGCCCGTCGTGGCATGGCGCTCGAGGACATCGCTCCTCAGGGCCTGCTGCGTGCGCGCGCCGAGGCCGCCCAGGCCGCGAAGGCGTAGGGGATCGACATGGCACGTTTGAAGATCACCCAGCACAAGTCGGTCATCGGTGAGAAGCCGAAGGCCCGTGCAACCATCCAGACGCTCGGCCTTCGCAAGATCGGCCAGACCGTCTTCAAGGAAGACCGTCCGGAATTCCGCGGCATGGTCCACCGTGTCCGTCACCTGGTCGATGTCGAGGAGGTCGAATAGTCATGTCGATTCGTATTCATGACCTGCAGCCCGCCCCCGGCGCCAAGAAGGCCAAGACCCGTGTCGGTCGTGGTGAGGGCTCCAAGGGCAAGACCGCCGGCCGCGGTACCAAGGGCACCAAGGCGCGCAAGACCGTGCCGAGCGGTTTCGAGGGTGGCCAGATGCCGCTCCAGATCCGCGTTCCGAAGCTCAAGGGCTTCAAGCCGCACAACAAGATCGTCTTCCAGGTGGTGAACCTGGACCGTCTCGTGGAGCTCTTCCCCGAGGGCGGCGAGGTCGGCCCCGAGCAGCTGATCGAGGTGGGCGTCCTCAACAAGAAGGAGCTCATCAAGGTCCTCGGTTCGGGCGAGCTCGAAGGCGTCAAGTTCGACCTGAAGGCGCACGCCTTCTCGGCTTCGGCCACCACCAAGGTCACCGCCGCCGGCGGCACGACCGTGGTCGTGGACAAGAAGACCGGCGAGGCCCTGAGCGAGTGATCGCACAGCGCCCGCGCTGAGTCGATCGCCGGCTCGCAAGCGTCGCCGGGCACGAACGGATGATCTGTGGAAACGGGTCGGAGGGAACTCCGGCCCGTTTCGTCATGGATGGCGAATACTCTGCGCCCGCATGCGCCTGCTAGGCTCCCATGGCGAGGACCACCGTCTTCCTCGGGCGTGTGACCCTCTCGCTACGAACTTCACACGCCCACTGGTTATAAAGGCCTGCACCGTGATCCGACGGCGCTCGCCCCACGGGCCCCGCCAGGGGGTCTTGTTCAGGAGGAACCGCATTGCTCTCCGCCTTCATCAGCGCGTTTCGGACCCCCGATCTGCGCAAGAAGATCCTGTTCACCTTGATGATCATCGGACTGTATCGTCTGGGTGCGCAGATGCCGAGTCCTGGCGTGGACTACGCGGCGGTGCAGAGCTGCCTCAATATGCAGCCCACCGATGAGGCGGGCGTCTTCGGCCTCCTGAACCTGTTCACCGGTGGAGCGCTCCTCCAGCTCTCGGTCTTCGCGCTCGGCGTCATGCCGTACATCACCGCGTCGATCATCATGCAGCTGTTGACGGTCGTGATCCCCAGGCTCGAGCAGCTCCGCAAGGAGGGCCAGCCGGGCCAGGTCAAGATCACCCAGTACACGCGGTATCTGACGCTGGGCCTTGCGCTGCTCCAGGCCTCCGGTTACATCGCGTTGGCGCGCTCGGGAATTTTGTTCCAGGCGGAGTGCCCGACGCCGATCCTCCCGGACCTGTCGGCCACCGAAGCCGGTATCCCGTACTGGATGACGATCGTCACCGTCGTCGCCGTCATGGTCGCGGGCACCGCGATCATCATGTGGTTCGGCGAGCAGATCACCGAGCGCGGCGTCGGCAACGGCATGAGCCTCTTGATCTTCGCGTCCATCGCGGCGCAGATGCCGAGCCAGTTCTGGGGCCTCCAGAAGTCCGAGGGCTGGTTCATGTTCAGCGTCATCATCGGGATCTGCATCGCGATCATGGTGGCGGTCGTCTTCATCGAGCAGTCGCAGCGCCGCATCCCGGTGCAGTACGCCAAGAAGATGGTCGGACGCCGGATGTACGGCGGCACCTCGACCTACATCCCGCTCAAGGTGAACCAGGCCGGTGTCGTGCCCGTCATCTTCGGTTCCTCGCTGCTGTACATCCCGACGCTGTTCCGCCAGCTCAACCAGAACAGCGAATCGCAGTGGGTCCAGTTCATCGACCGGTACCTGCTCAACCAGGGCTCGTGGGTGTACATCACGCTCTACGCCCTGTTGATCATCTTCTTCACGTGCTTCTACGTGTCGATCACGTTCAAGGTCGACGACGTCGCCGAGAACATGAAGAAGGCCGGCGGCTTCATCCCCGGCGTGCGCCCGGGCAATCCCACCGCGACCTATTTGCAGCGAGTCCTGTCACGCCTGACGTTCCCGGGCTCGCTCTATCTGGCCGCGATCGCTATCCTTCCCAATCTGGCCATCATCGCGTTCGGTAACCAGCAGCTGTTCGCACAGTTCGCGTTCGGCGGCACTTCGGTGCTGATCATGGTGGGCGTCGGCCTGGAGTCGGTCAAGCAGATCGAGTCCCAGCTGATGCAGCGCCACTACGAGGGCTTCCTCCGCTGACGCAGGAAAACCTCGGCCACGACGTTGGCGATGTGCGTCCCGCGGGCAGGCGGAAGCCGCTCGAGGGACCCACATCGCCACTGTGACCACACGGGAGGAACAACTTTGCGACTGGTACTGGTAGGCCCGCCGGGGGCCGGCAAGGGAACCCAAGCGGAGATCATCGCCGAGCGGCTCGGCGTCCCCAAGATCTCCACCGGTGACATCTTTCGCGCCAACGTCTCCGGCGGCACCCCCCTCGGCCTCAAGGCCAAGCAGTACATGGACGCCGGCGATCTGGTGCCCGACGAGGTCACCAACGACATGGTGGCCGACCGCTTGGCCCAGGACGACGCCGCTGAAGGCTTCCTCCTCGACGGCTACCCCCGCAACACCGAGCAGGCCAAGGTCCTCGACCGCGTGCTCGCCGAGTCCGGGGCGACCCTGGACTTGGCCCTGGAGCTGACCGCCAGCGACGACGAGGTGGTGCGCCGGCTCTCGGGCCGCCGCGTCTCGAAGTCGACCGGAAAGGTCTTCCACCTGGAGTTCGACCCGCCCGCGGACCCCGACTCCCCCGACTTGTTCCAGCGCTCCGACGACCGCCCTGAGACGATCAAGAACCGCCTCAAGGTCTACGCCGAGCAGACCGCGCCGCTCGTGGGCTACTACGAGGCGCAGGGCAAGCTCGTCAAGATCGACGCGATCGGCGAGGTCGCCGAGGTGACCGAGCGAGCTCTGGCCGCCATCGGCGCCGCGAAGTAGCACGCATCGTGTTCCGCCGTCGCCAGAGCATCCAGTACAAGTCAGACGCTCAGTTCCGCAAGATGCGGACCGCCGGGCTCGTCGTGGCCGAGGTTCATCAGGCCATGCGCGAGTCCGCCGGGCCGGGCGTGTCGACGGCGGAACTCGACCGCATCGCCGAGCAGGTCATCCGCGACCGCGGAGCGGTGCCCTCGTTCAAGGGTTACGACATCGGCTTCGGGCCGTACCCGGCCTCGATCTGCTCCTCGGTGAACGAGCAGGTCGTCCACGCGATCCCGACGGCGGACGCGGTCCTGAAGGAGGGCGACCTCCTGTCGGTCGACGTCGGCGCGATCGTCGACGGCTGGCACGGGGACGCGGCCATCACGATCGAGGTCGGCGAGGTCGCACCCGAGCTGACGGCGCTGCGCGAGGCCTGCGAGGCCTCCATGTGGGCCGGGATCAGGGCCGCTGCGACCGCGAAGCGCCTGGGCGGGATCTCGCACGCCATCGAGCGTTCCGTGGAGGACTCGGGCGAGGCGCATGCGCTGGACTACGGAATCGTGACAGGCTTCGGCGGGCACGGCATCGGCACCGAGATGCACCAGGACCCGCACATCCTCAATTACGGCCGCCCGACCGAGGGCCCGAAGCTGCGCACGGGCATGGCCCTGGCGATCGAGCCGATGATCACGCTCGGGTCCGAGGAGACCACTGAACTGTCGGACGGCTGGACGATCGTGACCGAGGACGGCTCGATCGCGGCGCACGTCGAGCACACCATCGCGCTGTGCGAGGACGGCATCTGGGTCCTCACGGCCCCCGACGGCGGCGTCGAACAGCTGGGCGACGCGGTCGCCAGCGCCGCTCGCGCCGAATAGGACCCCGGTGACATAATGTGGGCGTGACCGACGACCACGGCAAGCTGCGGATCTCGAACGCGGACCGCGAAACGGCGATTCAGCAGCTCCAGGCCGCCCTCGATGAGGGCCGGATCGACCTCGGGGAGTTCGACGAGCGCACCGCGTCCGCCTACGCGGCGAAGACCAACGCCGAACTCGACCTCATCTTCGAGGACCTCCCGGGCGGGCGCCCCAAGACCGGCGAGCTGTCCGTGGCCGACCGCGCCTCGCTGCCTGCCGAGGACGGCGCCGTCGAGAGCGGGCAGGAGCGCGAGGGCGGCCGCAACTGGATCGACGAGGTGCCCGCCCTGAAGGGCCTGGTCGTGGTCGGCGGGATCTGCACGCTGATCTGGCTGGCGTCCTCGGTCTCATCGGGGGACTTCGGCAATTTCTGGCCGGTCTGGCCCATCATGGGCCTGTCGATCGCCACCTTCGTGCAGCTGATGAATCGTGGCCGCGGTGGCGGCGACGAGCACGGCCACGGCCGCTGGCACTGACTCCCACCTCGCCTCCCAAGGAGCCCTGAATGTCCTCCCTTGAACGTTTCGGCGACCGCGAGCTGCGGATCGGCAACCCCGAGCGCAGTGCCCTGACCGAGCTGCTGCGCGCAGCGGTCGACCAGGGCTACATCGACTTGGACGAGTATGAGAAGCGCGTCGACGTGCTCTTGGCCGCCAAGACCGTCGGCGACGCCGAAGCGGTGCTGGCGGACCTGCCCTCGTACCAGAGGATCATCGAGGCGCAGGAGCCCGAAACGCTCGGCTCGCCGGACTGGATCAAGTGGCTGTGGTTCGGTATCTCGATCCCGATCGGCATCAACCTGGGCGTGTGGCTGATCCTGCAGTTCACCGTCGGCGGGATCTATTTCTGGCCGGTGTGGGTCGTGGTTCCGCTGCTCGTGGTCGCGTTCTGCCTGACCGGGGCCGAGCGCGCGATCATGCGCCCTGCCGAGGAGCGCCGCCGTCGCGAACGCCTGCGCCGCAAGCGCAATCAGCGGTAAATGGAAAAACCCCGCGGCTTGCGCCGCGGGGCTTTTTCCCTTGGGGTGAACGACGGGGCTCGAACCCGCGACCTCCTCGACCACAACGAGGCGTTCTACCAACTGAACTACGCCCACCAAGATCGGTACCACGAAGTGAAACTCCGGGACCGCGGACAATCATAGCCAAACATCAACCGTTGCCGTCAACGGGGGTTCGGTGTTCGCCGTCTCAGTCCACGATCGGTTCGGCGAGACTGGCCGCCGCGGCCTTGGCCTCGTCGCTGGAGGGCCCCGGCAGCGCCACGAAGACGGTGCGCCGGTAGTACTCCAGCTCCTTCACGCTCTCCTTGATGTCGGCGAGCGCGCGGTGGGCGAGGCCCTTCGCGGGCTGGTTGTAGTACACGCGCGGGTACCAGCGCCGGGCGAGCTCCTTGATGGACGACACGTCGATCATGCGGTAGTGCAGGTGGTCGTCCAAGCGCGGCATGTACTTCGTGATGAAGGTGCGGTCCGTGGCGATCGAGTTGCCGCACAGGGGCGCCGTGCGCGCCTCGGGCACGTGCTGCTTGATGTACTCCAGCACCGCGTCCTCGGCCTCCGCCAGGGAGATCCGGGAGGCCCGCACCTCGTCGGTGAGCCCGGACTTGGCGTGCATGTCGGCGACGAACGCGCCCATGGCGTCGAGGGTCGCGCTTTCGCAGGCGATCACGAGGTCGACGCCCTCGTCCAGGGGGGTGAGGTCCGGTTCGGTGACGAGTACGGCGATCTCGATGAGGGCTTCGGTCTCCGGGTCGAGGCCGGTCATTTCGCAGTCGACCCACACTAGGCGTTCTTCAGTCACCGGCCCAACTCTACGCGCAACCGGCCCACAGGGTGATCTACGAGCCAGACCTCCGGAAGCGCCCCGTAAGGGCCGTGAGATCGCGCGGGCTGGAGGAGAACGAGAGGTGTTCGGAATCGGACATCAACGCCTGAGAAAGGTGTTGCTTGTCACCGCTACCGTCCGCTATGGTGCGGGTATCAGAGCGTCGCCGCCTTTGCGGCCTCTATCGCAGTGATAAGGGCCGCATTAAGATGATCTCTCAACTTTTTCAAGGTAGGGCGCGTGTACCCCTAGAGATTGAAGGTTTGCGATGAAGCAGACCGGAAACGATACCGTGACCAGGACTCGGGTCATCAGGCCTCCTCGGAGGACCGGTGATCGCCGTCTCAGAGGCATCATGGGGGCCCTCCGCCCCCGTCTCAGAGATGGGAACCGTGAACCGAGCTTAGCCCACGAAAACGGGTACTCGAAACTTGCGAAGCCGCCCGGACCGTCGAAAGGCGCCCGGCCACTGATTCGCATCGGATTCGTAACCGTGGTGCATCGAACACCGGGGCACGGAATTCCACGCAACGAAGCGGTCGTTGTAACTGGTACACCGTTCACACGGTGTCGGGGGACGAGGAAGCTGGAGGAGACCTTGAGCGTGGAGACTACGACAACACCCACCCTCACCACCGAAGAGGTCGCTGAGGAACGAGACCTTGTGGGTGTTTACCTGCATGAGATCTCGAAGACGCCGCTGCTTGACGCCGCCGCCGAGGTCGACTTGGCCAAGGCTGTGGAAGCGGGTCTGTTCGCGAAGCACCTGCTCGGTGATGGGGAGACCTTCGGCGACGCCACCGAAAAGGACCTGAAGCGCCTGGTCGAAGACGGTGCGCGCGCGAAAGAGCAGTTCATCAAGGCGAACCTGCGGTTGGTCGTCTCGATCGCCCGCCGCTACGTCCGTTCCGGGATGCCGATGCTCGACCTGATCCAGGAGGGCAACACGGGCCTGGTCCGCGCCGTCGAGAAATTCGACTACCAGCGCGGCTTCAAGTTCTCGACCTACGCCACGTGGTGGATCCGCCAGGCCATCAGCCGGGCGATCGCCCAGCAGGAGCGCACCGTGCGCCTGCCGGTGCATCTGGTCGAGGACGTCAACCGGATGCGCAACGTCACCCGCCAGCTCACCCGTGAGCTCGGCGGCGACCCCGAACCCGACCAGGTGGCCGCCGCGCTCGGCGTCACGGTCGAGCGGGTCAACGAGCTCATCCGCTGGAGCCAGGACACCGTCTCGCTGGACACGCCGATCGGCGACGACGGCGACACCAATCTCGGCGACCTGGTCGCCGACTCCGACGAGCCCAGCCCCGAGGACGTGGTCCTCGCCGGGATGGAGCGCCAGCGCATCGAGATGATGCTCAACCACCTCGACGAGCGCTCGGCGGGGATCGTCAAGGCCCGTTACGGGCTCGAGGACGGCCGCGAGCACTCGCTCACGGAGGTCGCGCACCGGTTCCACCTGTCGCGCGAGCGCATCCGCCAGCTCGAGATCCAGGCGCTGGCGCGCCTGAAGGAGCTGGCGAACGACCAGGTCATGGCGGAAGCCGCTTGACTGCGTCGCCGATGAGACCGTGTAAGCGCTAGAGACGCGCAACGAAAGGGCCGAAGCGAAAGCTCCGGCCCTTTCCGTATGCGTTTTTTCTCTGCGGCGACCGATCGGTCGCGTTGTGTCCTCGGGCGATGCGAACCGGTGGACACCGGGCGCGAGCCCGGCCCTCCGTCCCCATCGCGGCGGACGAGCCGCCGCGCCATGCGAGATCAGACGCGGCGGTAGCCGTCGATGGACATGCCCATGTCCAAGTCCGCGGTCTTCACGACGTCGCCCGGCTTGGGCGCGTGGATGACCTGGCCGTCGCCGATGTAGATCGCCATGTGCCCGAGCCCGTTGTAGAAGACCAGGTCGCCCGGCTTCAGGTCGGAGCGGTCGATGGCGCCGGTCTCGTCCCAGATCGCGTTCGTCTGGTGGGTCAGCGTGATCCCGGAGACGGCGTAGGCGCCCTTGACCAGGCCGGAGCAGTCCCAGGTGTCGGGGCCGGCAGACCCGTAGACGTAGGACTCGCCGAGCTGGTCGCGAGCGAATTCGACCGCCGCGGTGGCGGCGTCTGCGCTGTAGGACACGGTCGAACCGGAGCTGGAGCCCGAGCTGGAGTCGGATCCGGACGAGGCCTCGCTGGACGCCTCGGCCTCAGCTTCCGCCTCAGCTGCGGCTTCCGCGGCGGCTTCCGCGGCGGCGGCCTCGTCGTAGGCCTCCTCGGCCTTGTCGATCTGCGTTTCGAAGCCCTCGACCTGCTTCTGGGCGGCCTTGATGTCGGACGCGAGCTGGTCGGCGGTTTCGGCGGCCTCTTGGGCCTCGTCGTACTTGGCGGACTGCTCCTGCGCGAAGGCGACCAGGGTGGTGACCTTCGCGTCGAGGTCGTCATCGGCGGATTCGACCGCGGCGGTGACGACGGTGAGCTGCGCGTCGGAGGTCCCGTAGTCCGCGGCGGCCGCGTCGATGACGGCCTGGGCCGCTGCGAGGCGGCCCTGGAGGCCTTCGAGATTCGCGGCGGCATCGTCGCGCTGGGTTTCGAGGTCGGAGAGGTGGTCTTCGATCTCGGACGCGGATGCGGAGGAGTAGTCGATGTCGGCCGCGTCGGCCTGGGTGCCGGCGAAAACGGTCACGAGCCCGACGGTGGCGAGGGTGACGCCGGTGTAGACGGCGACGCGGCGGATCAGTGCGCCGAAGCGCGAACGTGCTTCGGTATCTGTGCAGGCTTGCGCCACAAGGTGGCCCTTCTTCCTCGGCCGCCTACCGGGTTAGCTGTCGGGTTCGGGCAGGGAAGATCGCCCTACTCGCTGCGGCTGCGCTGCAGCGGGATTCACCCCGTGCGTCGCGTTCGCTGTGCTTTTCAGCGACAGCTGGGGGTGCGACGCGGCTGGGTCCCCGGCCCGCGCTGCGGTGTTTCGCCCCGTACTGGGAGGAACGGGCGTCATGCGCCGCGCGGCTCGGCGGGTCCGGACGGGTGGGTCTCTGGGGGAGCCCTGAGGACCCGACCGAACAGGCGCCGACGCTAACCCAAAGTGACCCTGCTCGCCAAGCCTTCTGTGAGTCGCTCCACAAGCCAGTAACGGACAGTGAGGACGTGAGGGGAGACAAGGCCACTATCCTGCGGCTTTATTGTCCGAACGGCCGACCCGGGGGTGGTACGGACGTCGGCCGCCCGCGCGGCGGGCGAAGAACGCTCGGATTCGCCGTCGTCCCCGGCTCCGATGGCGCGCGGCGGGTAGGACAGGACCGGCGGAGGCGAGGCCGCACGCGGCGGCCCCGGGCCTCCGATGCGAGCGGCGCGCTCGGGTCTTCAGAAGCTGCGGAGGGACTTCGGCGGCGGCGGGGATTGGATCGCGGTCGCGTCCGTGGCCGGGGGCGCGCCCGCGATGTACTCCTTCAGCTCCGTGCCCTCCAGCACCCGGCACGGGAACGCCGCGCCCGCGCAGCGGCGCCGCAGCGCGGCCACCGGCAGCTCGACGTCGGCCGCCGCAGCGACCACGTTCCCGAAGCGTCTCCCGCGCAGCACCGCGGGCTCGGCCATGATCGCCACATGCGGCCACACCGCGCTCATAGCGGCGAGCGCGGGCTTGAGGAACTGCATCCGGCCGCCGTCGCACAGGTTCACCGCATAATGTCCGCCCGGGCGCAGCACCCGGCGCGCCGCCTGCAGGAACTCGGTGGTCGTGACGTGTGCGGGCACGCGCGCCTCGGCGTACACATCCGTGACGATGAGCTCGTAGCTCTCCTCCGGTGCGGACTCGACCGCTTCGCGCGCGTCGGTGTGCCGGATCTTCACCTTCACCCCGCGCGGCAGCGGCGCCTCCGCCCGCACGAGCGCGACCAAAGCCTGATTCGTCTCGACCGCCTGCTGGTACGAGCCCGGCCGCGTCGCGGCCACGTAGCGGGCCATCGCCAGCCCGCCCGCGCCCAAGTGCAGCACCCGCAATGGTTGCTTCGACGCCGCCATCGCGTCGACGAGGTACGCGATCCGCTGCATGTACTCGGCATCCAGATAGGACGGATCGTCGAGATCGATCGTGGCCTGAACCACCCCGTCGGCGACGAGGTGCAGCAGGTTCGGGCGGTCGGGGTCGCGGTCGATCCGCAGCGACTCAGCCACGGCGCGGCCGTCCGGTCGGGGAAGGACTCGGGTTCGGGATCACGCACCCATTGTGCCCGAAGGCCCCTGCTCGGCTTGGGTCCTGGCCGAGGCCGCGATGTGCGCGATGCGCCGCAGCGCCGCGAACACCGTCTCACCCAGCACCGTCGCCACCACCGCCTGCTCGACGTCGACGCCCTCGATCCGAGTCGCCTCCGCGATCGCCTCCATGTCCGCCGAAGCCAGCGCCGCCGCCGCGTCCGCATAGTGGCCCAGCACCTCCTGCGGATCCGGATTCCCCAAGCGGTAGAACGCCGAGAGCGCGGTGACCAGCGCGTCCCGGTAGTTCGGCGGCGCGACCTCGGCCCAGCCGTATTCGGCGAGCAGCTGGTCGACAGTGCGCCCGGCCGCCTCGGTGGTGCCCTCGCTCGCGAGGGAGAACTTCGGATCGCGGTGCGTGGCCGCGAGCGTCGCGCCGAGCGCCTGGAATGCCGACTCCGGATGGCGCCCAAGCACAGTCAGCACTTCGCCGATCTGGGCCACCGAAAGCCCGGCGGTCTCGGAGAGGGCGCGGATCAGCGTCAGGCGGTGCACGTGACCGCGGCCGTACTCGACGGTGTTGCCCTCGCCGTGCTCGCCGGGCTGGAGCAGGCGCTCCCGCAGGTAGTACTTGATGGTGGCGGCCGGAACGCCCGTCCGATCCGACAGCTCCCCGATGCGCATACGAGGGAGTCTATGACGGAATGCGCGCCCGCGTTACCGTTGAGCCACGGCAGGAACCCCCGCCTTCTTCCCTTCTCCACCCGAAAGGCGTTGGTCGATGCGAGACCTTCGTACGGCGCTCCTCGAAGAGCTGCGCGAGATCGCCGCGCTTCCCGTCCCCGCCTTCGACCCGGCCCTCGCCGACGACTTCGCCGCGACCGGCCGCCGCCTGCCCTACGAGGCCCAGTTCTTCGCCCGCCGCCGCCACCTCGCCGCCCTCGCCCTCGTCGGCGACGGCCCCGCCCTCTCCTCGCTCCTCAAGGACGTCTGCCAAGAACGCTCCTGGGCCCTCCCCGCCCACTGGGACGCAGACGAAGACCCCCGCACCTGCGTCGACCTCTTCGCCTGCGAGACCGCCCAGACCCTCGCCGAGATCCTGCGCCTGCGCGACGACATCGAAGGCGCCGACGAGATCGAGGCCGAGATCCGCGAGCGCGTGCTCGACCCGTTCTTCGACGCCGACTTCCCCTTCTGGTGGGAGGAGCGGTTCTCCAACTGGACCGCCGTATGCGCCGGAGCCGCCGGGATGGCCGCCCTCGCCCTCGAATACGACACCGACGTCATCCGCGGCCGCGTCCTGCCCGCCCTCCAGGCCTACCTGTTCTCCTTCGGGCCCGACGGCGGCTGCGTCGAAGGCGTCGACTACTGGGTCTACGGCTTCGGCTACTTCACCTACTTCGCCGAGGCCTGGCGCACGAGCACCGGCGAGGACCTCCTCGCCGGCACCGAGGCCATCGCCGCCTTCCCCGCCCGCGCCCAGCTCTACCCGAACTCCTTCGCGACCTTCGGCGACACTGGCGCCGACACCCTCCTCCCGGCCGGGCTCCTCACCCGCCTGCACGACCGGCTCGGCGTCCCGATCCCCGCCGCCACACGCATCCAGACCTTCGCCGAGGACGAATGCGCCCGCTGGGCCCCGCTCACCCGCACTCTCGACTGGGGACGCCCCCTCGCCGACGACCTCACCGAAGGCCGCTCCCTCCTGGCCGACGTCGGCTGGTTCGTCGAACGCCGCCGCATCGGCCACCGCACCTGGGCGCTGGCCGTCAAGGGCGGCTACAACAACGAGCCCCACAACCACCTCGACCTCGGCTCGTTCCTCATCGCCGTCGACGGTGAGCAGCTCCTGTGCGACCCCGGCGCGGGCGAATACACCGCCGACTACTTCGGAGACGCACGCTACGAGCAGGTCCACCCCTCAGCCGCCTGGCACTCGGTGCCCACCGTCGAAGGCGCCGTCCAGCAGCTCGGCGAGGACTCCCGCGCCGAACTCGTGGACACGCCCGACGGCGTCGACGTCTACATCGACGCCTACGGCGACGGCGCACTCATCCGCAAATTCGCCTGGACCGGCGAGTCGATCACCTTGGCGGACTACGGACCCGAGATCACCGAGTCCTTCGTCAGCCGCATCCGGCCCGAACTCGACGGCGACCGCGCCGTCTGGGCCGGCGAACGCGGCACCCTCGTCCTCCACGGGGTCAACCCCGAGGACGCCGTGGTCGACTCGGTCGAGACCACCGACCACCGCGGCGCGCCCGACCGGCTATGGGCGCTCCGTTTCGGGCTCTTTGGCGCTACCTCCGACACTTCCGAAGTGAGCGGCCTCCGCTTCGAGCTGCTCTAGGAGCCCGTCGGCCTTGAGGCGCTGGCGGGCGGCCGCGATCGCCTCGCTGGTGTGCTCGAACAACCGCCCCTGCTGCCACAGCGGCTCCAGGATGCCCAGGGCCGCCAGGGGTCTGGCGTGCATGGGCTCGAGCCCGGACAGATAGACGGCTATGCCGCGGTGCTCAAGGCGCTTGATCGCGTCGGCCAGCACCGTCGCTCCTGACGCGTCCATCGTGGACACTCGACTCATCCGCAGCACCACCACACGAACGTCGGCAACGTCCAACAACTGCAACAGGAACCGGTGCGCGGCGGCGAAGAACAACGGCCCTTCGAGCCGGTAGGCCACGATGTGCTCGTGGAGCAGCGCCGCCTCCTCATCGTGGTGGTCGGCCGTCTCGAACGGCTCTTCTTCGACCGAGACCGAGCGGGAGATCCGCCCGAGCGCCAGAAGCCCCGCGAGCGCGATGCCCACGGCCACGGCCCACACCAGGTTGAACAGCACGGTCGCCGCGAGCGTCAGCCACATGACCGCCGCATCGGCCCGCGTGGAGCGGGCCAGAGCCAGCATCGAGCCGACCTCGATCATGCGGATCGAGGTCGCGATGAGGACCCCCGCGAGGGCCGCGAGCGGCACGTGCGCCACCAGCGGCGCGAGCGCGAGCATCATGAGCGCCAACACGATCGCGTGCGTCAGCGACGCGAGCCGCCCGGCCGCCCCCGACCGCACGTTCACCGCGGTGCGCGCCAGCGCCCCCGACGACGGCATGCCGCCGAAGAACGGCGTCACCAGATTCGCCACACCCTGCCCGAACAACTCGCGGTCGGGATTGTGGTGCTGATCGACGGTCATGTTGTCGGCGACGGTGGCCGACAGCAGCGATTCGAGCGCACACAGGGCGCAGATCGCGACAGCCGCCGCGACGAGCTCGGGCATCTCCGCGACATCGAGGAAGTCCGCCTCCGGGGCCGGGATCGTGCGCGGCAGCGCCCCGATGATCGCGACTCCCGCGCCGGCCCACCAGGTGACCGCGGTGGCGGCGATGACCGCCAGGAGCGGCGTGGGGATCTGGGAGTGCAGCCGCGAGCCGAGCCAGATCGCGGCGGCCACGCCGAACGCGACGGCGGGCGGGGCCCAGTTCGGGTCGGCCGCGAAATCGCTGACCGATTCCCAAGCGCCGCTGAGGAGATGCGCGTTCTGCGCCGGCAGACCGAGCGCGGGGGGCAGCTGCTGGATCGCGATGACGATCGCGACGCCGGCCGTGAAGCCCTCGACGACGGGCACGGGCACGTAGCGGGCGTAGCGGCCTGCCCCGGTGCACGCGAGGGCCACGAGCATGAGCCCGGCCATGATGCCGACGAGCATGACGCCCGCGTGGCTGTGGGTGGCCGCGAGCGGCACGAGCACCACGGCCATGGTGCCGGTGGGGCCGCTGACCTGCAGATTCGAGCCGCCGAGGATCGCGGCGAGGGTCCCGGCGATGATGGAGGTGATGAGCCCGGCGAACGCGCCCAGGCCCGAGGCGATGCCGAAGCCGAGCGCCAGCGGCAGCGCGACGACCGCGACGGTGAGCCCGGCGAGGAGGTCGGTGTGCCAGTGGCGGCGGACGGGCGCGAAGTCAGACCGTTCGGGAAACAGCTGTCGGAAGCGTTTCCGTTTCGTGGCAGTTGTCTCTCGCGTGGTGGTCATGACCCAATTGTCATGGGTCAGCTGATTCCACCGCGCCTCCAACGCGCCGGGCCAGGACACCGACCCGGTTGGGTTGCTGAGGGAATCGCAAAACGGCGCGAAAACGAGCGTCCGAATCGAGGCCGGGCCGTGCGGCAGCCCGCGGACCCGTCGCGTCCCGCGAAGCCGCGCTCCGCGTCCGTGGTTCCGGCGAGCGGGGACGCCGCGCTGCCGCCAATGCAGCGCGGGCGAACAAGTTCGGGCGACATGAGTGCCCTGCCCTGTCTTCACCGCTACGGTCCCCGGGGGGCGGGGCTAGGGATGGTAGTCCTTCGTCACGCCTGCCGTAGGATCGCCACGTGCGTGCGAAGGGTCTGGAAGCGTCGATCCGCGTCGGCGGCGCGGTCGTCGTCGCCGCTGCCGCCGTGCTCCTCGCCGTCCTCGAATCGTTCCTCGTGCCCACCTACGTCGGCGGCATCGCCATCCCGCTCGCGGGCGCGTTGGCCTTCTTCGGAAACTGGCAGCTCGCGTCCCTCGCCGTGTGGTGGACCGGCGGCCGCTGGGCCGTCGTGCTCACCACCGTCGCCTGGTTCGCCGTGGTCCTCACCGCCTCCATGCCCACCTCGTCCGGCTCGCTGGTCATCGCCAGCGGCTTCAACGGCTACGCGCTGCTCCTGGCGGGGACCGCCGGAATCGCCGTCGCGCTGTGGCGGTATTTTCGTCCCCAACCGAACACCAAGGCCCAAGCCGTAGCCGGCCCCCGGGCCGCCCCGCAAGCCGCCACCCCAACCGCCTCGAAGGAGTCCCGACCGTGACCCTCCTCAGCCGCCTCCTCATGCCGCACTGGCCCTCGATCTACGGCTTCGCCCTGGGCCTGATCGCCGCCAACCTGGCCGGCCGGCTCGCCTCCAAGCAGTGGGGCGAGGGCACCGCGGTCGGCGACCTCGTCGGCGTCTACACCTTCGGTGCGATGGCCGCCGTGGCGATCGCCGCGGGGATCTGGTGGGGCGTGCGCCGCCGCCGCCAGGAGATCACCGGCGAACTGCTCACGATCTTCGTCGTGGCGACCCTGTTCACCGTGCTCGTGAACCCGCTCATCTCCGGGGTCGACTTCCCGACCATCGACGGGATCTTCTCGCAGACCCTCATCTACTTCGCGCTGCTGGCCCTATCGGGCTGGGTCGGCTTCCTCATCGTCATGGCCCTCGGCGTCGACGTGTACGGCCGCGAGCTCAAGGCCACCAGGATCGCCTTCGAGCGCAAGGCCAACCCGAAGGCCGCCTAACGGCCCCGGTAGTGGTACCGGTAGCGCTCGGTATAGCCGAGCCGCCGGTACATCGCGAGCGCCGACTCGTTGTCCGCTTCGACCTGAAGCGCGGCCCGCCGCGCTCCGGCCGCGAACCCCCATGCCTCCAAGGCGTGCAGCACCTCGGTCCCCAGGCCCTGACGTCGGAACTCGGGCAGCGTGCCGATATTGCTGATCGCCACGATCTGACCCGCTACCGCGCCCCGGCCCCGCGCGGCAAGCCGCCCGTCCCGCCAGACCTCCGCGTAGCCGCGACCGGGCCCGGCGCCGAAGACCCTCGCGGCGACCGCCGCATTGCCGCGCCCGGCCAGCTCCACGAACGCCGCGCTCGGTGCGTCCACGACCCGGACCTCGCCCTCGTAGACCACCGATGCGAGTGCCTTCGTCATCACGGCGGTCGCGGCCTCCGCCTTCCAGCCGCGTTCGGCCAGTTCCTCGTCGAGCCGCTTCGCCACGCCTCCCGCCAGCGCCACGAGCGGACGCGCCCCGCGCGCGCCGTACCAGTCCTCGACCGCCGCGATCGCCGCGTCGACCCCGCCTTCGGGAGCCGTCAACGCCAGCACCGAGTTCGCACGCCTGGAGTACCCCTCGGCGTAGCGCAGCAGCCAGCCGCCGAGTTCGGCGGTCTCGGGCGCGGGCCAGGTCTCGGCGAGCCGGCGCTCCAGTTCGAGGATCTCGGAGAACGGGGTCGGCTTCGGCGGGATCGGCCTGGCCGCGACCACGGCGGCGACGTCGATGGTGACGGCTGCCCCTGTGGCGGGCAGCACGCGCCAGTGCTCCGCGCCGACCTCGATAAGCTCGCCCGTGATGTCCGTGAACCGGCGACCCGGTCGCGCGTCGTCCAACCTGATCCGAACCGCCACGCGACGGCCGACGTTCTCTGGTCCCAGCATCTGGCGCACCCCAAGCCTTCGGATCTACAAATGGCAATAAGCTTTAGGCTCATCTCAGCGCAGTCCGCCCGATTGCGCGCTGTAGGAAGGACGACTCGTGACTTACGTAATCGCCGAGCCGTGCGTGGACCTGCTCGACAAGGCCTGCATCGAAGAATGCCCGGTCGACTGCATCTACGAAGGCAACCGGAAGCTCTACATCCACCCCGACGAGTGCGTCGACTGCGGTGCATGCGAGCCGGTGTGCCCGGTGGAGGCGATCTTCTACGAGGACGACGTCCCCGAGGAATGGGCGCAGTACACCAAGGCCGAAGTCGACTTCTTCGAGGAGATCGGCAGCCCCGGCGGGGCCTCCAAGGTCGGCAAGATCGACAGCGACGTCCCGTTCGTGGCCCAGCTGCCCGCGAAAGAGGAGTAGCCGCGATGGCGCTGCGCCGCCTCCACAGCGCCTCCCCGGCCCGGCGGCTGCCGCGCTTCCCCTGGGACCGCCTGGGCCCTTACCGGGAACGCGCGGCGGCCCACCCAGGCGGGCTGGTCGACCTCACGGTGGGCGCGCCCGTCGACGAGGTGCCCGCCGCCATCCGCGAGGCGCTCGCCGAGGCCGCCGCCCGGCCCGGCTACCCGACGGTGGCCGGTCCGGTGGAGCTGCGCGAGGCCATGCGGTCGTGGCTGCACCGGCACACCGGCGTCGGCGAGGACGTCGCGGTCCTGCCGACCGTGGGCTCCAAGGAGCTGGTCGCGAACCTCCCGCTCCAGCTCGGCATCGGCCCCGGTGAATCGGTGGCCTATCCCGAGATCGCCTACCCGACGTACGAGATCGGCGCGATCCTCGCGAAGGCCGAGGCGCTGCCGGTGGCCGATCCGCGCGACGCGGCGAGTTCCCGGCTGCGGCTGGTGTGGATCAACTATCCGACGAACCCGACCGGCGAGGTCACCTCGGTCGAGTGGCTGCGCGGTCTGGTCCGCTGGGCCCGCGAGAGCGGCGTGGTGATCGCCAGCGACGAGTGCTACCTGACCCTCGGCTGGGACTCCGAGCACCCGCCGGTGTCGGTCCTGGACCCGCGCGTCAACGACGGAGACCTCACCGGTCTCCTTGCCGCGCATTCGCTCTCGAAGCGTTCGAACCTCGCCGGATACCGTTCGGCGTTCCTGGCGGGGGATCCGGCGCTCATCGCCGATCTCCTGGAGATTCGCCGCCACGCCGGGTTCATGGTCCCGTGGGCTGTCCAGCAGGCCACGATCGCGGCCCTGCACGACGAGGCGCACGCGATCGAGCAGCGCGCCCGCTACGAGGCGCGTCGCGGCGTGCTGCGCGGGGCGCTCGAGGCCGCCGGGCTGCGCATCGACCACTCGAGTGCGGGCCTGTACCTGTGGGCCACGCGCGGCGAGGGCTGCTGGGACACCGTCTCCTGGCTCGCCGAGCGCGGCATACTCGCCGCCGCTGGGGAGTTCTACGGCGCCAAGGGAGGCCGCCACGTGCGCCTGTCCCTCACCGCCACCGACGACGCCATCGCCGATGCGGCGCAGCGCCTGAAGTAGACGACGACACTAAGAAGGGCCCGCGGCTGGCGGCAGCGGGCCCTTGCTCGTTGCCTTGATCAGGGACCGACCGGGAGGTTCGGGTCCGGAGAGGCCGGGTCGGGAGCGGTCGGTGCCGTGCCGGTCACCGTCGCCAGGATGTCCTGGCAGGTTTTGGTCAGCGCGCCGATGTCCGGCGCGGCCGGTGCGTCGCCGCCCGGCTGCGTCGGCACCTGTTCGCCCGGCGCGGCCGGAGCCGGGGCCGGCGCGCCGGCGGACAGCGCCGCTTGGAGATCGGTGAGGCACTGCTGGAGATCCAGTAGCGCGGTCGGGTCGGGCGCGGCGCCCGGCACCGGCGGCAGCTGCTCGGACTGAACGGTCGACTCGACCGCTTCGGTCTCGGCCGCGCTTACCGCCGGAGCCGCGGCGAGCATGGCGAACGGGATGGCGGCCCCGATCACGACCGCTCGCCAGGTCTGCTTGGCTGCTTTGCTTCGTGCTTCTTCGAACATGGACTCGGCCATGAGGATTGCTCCCTGGATCGTCGGCTCTCCCGGCTCGGGGGCGGCCTCGCGAACCGCCATCGGGGACGGCTCGACCGCCCTTCGACACCGAGATGTCTACTTTCCGTTGCACTTTAATAACGGTGAGTGAGTAAGAAGCGGGTTCGGTGAAATAAGGCCGCGCTGCTGTCGCACTTGTAAGCCATGGGAAGCGGTTGACCTCGGTGAACGCCGAAAACATGAGGTCGATCGTCTGATAATCGACAAACCGAACCGGCTGGCGCCTGTCGCACCCATCGGCCACACTGGTCAGGTGACTGATTCGCACTTGATCGGCCGCGACCACCCGGCCGCGTCGCTGCGTTCGGCCGTCGAACGCACCGTGTCCAGCCACGGCGGCCTCGTCCTCATCACCGGCGAGGCCGGCATCGGCAAGACCGCGCTCGTCGCCGATGTGGCGGCCCGCCACCGCGGCGAACTCACCGTCGCCTTCGCCACCTCGTGGGAGTCAGAAGCCGTCCCCGACCACTGGCTGTGGGTTCAAGTGCTCCGCTCCCTGCGCTCTCAGCTGGGTGCCGAGACCTGGCAGGCGCTCAGCGCCTCTCCGGCCGTCAACGCGCTCCTCGGCGAAGGAGACGGCTCGCAGCCGATCGCGTTCGAGCTCTACGACGCGGTCACCCAGCTGCTCATCGCCGCGTCTCAGCGCGGCCCGCTCCTGGTCGTCCTCGACGACCTGCACTTCGCCGACCCCGGCAGCGTCGAACTGTTGAAGTTCGCCTCGCAGCACACCTGGTTCGAGCGCATCCTGTTCGTCGCCACCTACCGCGACTCCGAGATCGACCCCGGGCACCGGCTGCGCGCCCGGATGCTGCCGCTGGTCGCCAAGGCCGCCATGATCAGCCTCGACGGGCTCGACGAGGACGGCGTCACCGCGCTCATGCGCACCACCGTCGGCGACGCGCCCGACCCCGCCACCGTCGCCGAGATCACCCGCCGCACCGGCGGCAATCCGTTCTTCGTCGAGCAGACCGCGCAGCTGTGGGCCTCGGGCCAGCCCGTGGACGCCACCACCGCCGGGATGCGCGACGCCCTCCAGCGCCGCATCGAGCAACTGCCCCCGCCGCTGGTCCGGATGCTCACCCTCGCCTCGGTCGGCGGCCGCGAATTCCACGCCGCCGTCATGGCCCAGGCCTCAGGGCTCGACTTCCACGAGATCGAGTCCGCGCTCGACGCCGCCTGCCAGACCCGGCTCGTGCGCCGCGAGCGGGAACGCTACGTCTTCGTCCACGACCTCGTGCGCGAGACCCTCTACAACAGCATGCGCGAGAGCGAGGCCGCCCACCACCACGGCTGCGTCGTGCGCGCCCTCGTCGCCGACGAGTCGCTCCAGAAGCTCATGCTCTCCACCGAGATCGCCCACCACGCCTGGATCGCGGGCGACGACCTCGACCCACGGATCGCCGTCGACTTCCTCGCCCGCGCCGCCGGCGACTCGCACAACTGCCTCAGCGTCTCCGGCGCCGAGAAGTACTACCGGCGCGCGCTCGCCCGGTGCACGCCCGAGATGGTCCGCCGCCGCGTCCTGCTGCGGATCGGCCTGGCCGGGATGATCATGTGGCGCAACGGGGCCGACGAAGCCCGCGCCTTCTACGACCAGGCCCTCCTCGAATCCGAGGACTCCGGAGACGCGATGCTGCTGACCCGGGCCGCCGTCGAAGTCCCGCAGGACCAGCGCGTCGACGAACTCGTGCGCCTCAAGACCCTCGCCTACACCAAACTCGCCGGGGAGGCCCCGGATCCGTCCCTCTCCCACGAGGAACTGACAAGGCGGCTGCTCTACGCCTACATGCTCGCCGCCCGCGCCGCCGACTCCGACGAGGACCTCTCCTTCGGACTGTGGGCCACCCACAGCGTCAACTGGGGCCCGGGCACCGCCGAGGAACGCCAGGCCATCGTCGAAGAGCTCGCCGAGATCACCCGCCGCACCGGCGACCTCGAGATGCGCCTCTACGCCGCGTCCCTCGGCTGGGTCGCGCTCCTCGAACGCGGCGACCCCTCGTTCCGCATCCAGCTCGCCCACTTCTGCGCCCTCGCCGAATCGAGCGACTCCGAGCGCTGGCGCAGCGGCGCGCTCATCGACAGGGCCGTGGTCGACATGGTCCAGGGCCGCTTCGACATCGCCGCGAAACGGCTTGAGGCCGCCGGGGCCGAGGTCAGCGACGACGTGATGTACCAGCACATGCTCGACCACCTGCGGTGGGAGCTGAGCATGGCCCGCGGGGAGGTCCCCGATGCGGTCGCCGACGGCTGGGGCGAGGCCTTCGGCGTCTGGCACGCCGACCTCCTCGCCGGTCTCACCGCATTCCGCCGCGGCGACCTCGACCTCGCCCGGACCATCCACGCCAGACTCGGCGACGGCCCGGCCGCGCGCAGCTCCTGGGAATCCCTGTGGATCCGCTTCGAGGCCGAACTCGCCGCCGCCGAGGAGGACGCCGAGACCATCGCGCGACTGCGCGAACGCCTCGCCCCGCATGAAGGCGAGTGGATGGTCGCCTTGTGGGGCACCAGCATCCACGGGCCCGTCAGCCACTGGCTCGGCCTGCTCGCCGCCGCCGCGGGCGATACCGAGGCCGCCCGCGCGCACTACGCGAACGCCGCCACCGGGGCCGAGATCCTCCAGTCCCCGCCTTGGGCCGAAGCCGCCCGCGCGGCGCTGGCGGGCCTCGACGCGTCCGCAGTCCGCTCGGTGAACGACGCCGCGCGACCCGAACCGACCACGCCGGGCGCGGTCTTCCGCCGCGACGGCTCCACCTGGACCCTCCGCTACGAGAGCCGCACCGTCCACGTGCCCCACACCAAGGGCCTCGCCGACCTGCACCGCCTGCTCCGGCAGCCGCACGTCGACGTCGCCGTCGCCGAACTCATCACTGGGCACTCCAACGACGCTGAAGCCGTGGCAGCCGACGCGCGCCTGGGCGGCGACGACCTCCTCGACGCCGAGGCCCGCGCCCGCTACCGCGACCACCTCGAAGCCCTCGACGAGCAGATCGACACTGCCGCGGCGCTCGGCGACGACACCCGCGCCGCCGCCCTCGACGCCGAACGCCAGGCCCTCATCGAGCAGCTCAAGGCCGCCACCGGTCTCGGCGGGCGCTCGCGCCGCCTCGGCGACAACCACGAGCGCGCCCGCAAGAGCGTCACCAACCGCATCCGCAACACCCTCAAGAAGATCGGGGCGGTCCACCCGGCGCTCGCCCACCACCTCCAAGAGGCCGTCGCCACCGGCGCCGCCTGCGCCTACCGGCCCAGTGCCGAGGCGCCGCAATGGGAGCTGTAACACCGACGAAGCCGGGCGAGTCCTCAGGGAACCCGCCCGGCTGCGCCGGGTGTTATCAATCAGGTCTTACTTGCGGTTGTAGGCCCTGAGCGTCAGGAACCCGAAGACCACGATGAATCCAGCCGACCAGATCAGCGTCGTGGCGACCGAGGTCGAGTCCACGTCGCCGTCGAACAGGCCCCGCACGCCGTCGACCAGCTGTGAGATCGGCGTGTTCTTCACGACCGGCTGAAGCCAACCGGGCATCGTCGCCGGGTCGACCATGATGTTCGACAGGAACGTCAGCGGGAACATGATCGACATCGAGATCGACATGACGGTCTTCTCCGACCGCGTGATCAGCCCCAGCCAGGTCCACACCCACGAGAACGCGAAGCAGAAGACCAGCAGCAGCGCCACGCCGAGCAGCACGCCGACCGCGCCGCCGTCGGGACGGTAGCCCATGATCATGCCCGTGCCGAACATGACGGCCCCGGCCGCCGCGTACCGGAACATGTCCGCGAGCAGGTACCCGACCATCGGCGCGGCCCGCCAGATCGGCAGCGTCCGGAACCGGTCCGACACACCCTTGTTGATGTCGATGTTCACCGACATGCCCGTGTAGATCGTGGTCATCACGATGCTCATCACCATGATGCCCGGCAATAGGAACTGCAGGTAAACGGTGGTGCCACCCGCGATAGCGCCGCCGAACAGGTACGTGAACATCAACAGCATCATGATCGGGAAGACCAGGATGTCGCCCAGCTGCTCGGGCACGTGCTTGATCTTCAGCATCGAACGCCAGGCGAAGGCCCGCGCCGAGGTGAACGCGCTGGGCGCCGGCGGGCGCTCGCCCGTGGCCAGCAGCCGACGCAGGTGCTCCTTCTCAACCGGTGCCGGAGCGTCGACTTCGGACTTCGTGGTTTCAGTGTGCGTGACGGTCATTGCGAATTCCTTCCTTAAAGTCCGTGGGGATCAAACGTCGACACGATTGGTGAGGGCGAGGAACACCTCGTCCAGGCTCGGCTGGCCCAGCGAAAAGTCGTCCACGAGGATGCCGGCGCGGGCCAGCTCGCCGAGGGCGTGCGAACCCTGCTCGGCGGTGTCCTTGCCGGGAACCAGACGCGCGGTGAGCGCCACCGGGTCGTCGTCGAGCGCGATCTCGACGCGCAGCGACTCCTCGAGCACCTTCTGCGCGTGCTCGCGCTGGTCGGCGTGGTGCAGCCGCACCCTGATCGAACCGGCGCCCACAGAGGACTTGAGCTGGCCAGGGGTGCCCTCGGCGATGACCTTGCCGGTGTCGATGACCGCGATGCGGCTCGCCAGCTGGTCGGCCTCCTCCAGGTACTGGGTCGTCAGCAGTACCGTGGTGCCCTCGCCGACGATCGTGCGCACCACGTCCCACACCTGGTTCCGGCTGCGCGGGTCCAGGCCCGTCGTCGGCTCGTCCAGGAACAGCAGCTTCGGCGTCACGATGATGGAGGCGGCGATGTCGAGCCGCCGGCGCATGCCGCCCGAGTACGCCTTCACCTGCTTGCCCGCGGCTGCGGTCAGACCGAACGCGTCCAGCAGGTCCCCGGCCCGTTCCCGGGCGGCCGGCTTGGCGTAGCCGTACAGGCGCGACAGCAGGACCAGGTTCTCAAAGCCCGTGAGGTCTTCATCGAGCGATGCGTACTGCCCGGTGAGGCTCACCTGGGACCGCACCGACGCGGCGTCGGCGATCAGGTCGCGGCCGAACACGGTCGCGTTCCCGGCGTCCGGACGCAGCAGGGTGGCCAGCATCCGAACCGTGGTGGTCTTGCCCGCCCCGTTGGGGCCGAGCACGCCGTACACCGTCCCGGCCGGGACCTCGAGGTCCACGCCGTCCACGGCCTTGACGTCCTTGAAGTGCTTGACGAGCCCTTCGGCTCGGATCGCGAGGTCGCGCTGCGACATGTTCGCCTCCTGGATGATTCGCTCAGTTGCTCTCATCCAGAAGGCGCTACACCGACGCCACGCGCCCCGCTACATCCGATGTAGCGGGGCGCGTGGATCATCTCTTTTCCGCGCCAACCAGGCTTGCAGCGAAGCTGCGAAGCCTAGTTGGTAAGCGCTCGTAGTGGTACCGGCACTGTGCGATCCGGATCTCTTCGTCCTCAACCTTGTAGACGAGCCGGTGCTCGAGTGTGATCCTGCGGGACCAGTAACCCTGGAAGCCATGTTTTAGCGGCTCGGGCTTGCCACGCCCTTCGTTCCCGTTGCGCTGGATGTCTTTGATCAGATCGTTGATTGACTTGAGAATCTTTCGGTCCTGAGTTTGCCAGTACAGGTAATCTTCCCAAGCAAATTCGTCCCAGCTCAGCTTCACTCGATCAGGTCCCGCTCGATTCCCTGCCCGCTTTCGAGCCGTTCGATGGAGGCGAGCAGCCTGCGGGCATTCGCCGGGCTTCGCAGGAGATAGGCAGTCTCCTTGAGGGATTCATACTCGTCCAGCGCAACGATGACCACTGGGTCGTGCCCGGAGCGGGTCACGATGACCTCTTCGCGATCGTTGATGACTGTGTCAAGCGTCTTCGCGTACTCGTTCCGTGAATCGGAGAACGAAATCGTCTTCATGCTCACCTCCAAAGCTTGTACAGAAAAGTGTACATCGAGCGTGACCGACACGCCAGTTCCTCAGGGATTCCAAATTTAGTCCTTGAGGTGCTTGGGGCGCACGACCAGCCAGAACAGCAGCGCGCTCACGCCCGAGGCCACGGCGATCGCCGCCGCCGTGGTGTTCCACGCGCCCGGGAGCTCCAGCTCGTAGAAGCGGGCGAACGGCGGGACCGCAAGCACGGTGACGAACGCCGCCGCGCAGCCGCCGACCAGCAGGCCCTTCCACCACACGTACGGCTTCGCCACGATCGCCAACGCCGCCAAGGCGAGGCAGAACAGCGTGATCGCGGCCGTGGTCTGCGGCAGCTGCGAGTCGAAGCCGTCGTGCGCTCGCGACGCCAGATACACCGTGAATGTCGGCACCGCACAGCAGATCCCCGCAGGGATCGCGAACTTGAGCACCCGCTTCACGAAGTTCGGCTTGGCCCGGTCGAACGTCGGCGCGAGCGCCAGGAAGAACGCCGGGAGGCCGATCGTGAACAGGTTGATGAGCGACTGATGGATCGGCAGGAACGGGTACGGGAGCGGCTCGTTGCCCGCGATCCACGCGATGATCGCGCCGACCGCGATGCACAGGGCCAGCGCGATCGCATAGACCGTCTTGGTCAAGAAGACGTTCGAGACCCGCCCGATGTTCCCCAGTACCCGTCGGCCCTCGTCCACCACGTGCGGCAGCGTCGCGAACTCGTCGTCGAGCAGCACCACCTGCGCCACCGACCGCGCCGCCGCCGAACCCGAACCCATGGCGATGCCCAGGTCCGCGTCCTTGAGCGCCAGCACGTCGTTCACGCCGTCACCGGTCATCGCCACGGTGTGGCCCCGCGACTGGAGCGCCTTGACGAACGCCTGCTTCTGGTGCGGCTTCACCCGCCCGAAGATCGTGGCCCGCTCCAACAGGTCCGCGAGCTCTTCGGGGTCCTCGGGGAGGCGGCGCGCATCGACCGTGTCGGCCGCGCCCTCGACGCCCAGCTGCGCGGCCACCGCTCCGACCGCGGCGGGGGAGTCGCCCGAGATGATCTTGACCGTGACGCCCTGGTCCTTGAAGTAGGCCAGCGTCGCGGCAGCGGTGCTGCGCAGGCGCTGGCGCAGCACCACGAGCGCCTGGGCCTTGACTCCGGTGACGCCGCCGGTGGTCGAGGCCGACTCGGCAGTGACCAGGGCGAGCACGCGCAGGCCTTGGGCCGCGAGCACGTCCGCGTCCATCGCGACCGGGTCGCCGTGCTCCAGTAGCACGTCCGGCGCGCCGAGGAGCCAGGTGCCGTTGTCGGTGAAGCGCGTGCCGCTCCACTTGCGTGCCGAAGAGAACGGCATGACGTCGATGACGCGCCAGTTCGGGTCGGCGTGATCGTGCTCTTGGAGGTATTCGGCGACGGCCTGCATGGTCGGGTTGGGGCTGTCGTCGGCCGCGGCCAGCGCCGCGAGCGCCTCGGCCACGGCCGATCCGTCGGAGCCGTTGATCGGCCGGATCTCGTCGACGTCCATGCCGCCCTCGGTGAGGGTGCCCGTCTTGTCCAGGCACAGCACGTCGGTGCGGGCCAGGCCCTCGATCGCGGGCAGCTCCTGGACGAGGCAGTGGCGCGCACCGAGCCGGATCACGCCGACCGCGAACGCGACGGACGTCAGCAGCACCAGGCCCTCGGGGATCATCGGCACGATCCCGGCCACGGTGGAGACGATGACGCCGGTCGGCGTGAAGATGTCACGCCAGTTCTCGACATCGTTGAGCTGGCTGACGATGAGCAGCAGGGCGATCGGCACGATGAGCCACGTGATGATCTTGATGAAGCGGTTGATGCCCTCGCGCAGCTCCGATCGGGCCAGGGTGAACTTGCTGGCCTCCTCGACGAGTTTGGCGGCATAGGACTCCGCTCCGATCTGCTCGGCCCGGAACACGCCGGTGCCCGCGACGGCGAACGAGCCCGAGCGCACTTCGTCCCCGGCGGTTTTCGCCACCGGGTCGGCCTCGCCGGTGAGCAGCGACTCGTCGATCTCGAGGTTCCGGGACTCGACCACGGGACCGTCGACGACGATCCGGTCGCCCGGTTCGACGTAGACGAGGTCGTCGCGGACGATCTGGGCCGGGTCGATCTCGACGACCTCGCCGTCGCGCAGCACCTTCGCGTTGGAGCGGTTCATGAGCGAGAGCTTGTCGAGGGTGCGCTTGGCGCGCAGCTCCTGGACGGTGCCGATGAGGATGTTGGCGATGATGACGCCCGCGAAGAGGCCCTGCTTCCAGCCGCCGAAGCCGATCGCGATCACGGCGAGCACGCCGATGACGGCGTTGAGGGGGGTGAAGAAGTTCGCTCGGAGGATCGCCGAGAGCGGTCGACTGGTGTGGCGCTTCGTCTCGTTGACGGCTCCGGCCTCGACGCGCTCGGCCACCTCGGCGGCCGTCAGGCCGCGGTCAGCTGCCAGCATGGGTGTTGTCACATCGTCAGCTTATGCGATACGCACCTTCCCGTATCACGGCCGAACGGCCGAACCGCGGTTCTCGCACATCGGCCGTTCTGCCGAGGCGGCGGGCGTCTCCCGCGAGGGAATCCAATTGCGGTCGCGCGAGGGTCGGCCCGTAGAATCCCTGACCATGGCCAATGTACTCACACCGCAGGGCGAGGACTTTCCTCGCTGGTACCAGGACGTCGTCGCCAAGGCCCAGCTGGCCGAGAACGGGCCGGCCAAGGGCCAGCAGGTGATCCGACCGACCGGGTTCGCGCTGTGGGAGCGGATGACGGCCGAGCTCGACGAGCGCATCAAGGAGACCGGCACCGAGAACGCCTCCTTCCCCCTGCTCATTCCCGAGTCCTACTTCCAGCGCGAGGCCAACCACGTGGAGGGCTTCGCGCCCGAGCTGTGGATGGTCACGCACGGCGGCGGCAAGGAGCTCGAGGAGAGGCTCGCCATCCGGCCCACCTCCGAGACCGTCATCGGCGAGTACATGGCGAAGTGGGTCAACTCGTATCGCGACCTGCCGCTGCTGCTCAACCAGTGGTGCAACGTGATGCGCTACGAGCTGCGCACCCGCCTGTTCCTGCGCTCCTCGGAGTTTTTGTGGCAGGAGGGGCACACCGTCCACGAGTCCTATGAGGACGCGCATGCGTTCACGCTGCGCATCCTCCACGAGGTCTACGCCGACTTCATGGAGAACGTGCTCGCGCTGCCCGTCCTGCGCGGCATCAAGACCGAGGCCGAGCGCTTCGCCGGGGCCCTCAACACCTTCGCTGTCGAGGCCCTCATGCGCGACGGCAAGGCCCTCCAGATGGGCACCTCGCACGAACTGGGCCAGAACTTCGCGAAGGCCTTCGACATCCAGTTCCAGGGCAAGGACGGCAAGCAGGCCCACGGCTGGACCACCTCCTGGGGCGTCTCCACCCGCATGGTCGGCGGCCTCATCATGGGCCACGGCGACGACTCGGGGATCCGCGTACCGCCGAACCTCGCCCCCGTCCAGGTGAACGTCATGGTGGTCAAGGACACCGATGAGGTCCAGGCGGCCGCGAAGAAGGTCTACGACGAACTCAAGGGCGCCGGGCTCCGCGTCCGGCTCGACCACCGAGGCGATGTGGCCTTCGGCCGCCGCGCCGTGGACGCCGAGCTCAAGGGCTACCCGGTCCGCATCGAGATCGGCCCCCGCGACCTCAAGAACGGCGAGGCCACCCTGGTCCGCCGCGTGCTCGGCACCAAGGAGACCGTCCCGCTCGGGATGCTCGCCGAGGCCGTCGCCGCCGCCCTCGAAGGCGAGCAGGAGGTCCTCTGGGACGAGGCCCTGCAGTGGCGCGAGTCGAACACCTTCGACGTGTCCACCGTCGAGGAAGCGGTCGAGGCAGCCCAGACTGGTTACGCCCGCCTGCCCTGGGACGCCTGCGGCGCCGAGGGCGAGGCGAAGGCCGCCCAGTCCGCGGTGACCGTGCGCGTGCTGCAGCGTGAGGACGGCTCGGTTCCGGACTCCCTGGATGAGTCCGGTCTCATCGCCTACCTCGCCCGGGGGTACTGATCACCGGGTGCGCTAGACTCGGACGCTGTAATGAGCTTTGGGACGGGTGCCCTCTCAACAACCGTGACGCAAAGCCAGGTTTCAGCGCGATGCAATCCAGACTATTCACCTGGACGGCGTTTGCGCTGACGTGATCCTTACATCAGGAGTAACAAAACGTGGCAGTGAAGATTCGCCTCACGCGAATGGGGAAGATCCGTACTCCCCAGTACCGCATCGTCATCGCCGACTCGCGCGTCAAGCGCGACGGCAAGGTCATTGAGAACGTCGGGATCTACCACCCGAAGGAGA
>DATABR010000305.1:0-6779 GCA_036259435.1 Glycomyces sp.
GGACCCGCGGGTCCGGCCGACGCCTTCGCGCACCCGCCGACCGCCGCATTCGGCTTTTAGCGCCCGATGCTCAGCCTTCGATGGCCTCCTGGGCCTTGGTGAGGATGCCGCGGATCTCCTCCTGCCAGGCGTAGACGGCCGTCTCGATCGACAGGTAGTAATCGTTCCGGGAGTCCGACCACGCCTGCTCCGCCGTGTCGCGGAAGCCGGTCTCGTCGCCGCATTCGGCGAGTTCGACGGCGAACGCGATCTCGAAGGCCTTCTTGCCCTCGAAATCGGTCGGGGCGTCCTCGGGCAGGTCCGGATGGTCATGGACGTCCGCCGTGCCCTCGTACAGCTCGTAGAGGTAGTCGGACAGCGGCAGCGAGCCCTCCTCGCCGAATTCCCAGCCGGGATGGCCGTGCTCGGCGAGGCAGTCGACCAGCTCGCCCTGGACTTCGGCGATGGCCTCCCGGTAGCGGACGTTGGCCTCGTCGATGGTCGCGAAGTCGTCCATGGGGTTCGGCGGGCGGTAGGACCAGTTCGCCGTGCGGTACTCGCCGCCCTCGGGATCCTCGACCAGGCGCAAGTCGCCGTAGAGCGCGTCGATCATCTCGCGCTGACAGCCGCCCGGTTCGGGCTGCACGTAGTCGAACTCGCCTCCGAGGTCGATCGCGCCGTCGGAGTCGGTGCTGTCGTCGGAGGTGTCCGCGTCGGTCAGGTGACCGTACTCCTGCGCCGCGGTCGCCTCGCCGAAGTAGGCCACGTACCAGTCGTATCGCTGTTCGGTATCGAGCGCGTCGAACGCGCTGTCGTCGGACGGTCCGCCGCCCGACGGCGTCCCCGGGTCGCCCTCCAGGGCCCCCTCGTTCACGTATCCCTTGTACTCGAAGTACGCATCGACCTCGTCGGCGTCCGCGCCCTCGGTGGCGGCCCAGACGCCGAGACCGAACTCGGAGGCCTCTTCGAGCTCGGGAAGCCAACTGCCCCAGTCGTCGGCGCGGTACAGCGCCTCCTGCTCCTCGGGTTCATGGACGTTGAACCAGAGCGGGTCGTGGACCGTGAAGCCTTGCAGCTCCAAGCAGTTCTGGACGATCCGGGACTCGGCGGTCTCCAGTTCGAACTGAAGCCGGGCACTCTCGTTGACCATGTCGATGAGGCTCGCCTCGTCGAACGCCTGCCCTTCGGCGGCGCCGCCGCCGTCTTCGGAGTCGTCAGTGCAGGCGGCCGCGGTCGCCAGGGCCAGCGCCGCCCCGAGGGCGCCGACGGTCCTGCTCTTTGATCGCATCCGCGTTCCTCTCCATGGGGTCGAAGGAACTTCGACCTCTGGAGTACGCGCGCGGGCGGCCCTCTGGTTGTCCGGTCAGACGAGCGGTTCGAGTTCGATCGCGGCGTCGCGCAAACGCTGACTGATCTGCGTCCAGGAGCTGCGGATGTCGTCCAGCGGCAGAGCCACGGCGAAGACGATCCGCTCGGCCGGGGTACCGCCCTCGCGGACCACGACCCCGGCGCAGCCGACGCCTTCGCGGAACTGGCCCATCTCGGCGTAGACCCCCGACTCCTCGTAGACGGCCAGGTCGTACTCCAACGCGTCCGGCTCGGTGAGGGTGCGGCGCGTGAACGGGCGCATCCCCATCGACTTGAGGTACCGGGCGCGGTCGTGCGGCTGGAGCGTCGCCAGAAGGGCCTTGCCGAGTGCGGTGGCGTGCGCGCCGTCGTCGAAGCCGACGATGAGGTCTTCCACGTGCGGGCTCTTAGCCCCTTCATAGACGCGGGTGACGGCCGGGCGGTCTTCCACGAAGCGCGCCAGGAAGGTCGAGTAGCCGGTCTCGGCGGACATGCGGCGCATGAACTCCCCGCACGTGCTCGGCCCGGCCATGGCGCGGGTGAGCTCGGAATAGCGGTCGGAGACCTCCAGTCCGAGGGTGTACTTGCCGTGCTCGTCACGGCGCAGGTAGTTCTCGTAGACGAGGGTGCGCAGCAGGTTGTAGGCGGTGGCGCGGTTGAGGCCGCACTCGAAGGCGATGCGCGGGGCCGAGACGCCGCCGGTGTGGCGTCCCACGTACTCCATGATGCGCAGTGCCCGCTGGACACTCTGGATCATCTTGGTCGGCTCGCCCCTCGCCCCCGGGAAGGGGCCGGCCGCGGCCGACGCGCCCTTGCCGGGCTTGTGGTCCGCGGGGCGGCGTGCCACGCGCCTTCCGGTCGCGTCCATGCCGTCTGGGGCGCTACCGCGCTTGCCGTCCGGGCCGCTACCGCGCGATTCATCGCCTGGTCGCCGCTGCTCCACCATGCCGCCGCTCCAATTGCACCAGTTGACCTGACGGCCGCCGCCGGTGGCGGCGCCCGGCCAGGTCGGCCGTGTTCTAACTATATAAACAACAGACGGTTGCGTCACGGTCGCATACGAGGCAGTATCTATGTGTCAGCACCGTTCGCGGTCCGGCTATGGCCGGTCGTGAACAACCCGCGGCGGCGGCGTCGAGTCCCCACCAAACTTCCTCGTCACCGCCGCGGAACAATTCGAATAACCGAAACGCGGCGGCTCCCTCCCACCAGGGCCGCCGCGTTTCGTCTGTCCCGAACCCCGAGGCCCCCGAGGTTGCCCCTGCGTTTCCCCTGGGCGGGAAGGCGATACGGCGCCGCCGGCGGGACCTCTGGCAGCGCCCCCGACCAGTGAGCCGGGTACACACTCGCACACGCTCCGTGTCCGCGTCAAGACGCATCACGCGGACGAGGTACCGCACAACGGGTGATCTCCCTACGCGAGCGGTTTCCGGGACGAGCCGAGGGCTTGGAGTACGGTTGCCGTCGTGTCAACCGCCCTCGCCCCCGACCGGCCGAAGACCTCCGTAACCATCGTCACCGCCATGAGCGTCCAAGTCGCCGCGGTGCTGCCGATCTTCCTCTTCGGCGGGCTCGCCGTGCAGATCGCGGACGAACTCGGCATGGGCGTCAGCGCGATCGGCTGGGCGTCGGGCATCTACTTCGCCGCCTCGGCGCTCACCACCGTGCCGTCCGGTCGGCTCGTGGACCGGTTCGGGGCGCTGGTGACCGCCCGGATCGCCGTGGGACTCTCGGCCGGGGCACTGCTCGGCGTCGCGTTCCTGGCGTACGAGCCGATCGTGCTGATGGCGTTCATGGTCCTGTGCGCGCCCGCGAACGGGCTCGGGCAGCTCGCCTCGAACACGGTCCTGAGCGAATGGGCACCGGAGAAGCACCGCGGACTCCTCTTCGGAGCGAAGCAGGCCTCGGTGCCGCTGTGCATCATGATCGGCGGGCTCAGCGTCCCGGTCGTGGCGCTCACGCTCGGCTGGCGGTGGGCGTTCGTCATCGGAGCGGCCCTGGTGCTGCTCGCGCTCGTGCCGCTGGACGGGATCGGCAGGCCGCAGGTGCGGGCGAAGAACGGCAACGGGCAGTCCTTCGACGCCTCGCTGCTGCTGTTCGCCGTGGCGACCTGCCTCGGCGCGTGCGCGGCCACCCCGATCGGTTCGTTCCTGACCACCTACACAGTGGACGTCGGCGGGTCCGAGAGCTACGCGGGCCTCGTGCTCACCATCGGCGGCGTCGCCGGGATCATCGGCCGCACCGGTTTCGGCGCGGTCGCGGATTACCGCAAGGGCGGCGAGTTCGCGGTGATCACGCTGATGCTCCTGGGCGGCGCGGCCGGCATCGCCACATACCTGCTCGCGCTGCCGTGGCTGCTGCCGTTCGGCACCATCGCGGCCTACGCCCTCGGCTGGGCGTGGCCGGGCCTGATGAACCACGCCGTCACCAAGCGGTACCCGGACGCGCCCGCGCTGGCGACCTCGGTGACGCAGACGGGAATCTTCCTCGGCGGCGCGATCGGCCCGATCGGCTTCGGGCTCATCGTGGAGCACGTCGGCTGGGACACCGCGTGGATCGCCGCCACTTCGGCCATGCTCGCGTCGGCCCTGTTCATCGTCGCGGGCAGCACAGTGCTCAAGGGGCAGGCGCATTGACGTTCCTCATTGCGGCGCGTACGACTCCCGTTCCCGTGCCGATCGGGCCGGGCTCGACACACGATAAGGTGAGGCTGTGGTGACCACCCGACGTGCCCAGATCGCGCTGACCTTCTCCGACGAGGCCTTCGCCGAGAAGATCCGAGCCTCGCTCGACCTCGTCGAGGAGCGCCTGCTCAAGGCCGTCGACACCGACCAGCCGCTGCTGCGCCAGTCCGGGTCCCACCTCATCCGCGCCGGCGGGAAGCGCTTCCGCCCGATGCTGACGCTCGCGTGCGCGCACCTGGGCGACCCGTCGCGGCCGGGCATCGTCGACGCCGCCGTCGCACTGGAGCTCACGCACCTGGCGACGCTGTACCACGACGACGTGATGGACGAGGCGCTCGTGCGCCGCGGGGCCCCCAGCGCGAACGCCCGCTGGGACAACTCGGTCGCGATCCTCACCGGCGACTACCTCTTCAGCCAGGCCGCGCAGATGATGTCCGACCTGGGCATCGACGCCGTACGCATCCAGGCGGCGACGTTCGCGCGCCTCGTGCGCGGGCAGATCAACGAGACCATGCCGCAGCCCGACGGGATCGACGCGGTCGAGTGGCACCTGGAGATCCTCTCGGAGAAGACCGGCTCGCTCATCGCCACATGCGCCAAGTTCGGCGCGTGGTTCGCGGGCGCCTCGAAAGAGACGATCGCGACGGCCGAGAAGTTCGGCGAGGTCATCGGGGTGGCGTTCCAGATCGCCGACGACATCATCGACATCACCTCGGATTCCTCGGGCAAGACCCCGGGCACGGACCTCCTCGAAGGGGTGCCGACCCTCCCGGTGATCTACGCGCTCGCCGACGACGACCCGTCCGAAGCCAGGCTGCGGGAACTCGTGGCGGGCCCGGTCCCGGAAGCGAACCTCCCGGAAGCACTGGAACTGCTGCGCGGATCGAAGGCCCTGGAACAGGCGAAGACGACGCTGCACCAATACCAGGAGCGCGCCCGCGCCCTGGCGAAGGCCCTCCCCGAAGGCCCGGCCCAAAAGGCCCTGGTCGACATCTGCGACTACATGATCGACCGCGACGCGTAACGCAAAAGTGCCACGACCTGCAATTATCGGCAGTACGCGCAGTTCCCGCACCACAGTCGTGTTCGGCAAGCCCGTCGACATTCCAGAACCCTTCGACGGGCTCGACATCTCCGCCTTCAAATAGACGAAGTCATACGCTCAAGGTCGGCGCGTGATCCGGCACGCGCCGGACTCGCGCAGGCGGCCCGGGTTCGCTATCGTTCAATGTGCTGCCCTCCCCCAGGGGGCGCGGCCCCCCCGCTGCGGCATCGCTTGCGAGCCGCGCATGAACCACCACGGCGACGCTAGCGAGCCGTGTATCCGCTCAGTCGAAGCCCGCTTGTCGGGTGCACCTCCGGCGCGCCGCCGCCCGCCGAGAAGGGAGCGCAGTGCGACCCAGTGCCACCGGGCCCTCTGCCAAGCCGAAGTCCGTCCTCGCCGCCCAACTCGTGATCTGGCTCCAGTTCGCCGCCATCCTGCTGGTCTACTCGTTCGGCGTGCGGTTCCTGTTCGCCGCGACCACATCCCCCTCCAGTGACGAGACGATGCTCGGCATCGTCGGCTCGATCGACCTCGAACGCCTGGTCACCATCCTCTTCAGCATCGCGATCACCGTCTCCATGCCGTTCATCGCCACCCGGCTCGGCCGCCGCCGCGCCCACGCGGTCACCGCCGCCTGGTGGGCGCTGGCGATCGTGCCGGGCGCGATGTTCGCGTGGATCTTCGGACGCGCGTACTTCGCGACGTTCCCCGACGAGGCGCCGTTCTTCCTCAGCGCCGCGGCGATGCTCGTCGTCTGCGGGTCGTTCCCGACCGCGGCCCTCCTCCTGCTGCGCGCCCGCGCCTCGAGGGCCTGGTTCGCGGCGGAGGCGCTGTTCGAGGAGATCGACCGCGAACTGTCGGACACCGCGGAGCTCGCCGCCGCGGAGCGGTAACGAATCGATATACGTCGAGACCTTTACGACCGAAACATCGGTCGGCCTTGTGACTGCTGCCACCCTTCGAGGACGGCCGGATTGCGGCCTGTTGAACTCGAGGTTGCAAAGGAGCAATCATGGCCGTCCCCTCGCCCCGCGTCGCGGAGAAGATCCGCGAATCCGCGGGCCCGCGCCCCGGCGCCGATCAGAAACACCTGCCGTCGACCCGCATCTGGGTCGGCCGCGCGCTCGGCCCAGCCCTCGCGCTGCTGGCCTATTTCGCGATTCCCGCCGACCCCGGCCTGAGCGACGCCGGCCGCGTCACCGCCGCGCTGGTCATCCTGATGGCGGTCTGGTGGATGACCGAGGCGCTGCCGCTCTCGGCGACCGCACTCATCCCGATCGTGGCGCTCCCGCTGCTCGGCGTCCTTCCCATCGAGGAGGCGACCGCTCCCTACGCCGACGACACGGTGTTCCTGTTCATGGGCGGCTTCATGATCGCGCTCGCGATGCAGAAGCACAACCTTCACCTGCGGCTCGCACTCCACACCATGCGGCTGGTCGGCACGCACCCGCGGCGGCTCGTCCTCGGCGTCATGATCGCCACGGCGTTCCTGAGCATGTGGGTGTCGAACACCGCGACCACCATGATGATGCTCCCGATCGGCCTGAGCGTCATGGCGATGGCCGCCAAGGGCGTCCCCGGTGAAGACGGCCAGGACGGCGCGTCCGACCCGGCCGTCAAGCAGTTCGGTGTCACCCTCATGCTCTCGATCGCCTTCGCCGCCACCATCGGCGGCCTCTCCACCCTCATCGGCAGCCCGCCCAACCTCATCCTCTCCGGCTTCG
>DATABR010000306.1:0-21128 GCA_036259435.1 Glycomyces sp.
GTTCCGGGGCCGCTTGGATCCCCCCTATTCTTCCCCAGGAATTCAGTCGTCGGCGTCGTCGTCATCCGATCGGAGCTCGGCCACGGGCAGGTCGTCGACGCAGGTGACCGTGTAGTTGAGGCCGTCGTCGTCATCGTCGTCGTCACCGGCCCCGCTGAATCCGAACGTCGCCTGCGCGCCGGGCCCAGGGTCGACGGCGGCGACGCTCCAGCCCTGCGCCGGGGTCCACCAGATCAGTTCGACCTCGCTGCCGGTGCAGCGGGCGAGGACCGTGCCGCCGTCGGTCGCGATGATCTCCTCGCCGCCCGCGGCATCGCCCGTGGGAGCCTCGTCGAGCGCCCCTGAGGGCTCGGGCGAGGTCGGCTCGGGCGTTTCGGTCGGGGTCGCGCCGTCGTCGCCCGCATTGTCGTCGGCCTGCTGCGCCTTCTCCAGCTCACCCAGGACGCTCTCCTCGGACACCGGCTCGGTGGGGGCCCCGAGGGTCCCGCCCTGCGCCAGCGCCACCGCGCCGATCCCCGCGCCGACCGCGACAACCGCGGCGGCGACCCATCCGCTCACTACCAGGTTCCTTCTCATGGGTCCTAGCTTGCCCGGCCGAACCTTAAGGCCGCGATAAGAGTGCTCTAAGCCCTCACTGAGGCGCGACGTGAGGTGTCCCTCAGGCCATGGGCCGCATAGAGTTCCCGCATGGCCCACCTGCTCCTGATCGAGGACGACGAACGTGTGCGCACCGCGCTCCTGCGGTCCCTCAGGGACCTCGGGCACCAGGTCGCCCCCGCGCCCGACGCGATGACCGGGCTGCGCGCCGCGGTCGACCACCGGCCCGACCTGGTCGTGCTCGACCTGGGTCTGCCCGATCTCGACGGCGGCGAGATGCTGCGGATGCTGCGCGGCGTCTCCGACGTGCCGGTGATCGTGGCGACCGCCCGCGACGACGAGAACGAGATCGTGCGCATCCTCGGCGCGGGCGCCGACGACTATGTGGTCAAGCCCTTCACCGCGCGGCAGCTCGACGCGCGCATCCAAGCGGTCCTGCGCCGCTTCGGGGCCGGCGCGCCAGCGGACGAGACCGTGGTCGTGGGCCCCTTGCGGATCGACCCGAGGGGCCGCAACGCCGTGCTCGACGGCAGGTCGCTGGAGCTGAGCCCCAAGGAGTTCGACCTGCTGCACCACCTCGCGACCCGGGCCGGGGAAGTGGTGTCCAAGCGCCAGTTGCTCACCGAGGTGTGGGACCTGCCGTTCGGAGGCGCGGACAAGACCGTGGACGTGCACCTCGCCTGGCTGCGCCGCAAGCTCGGCGAGACCGCGCAGCAACCGCGGTTCCTGCACACCATGCGCGGCGTCGGCGTCAAGCTCGTCGACCCGGGGAAGGGGAGCGACGCATGAGGGCCCGACTGACGATCCTGGTGGCCGCCACGGCGACCCTGATCCTGCTCGCATTCTCGATCCCGCTGGCGATCCTGCTGCGCAACAGCGCAGCCGAGCGCGTGGTCTCCAACGCCCAGCATGAAGCCCAGGTCCTGACCTCGATCGTGCCCACCGCCCAGGTGGCGGAAGTGGAGCACGCCGTCGCCCGGCTCAACGCCACGACCGCGTCCCCAGTGACCGTGTTCTGGCCCGACGGCAGCGTCATCGGTGCCGAAGCGCCGCGATCCAACGCCGTCGAATTGGCCGCCCTGCAACGCAGTTCCCTCACCGCCGAGACCGAAGGCGGACGCGAAATCCTCTACAGCGTCCGCATGCCGGACGACAGCTTCGCCGTCGTCCGCGCCTATGTGGACGACGACCTGCTGACCGCCGGGGTCGGCCGCTCGTGGCTGCTGCTCGGCGCGATCGCCGTGGCGCTCTTGGGCTTCGGGCTGCTCCTGGCCTCGCGCCTGGCCCGCGTGGTGCTCGTGCCGCTCGCCGACCTGACCGAGGTCTCGAATCGGCTCGCCGACGGCGACCTGGAGGCGCGGGCCAGCGCCGAGGGACCGGTCGAGGTCAAGCGCGTGGGCACCGCCCTGAATACCCTCGCCGACCGCATCCGCGACCTTCTCGAGGCCGAGCGCGAGCGGGTCGCCGACCTCTCGCATCGGCTGCGGACCCCGCTCACCGTGCTCCGCCTCGAGGCCGAAGCGATCTCGGACCCGGCAGAGCGGGCCACTGTGGACGAGGCAGTGGGAGAGGTCGAGCGGGCGGTGAACGCGGCGATCCGCGACGCCCGCAAGCCGGGTCACACCACGGCCGAATGCGATGCGGCGACCGTGGTGAACGAGCGCGTCGAGTTCTGGTCCGCGCTGGCCGAGGACACCGCCCGCGAATGCCGCGTCTACCTCGCCCCCGGCCCGCTTCCGGTGAAGCTCTCGGACGAGGATCTGGCGGCGGCGATGGACTCGCTGCTGGCGAACGTCTTCGCGCACACGCCCGACGGCACCGGTTTCGAGGTCCGCCTCTGGGCCCGGACCGAGGGCGGCGCGATCGTCGACATCGCCGATGAGGGACCGGGCCTGCCCGACCCGGCAGTGTTCGAACGGGGCCGCTCCGGCGGAGGCTCAACGGGACTCGGCCTGGACATCGCGCGCCGCGCCGCCGCGGCCTCCGGAGGACAGGTCGTCTTCGGTGCAGGCTACGGCGGTAAGGGCGCGCTCATCAGGCTCGAGCTGGGTTAGGCCCGAAGCACTCTTTGTATGCGCGGGCCCACGGGTTCGCTCCGAGCCACGGGTACAGCGCCGCGGCGGCCAGGCAGTACTTGCTGACCGACACCGGCCGGGCCCCGGACTGCCACAGGAGCCGCTCGACCGGGCCGCCGGCCTGTGCCGACTTGACCTCGACCAGGCAGATCCGCCGGGCCGCGGCCGCACCGGTCGCTCCGGCGACCGCGAGGTCCTCGTCGCAGGTGATCCGCGTGGCCGCGCGCAGGTCCACCAGCGTGTGGCGGCGGTAGTCGGTGCGCAACCGCGGAGCCATCCCGAGCGGCACGTCCATGCCGTAGGCCTGCCGAAGGGTCTCGGCGAGGAAGTCGGCGGCGTCGGGCGCGAGCCGCCCGGCGTCGACCGCCCGGTACTCCATGCGCTCCTTCACGGTGTCGGCCCGCGCGCCCTTGAGCTTGACCTCGAACGCGCACTCGCCGGAGTCGACGTAGGTGCGCGAGCGGACCTTGAACCGGAGCCGGCGGCCCTGGCGGTGCTGCCGGTAGGTCAGCAGCTCGGGCGTGTCGAAGTAGATCGACTCGTACGCGAACCGGCGGCGCCCGCCGATCTCGAGGCAGCGCCAGTCGCCGGTGCGGGCCAGCCGGTCGCGGAACCGCTCGTAGGCTTCAGGGCTCAGCAGGTACTTGGAGTCGACGCGGGTCTGCAGGTTCGCCGAGTCGACCACGGTCTCGAGGTCGATGGGCGCGAACAGGTCCAGTCCTTGACGGGTGATCATCAGACCCTCGCGATCGGGTAGGTGCGGTCGGGGCCGGGCGTGGCGTCGACGCCCGCGGGCTGGGGCCGAAAGCGCACGTCGACGGTCATCGTCTCGCGCACGAAGTCGGTGTCGATCACCTCGAACTTGCGCACGGTGCCGCCGAGGCGCCGTTCCAGGTCGGCCTTCAGCGCGGTGTCGTCGCGGTGCACGGTGTCGAGCACGATCATGCGGTGGCGGGCGCGGTTGGCGAGCTTCGGGTGGTCGGCGATGTACATGGTGAGCACGAGCAGCACGCTGAGGCCGATCATGACAGCGGGCCGCGAGGAGCCGATGCCGTTGATGAGGCCCAACGCGAGCGCGGTGAAGTAGTAGCCGACGTCGCGCTGGGAGATCTGGTCGGAGCGCAGCCGCAGGATCGACAGGACGCCGAAGAGGCCGAACGCCAGGCCTAGGCTCACCTGCTGCGAGAGCATGAGGGCCGAGACGGCGAACACGCCGACGTTGAGCGCCACATAGGCGAGCGCCAGGTCGGTCCGGTGGTGGCGGCGGTAGTAGATCGCACACGCCAGGACCGTGATGGCGAACAGGTTGACGGGCAGAGCCAGGGCGATTGCGAGACCCACGGTGTTCCTCCTCGGTGACGGGACCAGCTGCCTGAGCGCTTGCCGCTCAGGCGGTCTGAAGAGAAGGTATTGCCGCGGGCGCTAAGGCACCGATAAGAGGTGAATAAAGGGGGGACAAATCCTGAACGCGGCGTTGCCGCCCGTTCGGGACCGGTTTAGATCCCGCGACCGCGCCGGTGCAGGGCCGCCATCACGGCCGGGACCCCGACGATGCCCGCCGCCGCTGCCGCCGCGACGGCCGCGCGCGGCTCGCCCGGGTTCGCCTTCATGGCCCGCAACGCCCAGCGAAGTGCTTCTTTGCGGTCGCCGATCGCCGCGTGCCAGCACGCGATCTGCCCGTACACGCGTGCGGCGCCCTCGGGGCTGCCATGGATCTCCGGGTGGTGGTCCAGTATCCACTTCAGCGAGGAGATCTTGGTGTCCCAACGGGTCTCGAAATGCGACCCGGCCCAGTTCACCAGCGCGTACGGGGTGTCCACGTGCGCGATCGGCCGCCGTCTGGAGGCCCGCAGGAGCATGTCCCAGTCCTCGTTCTGGCTCCCGGGCGCGTCCTCGGCGACCAGCCCGAGCCCGCCCAGCAGCGCCGAGCGGCGCAGCAGGAACGTCGAGGAGTGCAGCATCATCATCCGCGATCGCAGCAGGTCCGCGTGCCGCACCATGGTCTTCTGCGCCAAGCGGGAATTGCGCCTGCCGTGGTAGTCGACCTCGATCGCGGTGGTGCACAGTTCGGCCTCGGTGCCCAGCGCGGTCACCTGCGCGGCGAGTTTGCCGGGCAGCCATTCGTCGTCGTCGTCGAGGAAGGCCACGAGATCGGTGTCCAGCGCGGTGATCCCCGTGTTGCGGGCTCCCGCGAGACCGGGCATGCGGTCGTTCTTGGCCACCCGCACCGGCCGCTCGCCCTCGGCTTCGAGGTCCATGTCGGGCTTGGCCCGGTCGAAGACCACGATGACCTCGAGCTCGCCGGGATAGAACTGGGTCAGCACCGAGCGGATGGCCGCGCGCACCTGTTGCGGCCGGTTGTGGGTCGGGATCACGACGCCGACCGAAGGCCAGTCGGTCACACCCGCTCCCGCTCCAGATCGGCGTCGACGCTCTCCTCGACGCGGCTTTCGATCGCGGGTTGCTCCACAGGGGTCTCCTCGTCTTCGTTGAGGTAGCCGTAGCGGCCCAGCAAGGGCCGGGTGAGAGTCGAGACCATCCGCCGAGTTCCTTCGGGAAGGTCCTCGGTCCAGGCCTCGTCGGGCATGATCGGGATGCGCCCCACGGTGAACCGCATGGGGTTGCCCGCGGCCGAGTGGCTCGGGCCGAGATCGGCCCAGCCGTCACCGAGGAAGTTGTAGTCCGACTCGCCCAGGTCGAGACCGCAGAAGCGGCCCAGCGAGGCGATCACCTTGCGCGGGCGCTGGATGATCCGCTCGTACCGGACCCGGCGCACCGGCACGCCGCGGCGGGCCAGGAGGCTGAACGCGGCGTTCTGCGCGTTCCACAGCATCGCGGCCTTCGCAGGGGAGTAGCGGGTCATCTGGTCGCCGGTGGCGGACTCGGGGCGGCGCACCTGCTTCGTCCACGAGTACGCCACGCCCCGCGAATCGCGCACCACGTGCAGCACCCGCAGGTCGATCTTCGGCGACCAGCGCAGGCAGTAGGCGAGCGAGGCGTGCTTGGAGGAGTCGACCACGACCTGCGCCCGCGTGTCCTTCGCGGCGGCGGAGTAGATCTTCTCGAAGTACTCGGCATACTCGGTGACCAGCTGATGCTGGGCCGGTGCGAGGCGCTTCGCGGCGAGCGCGGGGATGTGCCGGGTGCGGTCGACGGTGGCCTTCAGCGCGTTGAGCCGCTCGACGTCCACCTCTTCCCAGGACCCGAAGGCGCGCCGGCCGATCCGCTGCCAGAACTCGCAATGGGAGAAGGTCGCCCCGCACGCGCACATCTCGTTGCCGACCAGGTCCCGCTCCCACAGGTGCGTGATCTCGCCGAGGGGGACCACGCCCGGCAGCTGGCCCAAAAGCCGCTCCAGGAGCGTCGTGCCGCTGCGGCCCAGTCCTCCGATGAAGACCACCTTCACGCGGTTCTCGGACTGCTCGGCCGTGTCGGCGATCTTGACGCTCACTGATCCCTCGCTCACCCATGCGCTCTGCTGCTGATGCTCCGTATAACGACCCGGGGTGGGGTCGGGGACACGCCCTGTGGCGAAAAAACCCGGAAAAGCGCGCGGCGACCTCTAACGTCTGTTCCCATGGAGCGCTTGTGCCCTTCGCGCACGAACCTCGCCGGCGACGCGGTCGCCCGCCGTGTGCCGCTGCCACGCCGTCCCATTCGACCTGCCCCGCGGGTGCGCTTGGGCGGCATCGGCATTGATCTGGTCACCGAAGTGGACGCGGTGCGGCGCGTGTGCGACGCGATCGGGTCCGGTCGCGGCGGCCAGATCGTCACGCCGAACGTCGACATCGTCGCCGCCGCCCGCAAGAGCCGGGGGCTGCGCGCGATCATCGACGCCTCGGACCTCGTGGTCGCCGACGGCGCGCCGCTCGTGTGGGCCTCCAAGGTCGCCGGGAACCCGCTCCCCGAGCGCGTGGCGGGCTCGGACCTGGTGTGGAGCCTCTCTGCCGCCGCGGCCTCGCGCGGACTGCGGGTGGCGCTGCTGGGCGGCACTCCGGACGGCGCCGCACGCCCGACCGAGCGGGCCGCCGAGATCCTCGAGGCCCGCTACCCGGGCTTGAAAGTAGTCGGCGCCTGGTGCCCGCCGATGGGCTTCGACCGGGACGACTCGCAGTGGCGGGCACTGGTCGCGCGCGTCGAGACCGCCGCGCCCGACCTCGTATACGTCGGCCTCGGCTTTCCCAAACAGGAGCATGTGATGGTGCGCCTGCGCGCGGTCGCCCCGAACGCCTGGTTCCTCGGCTGCGGCGCGAGCATCGACTTCATCGCCGGGTACCGCCGCCGCGCCCCGATGTGGATGCGGCGCAGCGGCACCGAATGGCTCTTCCGGATGCTCTCGGAGCCGCGCCGCCTCGCCCGCCGCTACCTCAGAGACGACGTGCCCGAGGCCCTGCGCTTGATCGCCGAGGCCTACCGCGAGCGCCGCCGGGCAGCCTGATTCCGCCTTGAAGCGGCGCGAAGAACGGCGGCTCAGGCCGCCGTTCTCACTCAACGGGGACGAAGGAGCGGCACGCCGTTCCAAGCGCGCCCAGGCGACGAGGGAAGGCCGCCGTCGGCAGCCCTTCCAAGTGCGCCGCTCTATCTCCGCCGCGCGATGTAGACCACGTCCGTGGCCCAACTCGACAGCGCTGAGGCCAAGGCGCTGTCCGTGGCCTTGGCCGCCCAACCCAGCGGCTTGCGGTAGAGGCCCTGCGTGAACAGGGTGAAGCCCTGCACGCCGACCAGCTCGAACCCATGCCGGGCGAACAGGTCCCGCATCTCCGCATGTGAGAGCTCCTGGAACCAGGTGCTCTCGTCGACCCGCCCGAAGGTTTTGCGCAGGTGCCGCAGCGATGAGGCGTTGCCGTGATTCTCCACCAGCAGGAGCCCCGCGTCCGCATCCGGCAGCGCCGCCGAAGCGAAGTCCATCAGCTGGTCCCGCAGATGCAGGTCCACATTGAGCACGAACCGGAACGCCGTCACCAGCGCCGGACGGGTCGGGTCGACCCGCGGCTCGGCGAGCCCCGGTTCCACCAGGTGCGCGTACCCGGGCGTGCCGAGCTCGCGGCCCTTCTGGAGCATCGCGTCCGAAGTGTCGTAGCCGTGCGAGACCGAAACGAGGCCCGCCAGCATGCGCGAGACCCGCCCGGTGCCGCAGGCGAAGTCGTGGTGGGTCGGCGGCGCGGCGAACGCGTTCGGCACGAACCCGCGCAGCCAGCCGGCCTGGCGACTGGAGACGATCGACGAGAACGTCCCGGGCGCGTAGGTGTGCTCGGCGTACTTCTCTACCGCCGTCGGGTCCTGGAACACCTCGGTGTAATTGCTGGCCACGAAGTCCCTTTCAAATCAGATCCTGGTCCGGTAGCGCAGCAGCGCCACCGCCCACGCGAGGCCCGCGGCCGTGATCGCGGCCGAAGCCCACAGCGGGCCGAGCGGCATGGCCGCCAGCGGCAGGACCCCGAAGGCGAGACCGGACGCGAGCAGCGCCCGCCTCGTCAACGCCCCGAACGGGTGCAAGCCGAACGTTCGCCACAGTTGCGCGAGTGGAACCAAATTATTGACCAGAACGGCCGCCGACCACGCGATCGCCGCGCCGACGACGCCCATGGAGGGGATCAACGCGAGATTCAATCCCACATTGACTACGAGTGAAATCGAGACGTCGATCAGCTGCCACGAGGTCTTCCCGGCCATCGCCAGCATCGAGTCGACCACCCCGCACGCCGAGCTGATCATCATGGCGGGCATCAGAATCCACACCACCATGCGCGCCTCCGCGATGGCGTAGTCGTCGCCGAACAACCGCAGATACCAGTCCGCCAGGAGGCCCACCGCGAGATAGACGGGCCATGTCAGCGCCACGATCCACGCCGTCGAAGCCTGGTACAGCGCGCGTGCCGACGCGAGTTCCCCGGCCGCCATCGCCGCCGCCGCGCGCGGCTGCACCGACTGACCCACCGCGCCCGAGGCCATCTGGCCCACGATCACGAACCGGGTCGCCACCGTGTAGATCGCGGCCGGGCCGAGCCCGGCCAGCGCAGCGACCATGATGATGTCGAGCCGCTGCAGCCCCAGCTGCGCCACCCCGGCCGCGGCGCGCGGTGCGGTGAACCCCCAGAACGCCCGGGCCGAGACTCGGTCGGGGAAGCCCGGATCGAACCGCGACTTGCGGTGGCGCCGCAGCAGGTACCAGCCTGCCGCCAGTGCCGCCGGAAAATACGGGAGCACCCACGCGAATGTGATCGTCAGCGCTGAGGCCGTGCCCGCCAAGGCGATCGCACCGAGGCCGATCAGCTGGGCGCCGGTGCGCCCGAGCTTGTCGATGACCACCGAGGGCCCCATGAGCCGGTAGCCGCGCGTAGCCGCCAGCAGCGCCTCCATCGCGACCGACGCCGGAAGGAACAGCGCGAGCAGCCGCACCAGATCCGGGCGCGCGAACATCGGCGCCGCCAGCAGCAGCGCCGCCGCTGCGGCGAACGACGCGATCGCGGCGGACCACAGGCCCAACCGCAGCACGGAGCCGACCGCCCCGTCCCGGCCGTTCTTGTGCAGCCGGGCCACCCAGTAGACGAGGCCCGTGGGCGTGCCGAGCCGGCTGATCGCGCCCGCGAGCAGGAACACCGAGGTCGCCGCGAAGAACGCGCCCGCCTCCGCGGGCGAGAGCGCCACGGCCGCCAACCAGGTGACCGCGAGGCCCCCGAGCCCGGAGACCGCCGCGCCCACGAGGTTCGCGAGGCCGCCGCGAGCGGTGCCGCGCAGCTCCTCGCGTCCCGATTCCTCCGCGGTGTCGGCCTGGGCGGTCAGCGCCGCCAACTCGGCACGCTCCCGAGCCAGTCCGCGAGTCGCTGGTCGTACGGCTCGAAATGCGCGGTCAACTGCTCCCGCAGCGCCGGCGACATCGGTGAGGTGCGCCCGCGCGCGTTGTGTCGCGCGAAGGCGAACTCCCCGATCCACGGCAGCCCCAGGAACCGCAGCACCCGCTCGAACGCGTCCTCGGGACGCGAGAAGAACTCCCCGGAGTCGAGCACCAGCACCCGGTCCCGGCCCACCTGCTCCGCAAGCGGCTCGAGGTAATCCGTATAGCGCCCGCGTGCGGTGTACGCGTGGTGCTGGTGGTCGAAGCTGTAGAGCCCCGGCTCGGTCCGCAGCCGCTCCTCCACGCCGTCGAGCCGCGCGTCCTCGGCCGCAACGGCCTCCTCGAAGTCGGCGATCGGCTCGAAGCCGCGCGCCACTTCGTGCGCGTGGTGCGACCAGGCCCGCTCGACCGGATCGCGCACCAGCACGATCACTTTGACCTCCGGGAGGTCGCGCGCGAAGCGCTCGGCCGCGAGCGGGTGGTACAGGTAGTACGGGCTCGATTCGAAGCCGATCGGCGCGAGCCCGGTGTTGTCGGCGATCCGCCGCGCGCTCGCCTGGGTGGGGAAGTGCCCCCGGTACCAGGCCGCGCCGCGCTCGTAGTTCGTGTCGAAGTAGTGCACGCCCTTGTGGAACACCGGCTTCATGATCGCCGGGTGCTGGGCCAGGGCCCGGTACAGGGAGGTGGTGCCGCAGCGCTGGCCGCCGCAGACCAAGAGGCCCGGCAGGATCCGCGACGAGGCCGTGAGGCGGCCGAAGGTGCGCGAGGAATGGCCGACGACGGCCTTGAGCTGGCTGGGGATGCGTTCGCGCGGGCTCCGCTCGCTCATGACTGGCCGCCCGTCTCGGTGGTCGCGGTGCGCTGGCGGGCGATGTGGCGCAGCAGCGTGGGCAGGAGCCAGCGTCCGAGAGCCCCGAGCGCGGCGCCGGCGCGTTCGGCCTGGTCGCCCATGTAGCGGGCGGCGAGGTCCACGAGGTACAGCAGCGCGGTCGTCTCGGCCTCGGAAGGCGCGACGCCCATGGGCGCGAGCACGGCCGGGGCCTCGGCGACGAGGCCGAGCACGGCCGTGGTCGGGTCGACCCCTTTGGTGACGATGTCGTCTTGGAGCCGGTAGTGGGCGGCGTCGAAGCCGTAGGGCACGCCGGTCTCGAAGCGCTCGAGGTCCCACAGGTACACCGCCTCGGCGGCCTCGCGGGTGTTCCACGGCGACCAGTCGCCGTGCCACGCCCCGAAGGTGAGTTCGGTACCCGCGTACCGGTCGAGGAGGGTCCCCCCGGCGGTCTGGAGCGTGTCGGCGTCGGGTTCGCCGCGGTCGATGAGGGCGCCCAGGCGCGTGCGCAGGCGCGCGGCGTAGTCCGATTCGCCGAGCGGAGAGCGGCCGGTGCCGCAGGCGTCGGCGATTTCGCGCATGGCGGCGGTGCGGCGGGCGGGGCCGCGGTCGGCCGGGGCGTCCCAGGACGGGAGCGCGGACGTGACCATGATGTTGTGGCCGTTCCAGTGGCCGGCGTGCAGCAGCTTGGGCACGCGGACGACGTTGTGCTCGCAGAACTCGCTCAAGCGCCGGGTGGCTGCCGTCTCGGCCGCCACGAGTTCGCGGGTGAGCGTGTTGACGCCGAGCTTGGCGAAGGCGACGGTGTTGGCGTCGCCGTCGAGGATCTGGAGCACCGGCTTGCGGTTGGCCCGAGCCGGTCCGATGTGGATGCTCAGGTGGACGTCGTGGCCGAGCACGGCCGCCAGGTGGTCGTCGATGCCTTCGGCACCGCGCGCGGTGATGCGGTGGGGCAGCAGCATCCGGTCGAGGCCCAGGCGCAGCGCCCATACGGCGGCGTCGCGCTTGAGGCGGGCCCCGCGCGCGGCGGGGCGGGCGTAGCGCGTGAGCGCGGCGGCGGCGACTTTGCGGTCGGCGGCCGGGATGAGCACGCGCGGCTTGCGGCGTCCGGGCACGACGATGTAGGGCCGGGCGGCCTCGTCCTGTGCCGCGCCGGGATAGAGCTGGTCGACCACCTCGGCGAGGTAGGTCGCCCGCCTGCGCAGGTCGTCGCTGGTCTTCAGGGCTCGGCTCATGGGCGTTCCGTCTTTTCGTTCTCAGACTCGGGACTGTGCGGGATCACGTCTCCGCCAGCGCCGACTCGGTGGTTGGCGGCGAGGATGACGTAGCTGAGCAGGGTGAGCAGGAGGGGCGTGACGAGGGCGTTGTAGTAGAACATCGAGATCAGGGAGAAGCCGACGACGGCGCTCCCGGCGATGCCGACGGCGGTGTGGTCGCCGCGGAAGCGCCACAGCACCGCGAGCGCGAAACCGAGGTAGGTGATGGTGCCGAGGATGCCGTGAGCGAACAGGACTTGCCAGAGCTGGCCGTTCCCGCCGAGGGTGCGGCCGCCGCAGCGGGGGCATTCGGGCGTGGGCCCGACGGCGATCGATTCGCCCGAGCCGAGGGTCTTTCGCGTGGAGCCGAATCCGATGACGGGGGAGTGGGAGACCACGAGTTCGGTGGCGCGTTCGGAGGAGAAGGCCCGGCCGTCGTCGGAGTGGCCGTTGTCGATCCGGGTCTGGACTACCGTCCCTAGCGGAGTAAGTACCACCAGGAGCACGGCGGCGCACCCGGCGCCGCCGAGGGCGAGCATCCCGCCGGGTCGCCCCGAGATGAGCAGCCTGAGTGCGGCGAACACGGCGATCGCGGCGAGGCCGAGCCACAGGCCGCGGTTCATCGAGTAGACGGCGGGCACGAGCGAGAGCGCGAGCAGCACGACGGCGGCGGCCCGCCACCTCGACTTGGCGGGCAGGCAGAAGGCCGCGACGACGAGCCACACCGAGGTGATCGCGAAGTTGTTGCCCCAGGTGTTCGTGTAGCCCCAGGGCGCGGCGGGCCGGGGCGTCTCGTAGCCGAGGAAGTCCATCGTCTGGGCCGCCGCCGGGTGCACGAGGGACTGCACGAACCCGTCCTTCGCCACCGCCTTGGGCAGCAGCGCCTCCACCGGGGAGGTGTATTCGAAGGAGCCTGCGAAAGTGCCGAGGAACCCGCCCGCGACGGTGAGGACGAACAGCCAGGCCAGCAGTTTGATCAGCCGCTCGCGCCGGAATTCGCCTTCCACGATGAGGTTGTAGGCCCACAAGGCGATGAGGGTGCAGCAGCAGTAGAAGCCGAACCGGAAGGTCGCGCCGGGCAGGCTGGAGAACCAGGTCTCGGCGACGGTGCCCGGCGGGTCGACGCCGAGGTTCGCCAGGCTCAAGGTGACCGCGAGGAGGAACAGCAGCCACCACCCGAACGCGGGCGGGACCGCGATCGACCTGCGGCGCACCAGCTTCACGGCCGCGACGGCCGCGACGAACGGGATTACGAGCACCCCGAGGCCGAGCGCCCACCACAGCGGATAGGCGGCGAGCAGCCACGTGAGCGATGCGCCCTCGTTCGCGGCGCGGGCCAGATCGACTCGGCCCCGCCCGGCCGAGCGGGCGGCCGCGAGGAGCGTCATCGCGGCTCAGCCGCGCGCACGGCCGGGATCACCTGGGTCGTGGCCTCCTGCTCACCGACCGGCTCCAGTGAGTCCGTGGGCGTCTCGTCCTCGGAGACGTTGGCGCTCGTCGCCTTGGCCTCTATGGCAGCGGGCTGGCGGCGCACGGCCGGCATCGGCACGGTGTTCATCGGCCCGAGCACGCCCGGCAGCAGGACCGCCCCGAGGAGCGGCGTGTCGATCTGGCGCATGGCGACGGCGGCGGCGGCCGTCTCGATGATGGCATCCCTTTTGGACTGGACGGCGAGGATCACCGCGTCGGCGTGACCGGCGAGCAGCTGCGCGTCTGCCGAGCACGACAGCGGCGGGGCGTCCACCACCACGAACCGTCCGGCTTCGGCCAGCTTGGAGAAGGTCTCGGCGGCGGCCTCGCTGGTGGGGCCGGTGGCCCGGGCGGCGGCGCCGGGGCCGATCACGTTGAGGCTCGGCTGTCTCGGGGCGGCCTGCGTGGCCTCGGCGAGGTCGACCCGGCCGGACCAGACGTCGGCCAGGCCCGGCACCGGCTCGGTGCCGAACAGCTCGGGCAGGCCCACGGTGGTGCTGGGGTTCGCGGCGACGGCGGTGACGCGGTCGCCCGCGCGGGCCATCGCGGTGGCGAGGTTGGCGGCGACGACGCTCGCGGCGGGCCCGGGGGCGACCCCGGCGACCACCACGATCCGCTGCTCGTGCGTGAGCTGCGAGGCGACGACGTTGCGGAGCTGGGCGAAGACCCGGCCGCCGGGGCTATAGGCCCCGAACACCTCTCGGCGCTGGAACTTCACGGCCGGGGGCACGGAGGCGAGCACGTCGAGCTCGCACCGCTCGGCCAGGTCGGTCGGGTAGGCCACCTTGCGGGCCAGGCGGTGGCGGGCCCAAGCGAGGATGAGGCCGAGCGGCAGGCCCAGTCCGAGTGCGGCGGCGAGGTTGAACAGCGCGTTCGGGCTCACGGGCGACTGCGGCACGGAGGCCTGATTGATGATGCGGCCGGGCGTGATCGCTCCCTGCTGGCCTTCGATCGCGGCGATTTCGGCCTCGATCTCCCCGGCCTGACGGCGCAGTTCGTCCAGGTCGGACTCGAGCGCGGTCCGGTCATTGTCGCCGGAATCCATGCGGGCGAGCACTTCCTCGCCGGCGGTGATCTCGAACCGGAGCGCGTCCAGGCTCGCCGTGGATGTGGCGATCGCGCTCTCCAGTGAGGTGCTGGCCCCGACGTGCCGGTGCTCCAGATATGCCTCGCTGAACGCGATCGAACCGGCGCGGGCCGCTTCGGGGTCCCCGGCCCGGAACGCGATCTCCAGGACGGCGGTGTTGGGCGGCACGGTGACCGACACGCGCGAGACGAGACCGGCGGCAGCATCGGCGCCGAGCGTCTCGGCGGCGGCTTCGGCGACTTCGGTGGACTTCACGAGCTGGGCTTCGGTGTCGAGGTTGACCTGCCCGGCGGTGCGCGCCCCCGCGACGGCGGTGTCGCTCGCGGTGGGCAGCACCAGCACTGAGGCGCTGGACTCGTAGACCTCCTCGCTCAGCGCGGTGTAGGCGTACCCGGCGGCCAGGGCCGCGGCCACCGTTCCGATGATGAGCCACCAGGAGCGGCGGACGATGACGCCGTAATCGGCGAGCGTGTGGGCGGCAGGGGTCCTCAACGCGAAAGCCTTTCTCATTCTTCGGATCTCGGTTGAGTAACGAGCGATGTGCCGCCGAGGTGACGGGCGCGGCGCGCCCGGGGGACGCGCTCTACGCGGGGCGGGGGTTGTGTTTGCGCGAGCAAGCTAGTAAAAGCCATTTTGTTCGCTAATATGGTGATTCGCAGCATTTGAGTCTGGGTCACATTGGACGGAAGAAGGTGGACGATGAGCGGCACCGACGCTCCCCAGCGGCCATGGGCGGCGCGCAGCATCGTGACCGTTCTGGCGGTGCTCCCGCTGATCTTGGCGGGCTTCGTGATCGGCTACGGGGTCGGTTCCGAGGGCGAACGCCTCGGCGACGCCGTCGACGAGGCATGGCAGGACGGCGACGGCACCGTCGATCACGCGCCGCTCGCCGCCTCCTTCACCGCCACCGCCATCGCGGGCCCGGCCCCCGAGTCCCCGGCGGTGCTGCCGGTCGGCTTCTCCGAGGACCTCGGCATCGCCGTGACGCATCTCCAGTTCGCCGTGGACGAATCGACCGTGCGGCCCCAGCACACCGCCCAGCTGCGGCTGCCGGTCGCCGTCCCGCCCGAGAGCGAGGACATGACGGTCGAGGTCGCCTCGGTGCACCCGGTGAGCTGCCTGTGCGCGCTCACGGCCGCGACGGCGCCGCCGTACGGGACCGTGTGGGACGCGGTCGAGATCGACGCGGGCACGACCGAGGTCGTGCTCGACGTGACCGGCGCGATCAGTGCGCCGGGCCGCTACGGTTTCGCGGTGACGACCCCTGACCGCAAGGCCTACCTCGAATTCGAGGGCGTCGAATACGGCGCCGGCCCGAACCTGCGCACCGTCTCGGTCGTGCCGCCCGCGAACCCGTCGCCGCCGAGCGCCCCGGCCCCGCTCCCGGACCCGAACACCGACCCGACGATCCCGGGCGCCGACCCGACGACGGCCCCGGGCACCGAAGGTCCGACACCGTCCGAGGACCCGACCGCATCACTTGACCCGACCGGCACGCCGGGGACCACCCCGGGCGTCACGCCCTCAATGGACCCGAGCGCCGACCCGGGGCTCCCGGTCAACGCCCCGACCGCCGGTCGGCCACTGCAACCGGAGTACGGCCCGGTCGAAGACCACCTGGCGAACTGCACGGCCGGAGCCAAGCTCATCCCGACGTGCGGCGCTTTGGTGGGCGTGGCAGCCGGGGCCCACACGTCGCGTCCGAAGGAGCAGGCGTTCCTCGAATTCGAGACCACTGTAGAGCGAACGCAGCAGATCTATCATGCGTATGAGCGCGGGGACGCGCAGCTGTTCCCGACCGAAGAGCAGATCGCGCTGACCGAGGACCCGATGCGCCCGCGGACGCTGTTCATCAACTGGAAGCCGCAGATCGCCGACTGGGCCGAGATCGCCGCGGGGGACCCGCAGACCGACGCGTACCTCGACAGGCTCGCCGAGCACATGGTCGCGAACTTCGACAAGCCGTTCTTCTTCACCGTGCATCACGAGCCGGAGAACGACGTGATCCAGAAGGCGGGCTCGGGGATGGAGGCCGCCGACTACGCGGCGATGTTCCGCTACGTCGTGGAGCGCCTGCGCGGGGCCGGGGTGGACAACCTGGTGTCGGTGATGAACTACATGGGCTACCTCAAGTGGGTCGAGAAGCCGTGGCACGAGGACCTGTACCCGGGCGCGGACGTGGTCGACTGGGTCGGCCTCTCGGGCTACGGCCAGTCCCTGCACGACGACGGCCGCTCGGACTTCGGGGAGATCGTGGACCAGACGAAGGGCTCGAGCGCCTGGCCCGGCTTCTACCACTGGGTGGCGCGCGAGCACCCGGACAAGCCGATGATGCTGGCGGAGTGGGGCGTCTTCCACGAGGAGAAGTATCCGGGCCACCAGGCGGCGGTCTTCCAAGCGGCGAGATACCAGATGGCGCACTACCCGCGACTGAAGGCGATCGTCTACTTCGAGTCGCCGGACGCCGAAGGCAGGAATTCCGAGGTGCACCTGCACCAGGAGGCGCTGGACGCGTTCAGGGAGCTGATGCGATCCCCGTACTTCGACGTGAAGCTGGAGTAAGGCGGCACGTAACGTGATCGTCGCCATGCGACGACAGCGAGCAGAGTCGAATTGTCGGACGCAGATGCGAACGTGGAGGCCGCGGATCTACCCACCCCGGGGTGGGCAGATCGGCGGGCCGCCGCTCTCCAACCGCGCCGGGCCCGGTCCTCAGTTTTCCGGCTGCGCGGGCGGGGCCTTCGGGTGTCGCTTGTACGGGGACACGTACTTGTCGCCCGGGATCCAGAAGCGCCAGGCCGTTTCGGCCGCCTTCGTGATGCCGGTCCTCGGGCCCGCGACGACCGCCGTCGGTTCGCCTCGCTGCACCGCGCCGACCATGTCGCGCCCGTCATCGGTCCGGTCCCAGCCCATCGCCTGCGCCAGCCGAGCCGGGCCTCTCGCGAGATCCCGGTCCGAGACCCGCTCACCTCGCCGCTCGCGCGCCGCGCCGCGCCCGTCCACGACCTCCCCGGCCCGCAGCAGCACCGCCGCCCCGGCTCCGTCCGCCCCGCACACCACGTTGGCGCAGTAGTGCATCCCGTAGGTGAAGTAGACGTACAGGAAACCCGCCGGGCCGAACATGACCGCCGTGCGACGCGTCTTCCCGCGGAAGGAATGCGAGGCCGGATCGTCCTCGCGGTAGGCCTCGACCTCCGTCAGCCGCAGGGTGACCCCGTTCGCGGTCACCATGCAGCCCAACAATTCCGGCGCGACCGTCACCGAGTCGCGCGCGAAGAAATCGCGGCCGACTACAGGGCTGTCGAACGGCGTGCTCACGCGCATCCGGTCGGCGCGTCCTCGGCCGCCGGAACCTTCTCGGCGATGACCTTGGACAGGTCATTGAGCACGTCGACCGGCTGGTCGTTTTCCTCGGGCACGCGTACTCCCACCGGCACCTGCCGGTCGAGCGTGACCCATGCGGAACCGTCCTCATTCGAGTGCCAGCACACGCCGTTGAGCTTGTAGACCGCCGCGGTGTCCTCCACCGCGACCGGTTCGGCGCCGCAGGTCGCCACGGTCGCCGGGTCGCCGTAGGCCATGGCGGCCTCGGCCGCCCCCTCGCCGCCCTCGACCGGGCGCGCGGGCAGTCCGCCCGCGGTGTCCGGCGCGGTCGCCGTGAGCGCCAGGCATATCACCGCGTCCTCGTCGCTCAGCGCGGGCACCGTCACCGACACCGGCGACAGATCCTCCTGCGCCGGGTCCACGTCCTCGGCCGCGGGCGCGATCGCGTTGAACACAGCGATGCCCGCCACCACCGCGATCGGCACCGCCACCGCGGTCGCCACGATCGCCGGAAGCCTCGACTTGCCCTGAGACGCCACCGCGCTCCTCAGATCTTGAGAATCGAACAGGTCAGTGTGCGGGTAATGCCCGACACCCGTTGGACTCTACTCACTACCGAAGCGCCCAAATCGTCGATGGTGGCGGCTTCGGTGAGCACCACCACGTCGTAAGGTCCGGTGACCGTGTCGACCCTCACCACGCCCTCGATCCCGGACACGGCCTCGGTCACCTGATCGGCCAAGCCGACCTCGGTCTGGACCAGGATGTACGCCTGCACCATGAACAGGCCTCCTCAGGGGATGGGGTGACGAGGCGACCGGCGGCCGAACCCGACACGGGCGGGCCTGACCGCTTCCCGATCGCCGTTGAGCGAAGATTACCGAGTGATGCACCGTCCTACAACTGTCCGAGGAATGAGTCCCACGTGAGCGAGACCGTGGCCGAGGTCGGCGAGTTCCGGCTGATCGAGCGCTTCACGCGCCATTTCACGACCACCCCGGCCGTCGTGCTCGGGCCGGGCGACGACGCCGCGGTCGTCACCGCCCCCGACGGCCGGGTCGTCGCCTGCACCGACATGCTCGTCGAGGGCAACCACTTCCGCCGCGACTGGTGCTCCGCCGCCGACGTCGGGCACAAATCCGCCGCCGTCAACCTCGCCGACCTCGCCTCCATGGGTGCGCGGCCCACCGCGCTGCTCGTCGCCGTCTCCGCCCCGCAGGACATGCCCGCCGAATGGCTCGAAGGACTCGCCTTCGGCCTCGCCGCCGAGGCCGCCGCCGTTGGCGCGGCCGTCATCGGCGGCGACACCACGCGCGGCGAGATCCTGACGGTCACCGTGACTGCGCTGGGCGACCTCGAGGGCCGCGAACCGGTCGTGCGCAGCGCGGCCCGGCCCGGCGACGTGCTCGCGCTCGCGGGCAAGATCGGCTGGGCCGCCGCCGGTCTCAACGTGCTCTCCCGCGGCTTCCGCTCCCCGGGCGCGCTCGTGGGCGCCTACCGCAGGCCGCAGCCGCCGTACTCGGCCGGACGTGACGCTGCCCTCATGGGCGTGCACGCCATGATCGACGTCTCCGACGGGCTCCTCGCCGACCTTGGCCACATCGCCGCCGCCTCGGGCGTGGCGATCGACGTGGACACCGCGACGCTGCCGATCCCCGAACCGATGCGCAACGCCGCCGAGGCCCTGGGCGCGGACGCGCGCCGCTGGCTGCTGACCGGCGGCGAAGACCACGCGCTGGCGGCGACGTTCCCGCCCGACGTGATCCTGCCCGAAGGCTGGAGGCAGATCGGCTGGGTGGACAAGGGCACCGGCGTGACGGTCGACGGCCGCCGCTGGAAGGGCCCGACCGGCTGGGACCACTTCGCCGAGGAATAGTCGCGGCGGGATTCGTCGCGCCCGCGCGCCCGCCTACCCGCTCTGGGCAGACCAGCGTCCCCGCCTACGTTCCGGGCGGGGCGGCGGACCACCCACCCTGCGTGGGTAGATCAGTCTGCCCGCCAACCTTCCCGCCTGGGTCTGACAAAACGGCGTCTACTTCACGTGAAGTGTCGCCGCAATCACGGTTCGTTATGCGGCGGTGTCGCCCCGAGCAGTGGCATCGCCGCTGCTTCGGATACGACGAAGCGCCGCCGGGGCGCTGCCCCGGCGGCGTAAGTCTTCGCGGCGTCAGCCCTTAGCGGGTGACCTTGCCGGCCTTGATGCACGAAGTGCAGACCTTGGCGCGGCGCTTGTTGTCACCGGAGCCAGTCGCGATGCGGATGGTCTGCAGGTTCGGGTTCCAACGACGGCGGGTCTTCTTGTGGGACCACGGGACGTTGTTGCCGAAGCCCGGGCGCTTGGCGCAGACTTCACACACGCTCGACATAATCCAAAACTCCTGCATTGACGTTCATTCGGCCCACCCCTACGGTGGGCAACCCGGTAATTCTAACGGACCCCGCCAAGCCCCGGGAATCCAGGTGGCGGGACCTGCGCCACAGCTCTCCGAGGAGCGCCGACCTGTCCTCCGAAGGGACCCCTCGGTCCTCTCGTCCCCACCGGTCCAGCGCGCCCGGTGCGCCTACGCCGCAAGCGGTCACAGCCCCCGAACGCGATCGTTCGATCGGTCCTCGCAGGACGCTCGGCGGCCGCTCTGTACTGTGTCGGCTGCCGCCGTCCGCTACGGTGGGTGACTCTAGGATGGGTGCAGATCCCGTAGGCTGGCCGCATACACATGATGTGCCGATGCCCATATCTTCTTTGGTGAGTCGAACATGAGCCACACCCCGCAGCAGCCTGCCGACGGCTGGCAGCCGCAGCAACAACAGCCTCCGGTGTACCGCCCGAACGAGCAGCCCCCGGCCGAGGAGCCGCCCCCGTGGTCGCCGGAGAGCCAGCGCATGGCGCAGCAGAACCAGCAGCCTCCCGTCGAGGATGACGGCACCGTCAAGTACGTCGGCGGGCCCGGCCAGCAGTCGCCGCAGCAGTACGGGCCGCCTCCGGGCGTCCCGGTCTCGCCCTTCGACGCGCCTCCCCAACAACCGGGCATGTCCCCGCAGCAACCCGGCATGCCTTCGCCCGGAGGCATGCCGACCGTCGACCCCTTCGGTGGCGGCGGTGGGATGCCCGTGTCGGGCATGCCGGTCTCCGGCATGCCCCCGGTGTCATCGATCCCCGCCTCGGGCGTCCCCGTCTCCGGGATGCCGGTTTCCAGCCCGATGGGGAACCAGCCGTACGGTCCTCCCGGCCAGCCGCCGTTCGGCGGCGGCCAGTTCGGCCCCCAGGGCGGCCAGCTCGTCCCGGTCTCCGGCGGCGGCAGCGGCGCGCAGCCGTGGGGCGCTCCCGACTCCATCCAGCGCAAGAAGAAGAGCGGGAAGGGCCCGATGTGGCTCCTCCTGGTCGGGATCGTGGTCATCGCCGTGGCACTGGGCGTCGGCGGCTTCATCCTCTTCAACCCGATGGGCGGTGAGGAGCCGTCCGGCAACAAGACCAGCACCATCGAGAGCCCCGGCCCGGCCCTGATCGCCAACGAGGCGTCCGGTCTGAGCGTGGTCGCGGGCGAGACCTGGACGGAGGGCGCCGAAGCGCCGGCCGTCTTCACCGACGTCACCGCGCTCACCGAGAGCGGCGGCGCGGCCTCCGTCTACCTCGGCGTTCTTGATCCCGCGCAGCTGG
>DATABR010000307.1:0-4320 GCA_036259435.1 Glycomyces sp.
CACCAGTTCGCGGTTCGCCGTCCGGGGGTTCCTGGCGTCGATCTTGCGGTCGATGATGCGGTTCGCCGCCATCGCCAGGGTTCGGCCGGAGACCATCGCGACGGTCACCAGTGCCAGCACGCCCCAGCTGAAGGCGTCCTCCGACTCCATGACGGTGAGGGTGGCGAGGTAGGCGAAGGGCAGGGCGAAGACCGAGTGCTCGAAGGCGACCAGTTTCAAGAAGTCGCGGACGTGGTTCGGCCGGGCGGCGGTGTCAGTCAAGTCCGTATTCTTTCCAGCGGCGGTCGACGGTGGCCTTCACCGCCGAGCTCATCCGTGTCTCCTCGGGCCAGCCGCGCGTGTAGCCCTCCTCGGGCCATTTCGCGGTGGCGTCGATGCCGGCCTTGCCGCCCCAGAACTGGTGGTACGAGGCGTGGTCGAGGTGGTCGACCGGTCCTTCGGTCAGCAGCAGGTCCCGCGAGTAGTCCACGTTGCCCAGCGCGCGCCACGCGACCTCGCGGTAGTCGTGAACGTCGCAGTCGGCGTCCACGACGACGATGAGCTTGGTCAGGCTCATCATCTGGAGGCCCCAGATGGCGCTCATGACCTTCTGCGCCTGCTTGGGGTACTTCTTGTCGATGGAGACGATGACGCAGTTGTGGAAGACCCCCGCCGCCGGCATGTCGTAGTCGACGATCTCGGGGATCATGATCTTGATCAGCGGCAGGAAGATCCGCTCGGTGGCCTTGCCGAGGCCGTGGTCCTCCTGCGGCGGGGCCGAGGTGATGATGGTGTGGTAGATCGGGTTCTGGCGCATCGTCATGGTCTCGACGTGCATCACCGGGAACGGCTCCACCGGCGTGTAGAACCCGGTGTGGTCGCCGAAGGGGCCCTCGGGCATCCGCTCGCCGGGCTCGGCCCAGCCTTCGAGCACGATCTGCGAATTCGCCGGGACCTGGAGCGGCACGGTCAGGCAGTCGACCATCTCGACGCGCTCGCCGCGCAGGAAGCCCGCGAACAGGTATTCGTCGATGTCCGGCGGGAGCGGCGCGGTAGCGGCATAGGCCATCACCGGGTCCGGGCCGATCGCGATCGCCACCGGCAGCCGTTCGCCGCGACGCTCGGCCTCGGCGTAGTGGCTCGTGGAGTTCTTGTGGATCTGCCAGTGCAGGCCGATCGAGCGCTCGTCGTGCTGCTGGAGGCGGTAGAGCCCGACGTTGCGCTTGCCGGTCTCGGGGTGCTTGGTGTGGGTGAGCCCGAAGTTGTGGAACACCCCGCCGTCGCCGGGCCACACCTGGAGGCCCGGGAACATGTCGAGGTCCACGTCGTCGCCCTTGAAGACCACTTCCTGGCACGGGGCCTTGCGGATCTTCTTGGGCGGCACGGACTTCAGCTGCATGAGCTTGCCGAGGCCGTCGCGGATGCCGGCCCATCCCAAGGGCAGTTCGGGCTTGGCGAGTTCGCCGATGCGCTGCCCGATCTCGTCGAGGTCGCCCACGCCGAGGGCCTTGGCCATGCGCTCGGTGGTGCCGAAGAGGTTGATCGCCAGGGGAATGGTGCTGCCGGAGGGATTCTCGAACAGCAGGGCGGGGCCGTCCTCGCGGACGACCCGCTGGGTGATCTCGGAGATCTCCAGGTGCGGGTCGGCCTCCGCCGAGATCCGCTTGAGGTCGCCGTCGGCTTCGAGGGCGGCCAGGAACGACTGCAGGTCGTCATACGGGAACTTAGGTGCCACGAAGCCATTCAACCACCGTGGCCCGGTCACATTTCCCGCCGCTGCTTCGTCCACTTCTTGACAAGAGTTCGATTGTGAAGTACATTACGATACGGTACCGTCTCGTTTCGGAATGGCGTAGGCTCGTTTCCAACACCACAACGCGCATGGAGCCCCACGGCTTCCGCGTTCGAACACCACGCGCCCCGGGCCCGGCCACTGCGCCCCGCCCGCCGCACACACCGCCGCGGTCGGCGCCGCGGCCGGACAACACCACCGCGCCCGTGCACCGGCCCCGCCGGCCACTCGAGGCGCGAGACCACACAGAAACGGAAACCCTGTGAGCGACACCCGTTCCGAACCGACCCCAGCGGCGGCTCCAGAAGACGAAGGCCACCCGCGCCGGTGGGCCATTCTCAGCGTCCTGGTCATCAGCCTCATCGTCGTCGTCCTCGACAACACCGTCCTGAACGTCGCCATGAAGACCCTCGCCGACCCCAACCACGGCCTCGACGCCAGCCAGAGCGACCTCGCCTGGATGATCAACTCCTACACCCTCGTCTTCGCGGGCCTCCTGTTCGCCTCCGGCATCATCGGCGACCGCTTGGGCCGCAAGAAGATGCTCATCGCCGGCCTCGTCGTCTTCGGCATCGCCTCGCTGCTGTCCGCCTACGCCAAGACTCCGGACCAGCTCATCTGGTACCGCGCCCTCATGGGCGCCGGCGCGGCGATCATGATGCCCTCGACGCTCTCGCTGCTGCGCAACATCTTCTCCTCCAAGGAATTCCCCAAAGCCCTCGGCATCTGGACCGGCGCAGTCGGCATCGGCGGCGCCATCGGGCCCATCGTCGGCGGCGCCCTCCTCGACCACTTCTGGTGGGGCTCGGTCTTCCTCATCAACGTCCCGATCGTCATCTTCGGCATCATCGCCGTCACGATCCTCGCCCCCGAGTCCAAGGGCAGCCAGGCCAAGGCCGACTTCGTCGGCATGGCCCTGTCCATGATCGGCCTCGTCAGCCTCACCTACGGCATCATCGAAGCCGGCGACGCGGGCTCCTGGACCGGCATCGAAGTCTGGGGCACCATCGCGCTCGGCGTGCTCGTCCTCGTCGGCTTCGTCCTGTGGGAGAAGCGCATCCCGCACGCCTCGCTCGACATGAAGCTGTTCAAGAACACCCGCTTCTCCGCCTCCTCGGCCATCATCACCCTGACATTCTTCGGAATGATGGGCCTGATGTTCTTCATGACCTTCTACCTCCAGCTGCTCAAGGGCTACTCGCCGCTGGAGACCGGTCTGCTGTTCCTGCCGTTCGGCGCCTCCATGCTCGTCTTCGCGCCGCTGTCGAACACGTTCGTCCAGCGCTTCGGCGCCAAGACCGTCGGCATCGTCGCGATGCTCCTGGTCATGACCAACTTCGCGGTCACCGCCGTCGTCTTCGAGGCCGACACCCCGGTCTGGGTCGTCATCGTCCTGTTCCTCATCACCGGCGCCGGCATGGCCAACCTCATGCCCCCCGCGATGAACACGCTGATGTCCTCGGTCCCCAAGGAGAAGGCCGGCGTCGGCTCGGCGCTGGCGAACACCCTGCGCCAAGTCGGCGGCGCCCTCGGCGTCGCCGTGCTCGGCACGATCATGGCGCAGGCCTACCAGTCCGAGATGGGCGACACCGCCGCGCAGCTGCCCGACGCGGCCCGCGAGTCCTACGCGGCCACCTACAGCGCACTCGAGAGCGGCGCCATCCCGCCCGAAGCGGTCGGAGCCGTCACGAACGCGGCCGACACCTCGTTCATCGACGCCCTCCACATCACCGCGTTCGCCGCGATCGCCGTCGCCCTCGTCGGCCTCATCGTCATCGCCGCGTTCTTCCCGGGCAAGCAGCGCCGCGAGCCCGAGGCCCCGGGGGCCGACGAGCCCGCCGAACCGGCGCTGGCCGAGGCATAGGGGAGAATCGAGCCATGCCTCCCGAGCTCAGCGAAGTGGTCCCCGACGACGCCGCGGCGCCGGTCCCCGCCAAGGGCCGGCCCCGCAGCGAGGCCGTCAGCCAGTCGATCCTCGAGGCCGCCCTGGACCTCATCGCCGAGCGCGAGAACATCACCGACGTGAGCGTCGAAGGCGTCGCCGAGCGCTCGGGCGTCTCCAAGGCCTCCATCTACCGGCGCTGGTCCTCCAAGGAAGAGCTCATCGCCGCGGCCATGGAGAGCATCAAGGCCCCGCTGCCGCTCACGATGCCGCGCACCTCGCTGCGCGACGACCTCGTCCACATCGGCCACAGCATGACCCGGACCTTCGGGCCGCGGGACATGAAGGTCGTCAAGTGCATGATGCTCGCCGTCAAGGACCCCGAGTACCTGAAGCACCACGACCGCCTCGTGGAGCAGCGCCGCAAGTTCGTGCGCGACACCTTCGCGTACTGGGTGGAACGCGGCGAGCTGAACCCGGACGTCGACCTGCACCTGGCCGTGGCGATGTTCGTCAGCCCCCTGCTGACGATCTACGTCTACGGCCAGTACGCCGACCTCCAGGGCCACGACACCGTCGAGCGCTTCGTCGAGACCCTGCTGCGGGGCCTCGGCACCGTGCCGGCGGTCGCCGATTAGCACCCGAACGCAAGAGGCGGGGGGGGGGG
>DATABR010000308.1:0-5632 GCA_036259435.1 Glycomyces sp.
GCAGCATGAAAGCGGCCCCGCCGCTTTCATGCTGCGTGCCAACCGGGATTGATCGATCGAAGGCCTTGAATGTTATGCGGCAATCGGTTACCTTGTTCAAGGTAAGCGCTGTCACACGATTCTGAAAGGGTTGACATGGCCCCACTCCTCTCGCGCCGCCTCCTCCTCACCGCCGGTTCGGCCGCGGTGGCCGCGACCGCAATGCCCGCCGCCGCACTCGCAAATCGGGGCAGGAGGTTCGGCCGGTACGGCTCACCGGACGACCGCCTCACTGCCGACACCCTCTACGTCGACGCGGGCGGGCGAGGCGACCACGCCACCGTGCAAGCGGCCGTGGACGCTGCTGCCCCCGGGGCCACGCTGGTCATCGCCGCGGGAACCTATCGCGAACTCGTCCACGTGGCGTCGGCCAAGACCGACCTGACCTTCATCGGCGCGACCGACGACCCGCGGGACGTGGTGATCGTCTTCGACCTCGCGGCCGGGACCGTCCAGGACGGCAGCACGGTCGGGACCTCGGGCTCGGCCACGGTCAAGCTCGACGGGGCCGGATTCACGGCCCGCGCGGTCACCTTCGCCAACGACTGGCTCCGCGCCGACCATCCCGGCATGAGCGGCACCCAGGCCGTCGCATGCCGCGTCAAGGGCGACCGGTCCGCGTTCTACCGCTGCCACTTCCTCGGCCACCAGGACACGCTGTACGCCGACAGCTCCGCGGTGACTGTTGCGGCGCGCCAGTACTACCGCCACTGCCACATCGAAGGCGACGTGGACTTCATCTTCGGTCGAGGCACGGCGGTCTTCGACCGCTGCGAGATCCACTGCCTCGAAAGGGACGTGACTTTTACTCCCAAAGGCATGCCCTGGGCGCCATCGACGTCACGCGAATTCGACTACGGCTACCTCGCCACCGGTTGCCGCGTCACGTCCGAGGCAGGCGATGCGGAATACAAACTCTCGCGCCCCTGGGTTCCCAGCTCCAATCCGACGGCCTGGCCCGCGCTGACCATCCGCGATACCTGGATGGGCCCGGGGATCGACGCGGCCGAGCCGTACACCGTGATGAGCAGCGGCCACCCCTGGCAGGACCAGCGGTACGCCGAGTACGCGAACATCGGCCCGGGCGCGGCGATCGTCGATCCGGAGACGCGCCCGCGCCAACTGTCGGAAGACGAAGCGGCCCAGCACACCACAGAGGTCTACTTGGAAGACTGGAAGCCACAGGACGAGCCGGACACGGCCGCGCCGAAGACTCGCGACTTCACTATCTTCGTGGCAGGGGACTCGACGGCCTCGACCTACCCGGAGTTCCGCTCGCCTCGCGCGGGCTGGGGCCAAGCGCTGGAGGTCTTCACCGGTCGCAGAGTCGATGTGGACAACCGAGCCTGGTCGGGAGCGAGCTCCAAGAGCCACACCGACAGAGGCGTGCTCGACGCGATCGCCGCAAGGATCGACCCGGGCGACTGGCTGCTGATCTCATTCGGCCACAACGACCAGAAACTCGACGACCCGGCGCGCGGCACCGACCCGTACACGTCGTACCAGCAGTATCTGCGCGGGTATATCGACGTGGCCCGCCAAAGGCACGCGAATCCGGTGCTCGTGACGTCAGTGGAGCGCCGCCGATTCAAGGACGGCAAGCCTGTCGAGACGCTGGGGGAGTACCCGGAGGCGATGCGCGCCTTGGCAGAAGAAGAAGGCGTCCCGCTGATCGACCTGCACGCCGCAAGCCTCGAACTGTGGCAACGACTAGGCGAGGAAAAGACCCAGAAGTACTTCCTCTGGCTGGAAGCGGGCCATGAAAACTACCCGGACGGCATCGAGGACAACACCCACTTCCAAGCACGAGGCGCGATCGAGGTAGCCCGCCTGGTCGCAAAGGCCGCGGCGAGTCAAGGCCTGATGAAGGGCGGCCTAGCCGGCGTCAACAGCCACCACGATGAGGACGACATGGTCTGGCCTGACTCGATTCACCAGCCCCCGTTGTAACCCTGACGAACGAGGCGGCGCGGCCCCGTCCTTGCCGCGCCGCCGACAGCAGAACTTCTGTCGGTGGTGATGGTTATATTGCGGCTTCGAAAGCGACTGACCGAACCTGCCGAGGAGACCGCGATGGAAAAGTTCGACGTCAAGAAGGCCCGCCGGGGGCTGTATGCGCCGCCGTCGAAGGACTTCACTGTTGTCGAGGTGCCCCAGCTGCAGTACCTCGCGGTAGAGGGCCAAGGCGACCCGAACACCGCAGCGGCCTATGCGAACGCGGTCGAAGCCCTCTACAAAGTGGCGTACACGTTGAAGTTCGCCAGCAAGAACACCCTCGGCCGCGACTTCGTGGTCGCCCCGCTGGAAGGCCTGTGGCGAGCGGACGACCCGAGCGCCTTCGTCACGCGGCGCAAGGGAGCATGGGCGTGGACCATGCTGATCAACCAGCCCGACTGGATCACCGAGGACATGGTCCAAGCCGCCATCGAGAGCGCCGCCAAGAAAAAGCCGAACCCCGCGCTGGGCGACCTCCGACTGCGCAAACTCACCGAAGGCAAGAGCGTCCAGATCCTGCACGTCGGTTCATACGACGACGAGACCCCGACCCTGGACCGCCTCCACAACACCTACATGCCGGCCAACGGCTTCGCGTTCAACGGCGACCACCATGAAATCTACCTCAGCGACCCTCGCCGAATCGCCCCGGCCAAGCTGAAGACGATCCTGAGACAACCCGTCAAGCCCGCGTTAAGCGAGGTCGATCGCGCCGGCGATCTGTCCGGCGAGTTCCTGCCCGGTCGGCAGGAACCCCATTCTGCGGTAGAAACCTTCGGGGCCGCCCGCACCGGGCTTCCACAGCACCGTGGCTCGGCTCGACCCACGCCGACGAGCCTCTGCGAGCACGGCCTCGACGGCGAACCGGCCGATTCCGCGCCCTTGGTGTTCAGCGCTCACGTTGAGCCGCCAAATGCCGCAGCGGAAGAGGTCGATCTCGGCATCCCGATCGAATCCGCCCATTACGAACGCGACGGGTTCGTCTCCCGCGTACACCAGGCGCGGCCAAGCGGTCGCGACGGAAGCATAGGCCTCGGCCAGCGAATGAACCACCGGCGCGACGAACTCCTCCTGTTCGGGAGTGACTTTGATACGGCACGCCGCAGTGACGTTGTCAGGCGTGATCGCCTCGAGCCTCAGCGCACCATTCATCCCCACAACCTAGCGACCACTACCGACAACGATCCAACCGATCGAGCCCGTCAGGGTGGATATGCGCAGGCTCTCACCGCCCCAGCAGGAGGCGCTGCGCGGGTGATGGCCGCGGTCCGGGACGGGATGCCGACGGCGGAGGCCGTAAGGCGGGCAGAAAGCGCTCGCAGATTCGAGGTTTGGTCTCCCATGCTCAGACCGACGAATCTTTTGCGGCCTACTTGGCTTGTCGGAAGATGATCGTTGTTCCACGTGCGGATCTGGCCCGAATGAAGGGCTCGTCGTTTGCTGTGCGGGCTCAAGCGTCGGTCGGTTTCTCCTCGGCCGCAGCGGATTCGGCGTCGGCGGACACGTCGGGAACGTCCGTCTCCGGGGCCGTCACCTCGGTCGCAGAAGCCTCAGGCTCCGTCGCGGTTTCGGTTTCGGTTTCGGTTTCGGTTTCGGTTTCGCTTGCCGATGCCGCGGGCGCGACTTCGGACTCCGACTCCGTTGCAGGCGTGCCTTCCGATTCCGGCTCCGCCGGGGTCTCCTCCGTTGCCGAAGCGTCTTCGGCCTTCGGCTCGGGCTCCTCCTCGGCGGGCATCGGCAGCGACTGGGCGATGCGAAGGCTCTGCTGGAGCAGGTCCCAGCCGAGGGGGAGCGCGATCGCGTCGGGCAGGTCGAGCTCGAACCCGAGGTCGTCGGCGAGGCCGCCCTGCTTGCCGAGCTTGACCACGACAGGGTGCGCCGAGCGGTTCGGGGCGTAGCACCACTTGGGCGCGGCCAGGCCGAAGTCGCGGGCGATCATCATGGCGGCCATGGCCGCCGGGCCGTCGATGAGGATCGCGGTGGAGCGGGTCGCGGCCGTGAAGATCGCGGCGGCCATCGCGCCGAGCTGAGCGCCGCCGAGCCGTGAAACGAGCGCTTCGGGGCTGCGCTTGAAGCCCCGGTTGAACGCCAGGTGGTCGCGCAGGGCGGCGATGCGGCCCATCCAGGCCGAGTCGTACACCGAGCCGCCGGGGGCGTGCAGCTGCGGCAGGTAGGTGGTGATGTCGTCCTTGGCGATGAATGAGCAGACCGCGACGGAGGCCGTCGAGGCCCCCGCGCCGAGTCCGGCGATGAGGAGGAGGTCCGCGCCCGCGTCGATCGCCCGGTCGGCGGTCTCACGACCCAGGCGCAGCGCCTCGGTCAGCTCGGTCTCGTCGAGCAGCGGCCCTTCGACGCCCTCGCTCGGGGGAGTGCGAACGACGGTGATGGGCAGCCCCGAGCGCGCGGCATGCTTGGCCAGCGCGCCCTCGCCCTGTTCGATCGCGTCCGCCTGCTCTTCGACCGGCGCGTAATCCCCGGCAGCCCAGCCGTCCGGGTACTCTCCGGCGAACAGGAGCATCTGCGGGGAGGCGAACGGCTCGGGGGCGTCGGTGGCCTGCATGCGAGCGGCCCACCCGACGGCGGGTTGGAGGCGGCCGAGCCCGGCGCCTTCGATGAGGGCGTCCTGGAGCCGCGCGTTGGCGCGAGTGGTCCACACACCGTTGGGGAACTTCGCTTTCAGGTCGGCGAGGGGCCCGGCGTCGGTCGTCTCTGTCACGGCACAAGGCTAGCGCGAGAGCGGTGGGGCACAATTGCCTAGTGACCACCATCGACTTCGCCAAGGGGCACGGCACCGGAAACGACTTCGTGATCGTGCCGGACCTCAAGGACGCGCTGCCGTTGAAGGACTCTCAAGTGGCGGCGCTGTGCGACCGCCGGTTCGGGATCGGCGGCGACGGCCTGCTGCGCGTCGCACCGTCCGAGGACCCCGCGGCGCGGTGGTTCATGGACTACCGGAACGCCGACGGCTCGATCGCCGAGATGTGCGGCAACGGCGTGCGAGTCTTCGTGCGCTACCTCCTCGAAAAGGGCCTCGCGGAAGGCCCGGAGGTCCCGGTGGCGACGCGAGCGGGGATCAAGACCGTGTACGTCGATCGCGATGAGCTGCGGGTGGATATGGGCGCGGCCGCGTTCGGGCCGACCTCGCAGGCCTCGGTGGAGGGCTTCACGTGGCCGGGCCAGGCCGTGTCGATGGGGAACCCGCACCTGGTGTGCCACCTGGGCGACGATGCGGAGCTGGAGGCGCTGGAGCTGTTCCACCAGCCGCGGTACGACGCGGGCGTCTTCCCCGAGGGCGTGAACGTGGAGTTCGTGGTGGGCGCGGCGCCGCATGTGCGGATGCGCGTCCACGAGCGGGGCGTGGGCGAGACGGCCTCGTGCGGCACGGGCGCGTGCGCGGTCGGCGCGGTGGCGCTGCGGCACGCCGGGCAGAACACGGGCGTGTGCAAGGTAGACGTTCCGGGAGGAACGCTCACGATCACCGTGACCGACCAGACGCTGTACCTGACGGGCCCGGCCGTGATCGTGGCCGAGGGTTCGTTCCGCCTGTAGGGCCGTTCGCCGCAGTCGACCCCAGGGGGGCGTCGCTGGCACGGGGCCC
>DATABR010000309.1:0-6840 GCA_036259435.1 Glycomyces sp.
AGGCGCTACGTCAACATCTACATCGGCGACGACGAAAGCCGCCGCCTCGAAGGCCTCGCCACCCCCGTCGACGGCCACGACATCCAGATCCTGCCCTCCATCGCCGGAGGCTGACCCACCCGAAGCCCAACAGGCACAAAAGAAAGGGGGTGTCGCGCCGGCCGGCGATGGAGGGCAGGATCTGGATGTCGTGGCCGTCGACGGGGGTGGCGAGGCCTTCGAGGCGGCGGCTTTCGTCGTCGCCGATGTAGATGTTGACGTAGCGCCTGAGCTTCCCGGCTTCGTCGCGCAGGCGGCGGCCCAGGCGCGGGTGGGTGGCGGTGATGGCGTCGAGGACGTCGGCGAGGGTCCCCTCGGGCGGGAGGTCGACGCTCAGGTGGCGGGCCCCGCCGCATTCGGAGGCGAGCGCGGCGGGGAGTTTGACGTCGATGGCGCCCATCAGGGAGTCTCCATGGCGCGCACGCACAGCACGTCGGGCAGGTGCGCGGCGATGAGGTGCCACTGGGCGCCTGAGTCGTCCGCGGCCCAGACGTCGCCGCAGCGGGTGCCGAAGTACCAGCCGGGGTCGGCCGCGTTGTCGGTGCAGGCGCCGTCGCGCATGACGGTGCCGAAGTAGGGCTCGGCGGGCAGCCCTGCGCCCCAGGCGGTCCAGGTCTCGCCGGCGTCGGTCGTGCGCCAGGCGCCGATCTGGTGGTCGGGTGGGGTGCGGTCCATGGATTCGCCGACGGGCCAGGCCATGACGGTGCCCGCCTCGGTCGGGTGGGCGACCACGGCGAACCCGAAGTTCGACGGGAGCGTGGCCGAGATGTCGGTCCAGCCGCCGTCGGCTCGGGTGGAGCGGTAGGCCGGTCCGTGGCTTTGGACGAAAAGGGTGCCTTCGGCGTCGCGGGTGACCTTGTGGATGCACTGGCCCGAGGCGGGGGCTTCGTCCGGCGCGTAGTCGACGGTGATGCCCTTGGTGATGCCCGTCCAGGTCTGCCCGTCGTCGTGGGTCTGGTAGATGCCGCCCGAGGAGATGGCGACGGTGAGGGTCTGCGGGTCGGTCGGGTCGGGGACGATGGTGTGGACGGCGGGCCCGCCGGCGCCCGAGGCCCACGTGGTGTGCTCGGGATGGTCCCACAGGGCTTGGTTGAAGACGAAGGTGTGGCCGCCGTCGTCGCTGGTCCACAGGCTGGTGGGTTCGACGCCGGCCCAGACCCGCTCGCCGGGGCCGAAGGTGAGCTGCCAGATGCGTTTGACGGTGTTGGTCTCTTCGGCGTCGGGCCGGTCGATGCCGGCGGTCTCGGAGAAGTCCAGCGGGCGAAACGGCAGGTCTTGCGGGAAGGCCATGGGGGCGTTCTCGGGTTCGGACCAGGTTTTGGCGTAGTCGTCCGAGCGCCAGATGCTGGGGCCGAAGAAGGTGGAGGCGCCTACCAGGATGCGGCCGGTGGCCGGATCGCAAGCGGCGGCGTAGATCTCGGCGACGGCGGTGAAGCCGTCGGCATCCAGCTGGTGGGGTCCGGTGACCTCCCAGGTGGTGCGGTCGGGGCTGGTGGCGGTGAACAGGCCTTTGCGGGTGCCGATGAGGACGAGGTAGGCCATGGCGGGCTCCTTTGCCGGTCGATGTGGCTTTCTCTCGTCCTCATCGTCGCGCCCGGGTGTGACGTTTTCAGGCCGTTCGCGGTTTCACCAGCGCCGAGATGCGGCCGGCGACCTGTTCGGGGGTCAGGTTCGTGGTGTCGACGACGGTGGTGGCCTCGTCCATCCACTCCCCCAGAGCGGTCTCGTAGGCGTCGCGGTGGTCCAGGCGCCACTGCTTGGCGGAGGGCTCGGCGGTGTCGGCGTTGACCCGTTCGACGAAGACGTCGCGGTCGGCGTGGAGGGTGAACGCCGCGACGGGGATGTCGGCTTTGGTGAAGCCGTCCATGAGCTCGGTCCAGTACTCGCGCTGGAGGACCGATTGCGGGATGACGAGGGTGCCGCCGGCGAAGTCGAGGACTTGGCGGGCGGTCTCGATCGTCAGGCCCCGCCAGGGTTCCCATTCCTTGAAGTCGCGGTGCGGGAGGTCGCCGATGATGCGGCGGAGCATGAATCCGATGTGCTCGGAGTCGAAGAGCCGTGCCGGGAGCGCGTCTTTGAGGAGGCGGGCGGTCGTGGTCTTGCCCGCGCCGAAGTTGCCGTTGAGCCATACGATCATTCGTGGGAATGTAGCAGGTGCGGCTCTGTTACGGTGGCGCGATTCGTGTTACGTTGCGAACACCCCGGGCGCGATGCCGCGCCGCCTCCTTGCCCCAACAGTCCCGTAAGGACGATGCCCATGCGCGCCTCCCGTCTGCTCCTGGTCTTCCCGCTGCTGCTCGCGGCCGGATGCCAGGACGTCTCGGACCTCGTCGACGACGCCTCATCGAGCGCCCCGGCCCAGACCGGTTCGCAGGTCTCGGCCGAGTTCAGCGCCACCGCCCCGTTCACCGTCACGGTCGATCCCGCCGCATTGACCGCCTCCATCGACTCGCTCGAGGTCGCCGAGGAGCGCGACGAGGGCTACGACCGGTCGCTGTTCCCGCATTGGAGGGACGACGACGGCAACGGCTGCGACGCCCGCGACGACGTGCTCGTCGCCCAAGACCGCACCGGCGACCTCACCGAGGCCGACTGCGACGAGGCGATGACCGGCGAGTGGGTCTCGATGTACGACGCCGAGACGGTGACCGCATCGGGCGACATCGACATCGACCATTTCGTGCCGCTCAAGGAGGCATGGGGGTCGGGGGCCGTGGACTGGACGACCGAGGACCGGCAGGCGTACGCGAACTGGCAGGAGAACGCCTGGCACCTGATCGCGGTCACCGCCTCCTCGAACCGGTCGAAGTCCGACAAGGACCCTGCCGAGTGGATGCCCACCGACCAGACCGTGTGGTGCTCCTACATCTGGGCGTGGGTCGAGGTCAAGACCGAATGGCACTTGAGCGTCGACGAAGCCGAGCGGACCGCGCTGCTCGATTACACCGCGAGCAGTTGTTAGCCCAGCGCGAGCCAGGTGACGCCCCGGGCGCCGGCCGCGGCGCGTTCGGTGTCGGTGAGCGGGTCGCGGCCGGTGGCCTTGGCGATGAAGGTGACGCGTTCCCAGCCCAGGGCCGCCAGTGATTTCGCATGGTCGGGACCCAACAGGAGTTCGACGACGACTTGGGCCGCTTCGGGAGTGGTCCAGCGGGGCCGGTCGAGGGCGTCGGCCAGGTCGATGCCGTGCACGGCGACTTCGACGACACGGGTGGTCAGGAAGTCGGCCAGGAGCATCGGGTCGCCGTGGCGGGTGGTCACGCGACGCGTCGGTGGTTCGGCCCGGCAGCGGCCCGCGGCCTCGCGCCAGGTGCGGGTGAACTCGGCGGGCAGCGTCGTGCCTGCGGTTTCGGCGGCTCGGACGGCGCTGTCGATGCGGGTGTCGTTGACCGCCTGGGAGAAGCGCTCGTCGGGCCGGTAGTACCCGCCGGCGTCGACCGTGGCCACGGCGGGCTCGGGGGCGTCGAGCCTCGGGCCGAGGCGGGCGAGGGCCATGGTGAGGTGCGCGGCCAGCGCGGCGGTGTCCCATGGGGTGCAGCGGGTCGGCCGGTCCCAGTCGGCGGCGGCGAGGCCGGTGAGGACGGTCTCCAGGCAGGCGGCTTCGGCAGCCAGCGCGGTGAGCGGGTCGGGTGCGATCATGGAGCGAACCTATCCGTGAGGAATGCGCATGAGTTTCGCCGCCGTTGTCCGTCCGGTGATCGACCGGATCCACGTGTCCCTGCGCCTGGTGTCAAGGGAGTCGGCCAAGGCCCTGTACGCCTCGCGGGGGCTGCAGCCGGGCCTGGAGTTGGACATGTTCTACGCCCTGCTGGACCACCCGGTGCCCGAGGCGGCGGCCGCGGCGCGGATGACCTATCTCGACTTCGACCCGGCCGGCGAAGCCGATCGCGGCGTCGTCGAGCTGTCCGGCGGCGCCTGGCACCTGACGGGCACGGGCCGGGAGTTGGCACTGGCGCTCGATGCGGTGTTCGGCGAGACGGCCGAGCGGTTGTGGTCGTACCGGCCGAGTTCGGCGATGTCAGGCCTGGAGGCGGCCGAGGCGGCGGCGGAGTTGATCGGGAGGGTGCTTGCGGCCGGGCAGGCTACCGGCGGCCCGGCGTTTGTGGGGTTGACGCCGGTGTGGGAGGCCCCGGGTGCGGGGCCGGCGCAGCGGTTGGTGCCGCGGTTGGAGGCGCTTCGTCACCACAGGGCCGATGCGCACCGGGCCGCGTGGCGAGCGGAAGGATTGACCGTCGAAGCGATCCAGACGATGGCGCCCGGACCGCAGCGCGACGCGATCGAGGACGAGACGAACCGGCGCGACGAGCCGATCTACGCGTGCCTGTCCGACGCCGAACGCCTGCAGCTGCTCGGGGCGCTCGGTGCCCTGCCTGACGGGCTTCAGGACCGCTAGGCGAGGCGGCTGCACGGTGTCGTAGGTTCCCCGTCATGGCTACTGAGGCATGGGAAGCGCGCGTCGCCGCGCTCTGGGAGCGATTTGACGACTTGGGCGACGATGCGTTCGTCGCCGCGATGCGGACGCTCGCGTCCGAATGCGACCCCGAGGACCCGGTGGCGCTGTTCGAGGTCGGCGGCGCGCACGACTCGACCGGGCACACCGAGGAAGCGGTCGGCTACTACCGGCGGGCGGTCGAGGCGGGCCTGTCGGGGGTGCGCAGGCGGCGGGTGTCGATTCAGATGGCGTCGTCGCTGCGCGAGATCGGGCGCCCTGAGGAGGCGATGGCGATGATCGCCGAGGAGCGGGAACGCGGTTCGGATGCGTACGACGACGCATTGGCGATGTGCGAGGCGTTGACGCTCGCGAAGCTCGGCCGCGACCGGGAGGGCTTGTCGGTGGCGCTCATCGCGCTGGCGCCGCATCTGCCGCGGTATCAGCGCTCGACGGTGAACTACGCGCGCGGCCTGGTCGGGCGGGGCCCGATCCGGTAGCGCGGCCCTGCCATGATCGGTGCATGCGGTATCTGCTCGTTCCCGGTCGCGGCGTCCCCACGCCCGAGCATTGGATGTCGCGGTGGGCCGGGGCGCCCCCTCAGGCACAGCCGCGCTGGCAGTGGGCGCCGGTGCCGCCGGGACCGCCGCTGGTCCTCGCCGACCGCATCGCCGCGCTCGATGCGGCCGTGGCCGCGAGCGCGGAGCCGGTGCTTTTAGTCGCCCACAGCGGCGGATGCATCGCGACGGTCATGTGGGCCGCTTCCCACACCGGGCCGGTGCACGCGGCGCTGCTGGTGACGCCGCCGGTCATCGACGGGTTCGACCCGGAGTCACCCGAGGACGTGCCGTGGCGGGTGCCCATGGCGCCGTTGCCGTTCCGCACCGCGCTGGTCGCGAGCCGGACCGACCCGTATTGCACGTTCGACCAGTCGCGGGCCTACGCCGAGGCGTGGGGCGCCTCGCTCGTCGACGCCGGAGACGCCGGGCACCTGGACACGACCTCCGGGTACGGGCCCTGGGCCGAAGGTGAGCGCCTCGTCGCCGACCTCAGTCGGTGAGCGGGTCGGCGAGCACTTCGAAAAGGATCCGGCGCTGGAGGCCTTCGGGGTCGGGGCTCGACAGGCCCGCCATGGTGGCCAGGGCCTTCCACAGTGCCCATCCGCGGGCACGGGCCCACGTGTCGTCGTCCAGCCCTGCGGCTTCGCGGAAGATCGCGCGTTCGTCGCCGGTGAAGTAGGTCCAGGTGATCTCCAGGTCTGCGGCAGGGTCGCCGATGCCGCAGGTGCCGAAGTCGATGAGCGCCGACAGCCGCCCCTCGGCGGTGAGCAGGTTCCCCACGGCGATGTCGCCGTGGAACCACACGGGCGGGCCCGTCCACACCGTGCCCATCGCCTGGGCCCAGACCGCTTCGCAGGCCGGGACGTCCACGATGTCGGCGAGCAGGCGCAGGGACTGCTGGACTTCGTCGGCGTAGGCGCTGGGGTGGCGGCCGCGGAAGAACGAGTGCCGCCCGGCTACCGGACCGTCCCCAGTGGGCGCGGCGCGCAACGCGGTCAAGACAGCGCCGAGGTCGCGGGCCAGTTGCGCGCGGTCGAGGCCCGGGGTGTCCTGGACCGTGTCGCCTTTCAGCCAGCGCCGTACTGACCACGGGTGGGGGTAGTCCGCGCTGGGGCGGCCTGTCGCGACCGGTACGGGTACCGGGACCGGCAGGTGTTCGGCGAGGGCGGGCAGGCAGCGGTCTTCTTTCGCGACGGCGGCCACATAGGCGCCGCCGCTGGGCAGCCGCACGGTCAGGTCTGTGCCGAGTCGGTAGGTGCGGTTGTCCCAGCCTTGGCGGGCGACCGGTGCGACGCCCAGGTCGGCCCACGCGGGGAACTGCTCGGCGACCAGCGCGGCGACGAGGTCGGTGGTGATGTCAGTCAAGGGATTCGCCTGCGGTGCGGCCGATGATGAGCGCGGCGCGGGCGGCCGGGTCGGCTGCGGGGATGCGTTCGATCGTGTAGCCGTGTTCGGTGTAGGCGTCGACGTGGCATTGTTCGAAGCGCTGGGCCTCGTCGAGATCGATGCGGCGCACCTCGGTCGGGATGACGAAGCCGAGAAGGTCCAGGAACAGCACTCGGCGCTGGTAGATCGCGTCCGCGGTGATGCGGTCGAGTTCGGCGGCGAGCACGGGGCCGACGGGTTGGCGGGTGTAGCAGGTCAAGGCGAGGGTGCACACCGGGGACCGGTCGAAGTACTGGACGGGGCCGGGCAGGGCGTCGGCTTCGCGTTGTCGGTCCCGTTGGAGTGCGGCGATCTGTTCGCTGAAACTGGCCCGTTGCCAGGGTGCGTCTTCGCCCTCGGTTTGGGCGGCTGCGATGAGGTCGGTGGCGG
>DATABR010000310.1:0-6673 GCA_036259435.1 Glycomyces sp.
ATGCGGCCGGTGGCCGGGTCGACCGCGAACTGGATGTTGCAGCCGCCGGTGTCGACGCCGACCTCGCGGAGCACGGCGATGGCGAGGTCGCGCAGCTTCTGGTATTCGCGGTCGGTGAGGGTCATCGAGGGGGCCACGGTGACCGAGTCGCCGGTGTGGACGCCCATGGGGTCGACGTTCTCGATGGAGCAGACGACGACCACGTTGTCCCGATGGTCGCGCATGAGCTCGAGTTCGTACTCCTTCCAGCCCAGGACGCTCTCTTCGATGAGGACCTCGGTGGTCGGGGACTCGGCGAGGCCGTTCCCGGCGATGCGGTCGACGTCCTCCCAGGTGTGGGCCATGCCCGAGCCGAGGCCGCCCATGGTGAAGGAGGGTCGGATGACCACGGGCAGTCCGAGGTCCTTGACGGTGGCGCGCACTTCGTCCATGTCGTGGCAGACCGCCGAGCGCGGGACCTCGCCGCCGACCTTGATGACGACCTCTTTGAACTGCTGGCGGTCCTCGCCGCGCTGGATGGCGTCCATGTCGGCGCCGATGAGCTCGACGCCGTACTTCTCGAGGATGCCGGCGTCGTGGAGGGCGACGGCGGCGTTGAGCGCGGTCTGGCCGCCGAGGGTCGCCAGGAGCGCGTCGGGCTTCTCCTTGACGATGATCTGCTCGATGACCTCGGTGGTGATCGGCTCGACGTAGGTGGCGTCGGCGAACTCGGGGTCGGTCATGATCGTGGCCGGGTTGGAGTTGACGAGGGTGACCCGCAGGCCCTCCTCGCGGAGCACGCGGCAGGCCTGGGTGCCGGAGTAGTCGAATTCGCAGGCCTGGCCGATTTGGATGGGCCCGGAGCCGATGACGAGGATGTGGTGGAGGTCGTCGCGTTTAGGCATGGGTCTGGGCCCCTTCGGTCTTCTCGATCAGCTCGATCAGGCGGTCGAACAGGTAGTCGGCGTCGTGCGGGCCGGCGGCGGCCTCGGGGTGGTACTGCACGGAGTAGGCGGGCACGTCGAGGCAGGTGAGGCCTTCGACGACGTCGTCGTTGAGGCAGACGTGGCTGACCTGGACGCGGCCGAACTCGGTTTCGAAGAACTCGCCCGACTCAGGGGCTGCGAGCGCGAACCCGTGGTTGTGGGCGGTGATCTCGACCTTGTCGGTGTGGCGGTCGAGCACGGGCTGGTTGATGCCGCGGTGGCCGTACTTGAGCTTGTAGGTCTCCAGGCCCAGGGCGCGGCCGAGGATCTGGTTGCCGAAGCAGATGCCGAAGACGGGCACTCGGCGGCGCAGCAGCTCGCGCGTGAGCTCGATCTGGTGCTCGGCGGTGGCCGGGTCGCCGGGGCCGTTGGACAGGAACACGGCGTCAGGATTGCCCGAGAGCAGGAGTTCAACCGTCGCGTAGGCCGGATAGACCGTGGTGGTGATGCCGCGCTCGGCGAGGCGGCGCGGCGTGTTCCGCTTGATGCCCAGGTCGAGTGCGGCGACGGTGTAGCGGGGCTCCTTGGCCTCGTAGGTGTAGGGCTCGGAGGCGGTGACCGCGCCGACGTGGTTGGCCCCGGCCATGTGCGGGGTGCTCTGGACCTTCGCGAGGAGTTCGGCCACGTCGGTGTCGCGCGAGGAGATGCCGACACGCATCGCGCCGAGTTCGCGCAGGTGACGGGTGAGGGCGCGGGTGTCGACGCCGCAGATGCCGACGATGCCCTGGGCGGCCAGCTCGTCCTCGAGGCCGCGCTTGGCGCGCCAGTTCGAGGCCGTGCGGGCGGGGTCGCGCACGACGTACCCGGCGACCCAGATGCGGCGGGACTCGTCGTCCTCGTCGTTCCAGCCGGTGTTGCCGATCTGCGGGGCGGTCTGGGCGACGACCTGCCCGTAGTAGGACGGGTCGGTGAGAGTCTCCTGGTAACCGGTCATGCCGGTGTTGAAGACCGCTTCGCCGAAGGTCTCGCCGACCGAGCCGTAGGCCTCGCCGCGGAAGACGCGGCCGTCCTCGAGGACGAGGATCGCTGGTGCTCTGCTGCTCATTGGGTCGTCTCCTCTGCGATCTTTCCGTTCAGGACAGTGGCGCGTCCCCGCAGGAACGTCGCCTGGACGGTGACCGGGAGTTCCATCCCGGCGTAAGGGGTGTTGCGCGACAGGGACGCCAGGCCTTCGGGCACGACGGTCCAGGACGCGGAGGGGTCGACGAGGGTGAAGTTGGCCTCGGCGCCCGGTTCGGGGTCGCGGCCGTGCGCCTCGAGTCCGGCGATGCGGGCGGGGGTGCGGGAGGTGCGCTCGGCGAGCACGTCCCAGTCCACGTCGGACGGTCCGCCGAGGGCGAGGACGCTGATCGACAGCGCGGTCTCGAGGCCGAGCATGCCGGGGCGGGCCGCGGCCCACTCGCACTGCTTGTCCTGCAGGGCGTGCGGGGCGTGGTCGGTCGCGACGGCGTCGATGACGCCTTCGGCGAGCGCGGCCCGCAGCACCGCCACATCCGATTCGCGGCGCAGCGGCGGGTTGACCTTGTACACCGGGTCGTACGAGCGCGCGGCCTCGTCGGTCAGGAGCAGGTGGTGCGGGCAGACCTCGGCGGTGACGTTCGCGCCGCGGGCCTTGGCCTCGCGGAGGATGTCGACCGAGCGGGCCGTGGAGACGTGGCAGAAGTGGACGCGCGCGCTGGTGTACTCGGCGAGGAGCACGTCGCGGGCGATGATCGCTTCCTCGGCGACGGCCGGCCAGCCGGGCAGGCCGAGTTCGGCCGAGACGGCCCCTTCGTTCATCTGGGCGCCTTCGGTGAGGCGCGGTTCCTCGGCGTGCTGGGCGATCAGGCCGCCGAAGGTCTTCACGTACTCGAGGGCGCGGCGCATGAGCACCGGGTCGTGGACGCAGTGGCCGTCGTCGGAGAACATGCGGACCTTGGCCGCGGAGTGGGCCATCGCGCCGATCTCGGCGAGCTGCTTGCCTTCGAGGCCGACCGAGACGGCCCCGATGGGCTGCACGTCGGCGTACCCGGCGGCGCGGCCGAGCGCGGCGACCTGCTCGACGACTCCGGCCGTGTCGGCCACGGGGTAGGAGTTCGCCATGGCGCATACGGCGGTGTAGCCGCCCATGGCGGCGGCGCGGGTGCCGGAGTAGACGGTCTCGGCGTCCTCGCGGCCCGGTTCGCGCAGGTGGGTGTGGAGGTCGACCAGGCCGGGCAGGAGCACCAGGCCGTCGGCGTCGATCACTTCGGCGCCAGTGCCTTTCAACGACGTCGCGCTGATGGATCCGACTTCGGCGACGCGGCCGTCGCGGATCAGCACGTCCTGGCGGCCCTTGCCGACCAGATCGGCGCTCTTGATGAGGAGCTCGGTCACTTGCTCTCTCCGTTCGTCAGCAGCAGGAAGAGGACGGCCATGCGGACCCAGACGCCGTTGGTCACCTGCTCGGTGATGGTGGCGCGGGGCGAGTCGGCGACGCTCGCGGCGATCTCCATGCCGCGGTTCATCGGCCCCGGGTGCATGACGATCGCGTGGTCGGGCAGGAGCGCCAGGCGGCGCTCGTCGAGCCCGTAGAGGCGGGCGTACTCGTTCGCGGTGGGGAAGAACGCCTTGTGCATCCGCTCGCGCTGGACGCGGAGCATCATCACCGCGTCCACCCCCTTGAGGCTCGCGTCGAAGTCGTAGCCGACCTCGACGGGCCAATCATCGATGTCCTTGGGCAGCAATGTGGGCGGGCCCACCAGGCGCACGTTCGCGCCCAGTTTCGACAGCAGCCAGATGTTCGAGCGGGCCACGCGCGAGTGGAGGATGTCCCCCACGATCGCGACGGTGCGGCCCTCGATGCCGCCGAGGCGGCGCTTCATCGTGTAGGCGTCGAGCAGGGCCTGCGTCGGGTGGGCGTGGGTGCCGTCCCCGGCGTTGAGCACCGCGCCGTCGAGCCACTCGGTGAGCCGCTGCGGGGCCCCGGCGGCCGGGTGGCGGATGACCACCGCATCCGCGCCCATGGCCTGCAAGGTGAGCGCCGTGTCGCGCAGGCTCTCGCCCTTGCTGACGCTCGAGGTCTTGGCTCCGAAGTTCACGACGTCGGCGGAGAGGCGCTTGGCGGCGGTCTCGAAGGAGGTGCGGGTGCGGGTCGAGTCCTCGTAGAAGAGGTTCACGACGGTGCGCCCGCGAAGTGCCGGGAGCTTGGGGACCTCGCGGCCGGTGACGGCCTCGGCCATCTGCTCGGTGACGTCGAGGATGAGCTCTGCTTCCTCGCGCGTGAGCTCCTTCGTGGTGAGCAGGTGCTTCATCGCTCCCGGCCTCCAGTGAGGACCACGGCGTCGAGGCCGTCGTACTCGGTCAGGCGCACGGCCACGTTCTCGTCGCGTGCGGTGGGGATGTTCTTGCCGACGTAATCGGCGCGAATGGGCAGCTCGCGGTGGCCGCGATCGACCAGGATCGCGAGCTGGACGCTGGCGGGCCGGCCCAGGTCGTGGACCGCGTTGAGCGCGGCGCGGACGGTGCGGCCGGAGTAGAGCACGTCGTCGACGAGGATGACGCGCTGGTCGTCGATGCCGCCGGGCGGCAGCTCGGTCGGGCCGAGCGCCCGGAGTGCGTGGCGGCGCAGGTCGTCGCGGTAGAGCGTGATGTCGAGGGTCCCGGCGGGGACGTCGAGGTCGGCGAAGCGGCGGATGCGGTCGGCGAGCCGTCCGGCCAGCGCGACTCCGCGAGTGGGAATGCCCAGGAGCATGGTGTCGGGGGCGCCCTTGGTCTTCTCCAGGATCTGGTGGGCGATGCGGTCGAGGATGCGACCGATGTCCTCGCCCGAGAGGATCTGCTTGCCCGACGGGTCTTCCTCAGACTGCCTGAGGGCAGGGGAAACCACGCGAACCTCCTTCTCCGCCTCACTGGACGGTCTGTTAAAGAACGGTTTCGTCGCCAGTCATGCTACGCCGCCGGTGACGGAGCGTAAAGAGCGGTCTCAAAACGGAGGCGTAAAGTAGCGGCATCGATGACGGGTTTAGTAAGGTTTGCCTGGCGGTTGCGAGGGGTCCACGCGACGAAGAACACTGTTTGGGGGCACCCCAACGGCCGATGGTCACCGACCGTAGTCAACAATAGAGTTCCTCTCGTACCAAAAATTGGAGTTGATCCCAGCATGGCGACATCTGACTACGCCAAGGCGCTCGGCAACCGGCTGCGTGACATCCGCATGCAGCAGGGGCTGTCGTTGCAAGGCGTCGAGGACAAGTCCGGCGGCAAGTGGAAGGCCGTCGTCATCGGTTCCTACGAGCGAGGCGACCGGTCGATCACCGTCAGCCGCCTCGCCGAGTTGGCCGACTTCTACCGGATCCCCGTCTCCGAGCTGCTTCCCGAGGGCGTGCCGCTCCCGGTCGAGCAGGCCGAGAAGATCGTCCTCAATCTCGAGGCGCTCTACGACCACCCCGACTCAGAGCTCGAGCACGTCGCCAAGCTGGCGCGCTCCATCCAGCAGCGTCGCGGTGACTACAACGGCCGGATCCTCTCGATCCGCGCCGACGACCTCTACACCCTGGCCGTCGTGTACTCGACCACGCCTTCGGGCCTGATCGAGAAGCTCGAGGACTACGGCGTCCTCGTGCACGACCTCCAGGCTTTCTTCGCCTCGGAAGCCGAATAAGGCGCCGAGAGACGACCGAAGCCGGGCCTCCTCAAGAGGGAGACCCGGCTTTCGCGTTCGCAGTGACCTAGCCGGCCTTGGCGGCGGCGTCGAGGACGGCGTTGACGAACGAGGTGTCGTCGGAGGAGCCGATCTGCTCGGCGACCCGCATGGCCTCCTTGATGGCCACGGGCGTGTCGACGTCGGCGACGTGGCGGATCTCGAACAGGGCCACGCGCAGGACGTTCCGGTCGACCAGGGGCATCCGCTCGACCGCCCAGCCAGAGGCGGCCTTGCCGAGGACCTCGTCGAGTTCGTCCAGCTTCTGGGCGACGCCGCGCACGAGCTGCTCGGAGTAGGCGGGCAGCCGCGGGGCCTCGGGGTCCTCGAAGGCGCGGGAGGCGCGCTCGGCGAGCACTTTGGAGGGTTCGAGGTCGCGGCTCTCGGCTTCGTACAGAATCTCGACGGCCCGCATCCGCCATTTGGTCCGGGCGGTGAGCCGGTCAGGTCCGCTGTGCTGCTTCCCCACGCCTATGCCCGGGAAAGGTACTTGCCGTCGCGGGTGTCGACCTTGATCTTCTCGCCGTTGTCGATGAACAGCGGCACGAGGACCTGGGCGCCCGTCTCGACGGTGGCGGGCTTGGTGCCGCCTGAGGAGCGGTCGCCCTGGAGGCCCGGCTCGGTGTAGGTGATGGTGAGCTCGACCGAGGCCGGCAGCTCGACGTAGAGGGCCTTGCCGTCGTGCATCGCGACGGTGACCTCCGAGTTCTCGAGCATGAAGTTGGCGGCGACGCCGACCAGGGTCGGGGTGAGCGGGAACTGGTCGTAGGTCTCCATGTCCATGAACACGAAGTCCTCGCCCTCCTTGTAGAGGAACTGCATCGTGCGGCGGTCGACGTTCGCGGTCTCGACCTTGGTGCCGGCGTTGAAGGTCTTGTCGACGATCTTGCCCGACGGGATCTGCTTCAGGGTGGTGCGCACGAACGCCGGGCCCTTGCCGGGCTTGACGTGCTGGAATTCCTGCACCTGCCAGAGCTGGCCCTCCAGGTTGAGCACCAGGCCGTTCTTGAGGTCGTTCGTGGATGCCACGGGCGTTCGTCTCTTTCGG
>DATABR010000311.1:0-7323 GCA_036259435.1 Glycomyces sp.
AGACCCCGGCCGAGCCGGGCGAACCCCGCCTGGAGGTCGCGGGCCTCACCGTCGTCTCAGGCGCCGGCGTGAAGGTCCTCGACGGCCTCGACCTCACCGTCCACTCCGGAGAGATCGTGGGCCTCGCGGGCGTGGAGGGCAACGGCCAGACCGAACTGGCCCGCTCCATCCTCGGCCTGATCAAACCCGACGCGGGCCGCATCGCGATCGACGGCGCCGACGTCCACGGGCACGGCCCCGCCCGGCGCATCGCCGCCGGCCTGGGCTACATCCCCGAGGACCGCGGCCGCGACGGCCTCGTCTCCGAGTTCTCCGTCGCCGAGAACCTCGTGCTCAACCAGTACAAGGAAGCGCCGTACGCGCGCGGCGGCGTCGTCGACGCGGGCGCGGTGCGCCAGCAGGCCGAGGACTCCATCGCCGAGTTCGACATCCGCACCCAGTCCCCGGACGAGTCCGCCTCGTCCCTGTCGGGCGGCAACCAGCAGAAGGTCATCATCGCCCGCGAGTTCTCCCGGCCCCGCCGGTTCCTCGTCGCGGCGCAGCCGACCCGCGGCGTGGACGTCGGCGCGACCGAGTTCATCCACTCCCGGCTCATCGCCGAGCGCGACACCGGCACCGGCGTCCTGCTCATCTCATCCGAACTGGACGAGATCTACGCGCTCGCCGACCGCATCGCGGTGATCTACAACGGCCGCATCGTCGGCGAGGTCACCCCCGACACGCCGCGCGAGGTGATCGGCCGCCTCATGGTGGGCGGCGACGTCGACCCTGATCCCGCGGAAGCGATCAGCACCGACGAGACCAGCACCGACGATGACGCCAATGGAGGTGACCGATGAGCACGGATACCAAGACCCCCACCGCCGACCAGCCCGATGCGGGCAGGGCCCCCGACGAGAAGCCGAACTTCATGCGGCTCTTCGGCCGCTACCTGGCCGAGGCGAACTCGGTCATGGTCACCGTCTACTCGCTGCTGCTGGCGTTCTTCATCGGCGCGATCCTCCTCATCGTCTCCGACGAGTACGTGCGCTCCACCTACACGTACTTCTTCGCCCGGCCGCAAGACGCCCTCTCCGCCTCCTGGTACCTCGTCCGCGACTCCTACCTCGCGCTGTTCGAGGGCGCGATCCTCAACCTGAACACGCTCGACCGGTTCGCCGCCGGCAACGCCGACTTCGGCGACATCCTCCGCCCGCTCTCCGAGACCCTCACGTATGCCACCCCGCTGATCTTCACCGGCCTCGCCGTCGGCCTGGCCTTCCGCGCGGGCCTGTTCAACATCGGCGCGCAGGGCCAGATGATCTTCGGCATGCTCGGCGCGCTGATCATCGGCTTCAGCCTCAACCTCCCGGCCGTGCTCCACCTGCCGCTGGCGATCATCGCCGGGGCGCTCGCGGGTGCGGCGTTCGGCGCCATCCCGGGCGTCCTCAAGGCCACCACCGGCGCGCACGAGGTCATCTCCTCGATCATGCTGAACAACATCGCGGCGTACTTCCTGGTGTGGGCCATCGGCACCGGCTTCCTGCACTCGGAGACCAAGACCGACCTCGTCACCAAACCCGTGGACGAATCGGCGATCATGCCGAAGCTGCTCGGCACGCTGAGCGGCAGCCTCCGCGTCAACCTGGCGCTGCTCATCGGCATCGCCGCCGCGGTCTTCACCTGGTGGCTCCTGTCGAAGTCCACCTTCGGCTTCCGCATCCGCGCCGTCGGCTTCAACGAGCACGCCTCGGCCACCGCCGGCATGCGCATCGGCTCGACCTACACGACCACCATGGCCGTCGCGGGCGGCCTCGCCGGGCTCGCGGGCGCGGCCCTGTCGCTCGGCGTCGGCGCGGGCGGCATCACCACGAACACGGCCCTCGAATACGGCTTCGACGGCATCACCGTCGCCCTGCTCGGCCGGGCCAACCCCGCCGGCATCGTCGCCGCGGCGCTTCTGTTCGGCGCGCTCAAAGCCGGCGCCCTGTCGGCCCAGCCCGATGTGCCCGTGGACATCTCGACCCTGCTGCAGGCGATCATCGTGCTGTTCATCGCCGCACCCGCCCTGGTCAAGGCGATCTTGCACCTGCGCTCTCCGCGCGGCGGCCTGGTCACCCTCGAAGCGAAAGGCTGGTGAGCCCCATGGCAGTGGACACCATGACGCCCCCGCCCGCACTCGCCGACGAGCGCGCCCCGGCCCGCCACATCAAGGCCGGCGCCGTCTACGCCGCGCTCGGCCTGTTCCTCGTCGTCATGGCCATGGCCGTGATCGGCGCAGACCGCACCACCACGATCACATTCGACCAGACCCTCACCGACGCCAGGTGGGCCCTGCCCACGGTCGGGGCCGTGACCGCATTCGGCGCGATCACCGCCGCCGCGGGCGCCTGGATGCTCCTGGGCCTGCCGCAGCGCTGGTACAAGATCGGCACGGCCGCCGGAGCGACCGCGTTCGTACTCGGCCTCTTGACCTGGGCGTACTCCCAGACCGGGGCGGTGTTCCGGGCCGAATCGATCCTCGCCGGGGCTCTGTTCCTCTCCCTCCCTTACCTGTTCGGCGCGCTCTCGGGCGTGGTGTGCGAACGCTCGGGCGTCATCAACATCGGCATCGAGGGCCAGTTCCTCATGGGCGCCTTCACCGGCGTCCTGGTCGCGAACATCACCGGCAACGTCTACGCCGGCATGGTCGGCGCGATGATCGCCGGATCGCTCTCGACCATGCTGCTGGCACTGCTCGCCACCAAATACCAGGTGAACCAGGTCGTCGTCGGCGTCATCCTCAACCTGCTGGCACTGGGCTTCACCAGCTTCATGTACGACCAACTGAAGAAGGCCGAGGGCCTCAACAGCGCGTTCTCGATCCCGACCCTCACCTGGGGGCCGCTCGCGGAGATCCCGGTGATCGGCCCGGTCCTGTTCCAGCAGAAGATCCTCGTCTACATCGGCCTCGCGTTGGTGTTCGCGGTCTGGTTCCTGCTCTACCGCACCCGCTGGGGCCTGCGCACCCGCGCCGTCGGCGAGCACCCCGCCGCGGCGGACTCCATGGGCGTCAACGTGAACCGGCTGCGGTTCTGGAACGTCACCGCCGCGGGCCTCCTCTCCGGCTTCGGCGGGGCCTGGTTCACCATCGCGAACTCCCTGGCGTTCAGCAAGAACATGACCGCCGGGCTCGGCTTCGTGGCCCTCGCGGTCATGATCGTGGGCCGCTGGAACCCGCTCGGCGTGCTCATCGGCGCGCTCATCTTCGGCTTCACCACGCAGGTCGCGCGCGACCTGGACGCCTCGGGCGGCGCAGTGGTGCCCGGCGAGTTCCTGCAGATGCTCCCGTACGTGGTCACGCTCGTGGTCGTCGCCGGGCTCATCGGCAAGGCCAAGGCCCCCGCGGCCGACGGCGTGCCCTACAACCCGGGGGACAAGTAGCCATGCGGTACAGCAGGGCCGACATCGACTGGGACGCTTTGCGAACGACCGCCCGCGAGGCCATGCGCCACGCGTACGCGCCGTACTCGAAGTTCCCGGTCGGCGTCGCCGGGCTCGTGGACGACGGCCGGATCGTCTCCGGCTGCAACGTCGAGAACGCCTCGTACGGCCTGACCCTGTGCGCCGAATGCGGCATGGTCTCCCAGCTCGCCGCCACCGGCGGCGGGCGCCTGATCGCGATCGCCTGCGTCGACGGCGCGGGCGAACCCCTCACCCCCTGCGGCCGGTGCCGCCAGCTGCTCTACGAGCACGGCGGCGCCGATTGCCTGGTGGACGCCGCGCCCGAGCCGACGACCGTGGGGGCGTTGCTCCCGGGGGCGTTCGGACCCGAACACCTGTAGGGAAGGGCGGCCTTCGCGGCCCCTGCCTCGTCCAGGTTCTCGAAAACCGTTATGAGTGAGGGAAAGCCAATGATCACCGCTGTCGACGTCATCCGCACCAAACGGGACGGCGGCGAGCTCTCGACCGCCCAGATCGACTGGGTCATCGACGCCTACACGAAGGGCGCCGTGGCCGACGAGCAGATGTCCGCGCTGGCCATGGCGATCTTCCTCAACGGCGCGCAGCCGCGCGAGATCGCCGACTGGACCGCCGCGATGATCCGCTCGGGAATCACCCTCGACCTCGCCGAGGTCGGCAAGCAGTGTGTGGACAAGCACTCCACGGGCGGCGTGGGCGACAAGATCACGCTGCCGCTGGCGCCGCTCGTCGCGGTCTTCGACGTGGCCGTGCCGCAGCTGTCGGGCCGGGGACTCGGGCACACCGGCGGCACGCTCGACAAGCTCGAGTCGATCCCCGGCTTCCAGGTCGACATGACCGAGGCCCGGGTCATCGAGCAGCTCAAGGAGATCGGCGCGGTCATCTGCGCCGCGACCGGGGACCTCGCGCCGGCCGACAAGAAGCTCTACGCGCTCCGCGATATCACCTCCACTGTGGAGGCGATTCCGCTGATCGCGTCCTCGATCATGTGCAAGAAGATCGCCGAGGGCGCGGACGCGATCGTGCTCGACGTCAAGGTCGGCTCGGGCGCGTTCATGAAGGACTTCGCGCAGGCCCGAGAACTCGCCGAGACCATGGTCCGCCTCGGGGGCGACCACGGCGTGGACACGCGCGCGCTGCTCACCGACATGTCGATTCCATTGGGCCGCACCGCGGGCAATGCGCTCGAGGTGCGCGAGTCCGTCGAGGTCCTCGCGGGCGGCGGCCCCGAGGACGTGGTCGAACTGACCGTGGCGCTCGCCAAGGAGATGCTCGCCGCCGCAGGTCAACCGGACGCCGACCCGGCGGCGGCGCTGAACGACGGCCGCGCGATGGACAAGTGGCGCAAGATGATCGCCGCGCAAGGCGGCGAGGTCGACGCGCCGTTGCCGGTCGCGCTCGAGTTCGAGGAGATCAAGGCCGAGTCCGACGGCTTCGTCACGGAGATGGACGCCTACGCGGTCGGCGTGGCCGCCTGGCGCCTCGGTGCAGGCCGCGAACGCCAGGGCCAACCGGTCCAGGCGGGCGCGGGCATCGAGATCCTCAAGACCGTGGGTGAAAGGGTCGAGGCGGGAGCGACGGTCTTCCGCCTCCACACCGACACCCCGGAACGCTTCGCCGCAGCGAAGGAGTCCCTTGTGGGCCGATGGCAGATCGGCGCAGAACCCGCGAAGCGCGGTCCGATCGTGCTGGACCGCATAGTCTGAGCAGAATGCGCCGAGGCGGCTCCGGTTTCCGGGGCCGCCTCGGCGGTACCGCAGACTGACGATCCGGTTCCATGATGAGCCACCGAAGAGACCACTGTGGAGTAATCGACGCAATGTCGGATACCCGATAACCGGGATCGACTCGGTTCGCCTGTCTGACGGACCATGAACACGTCGACCGGATCCTCGCGCTCGAACACGAAGCCGTGCCGCTCGTAGAGCCGCCGGGCGGGACTGCCCTGAAGCACGTTCAGCCGGACTGGAACGCCGTCGCGATCGCACTGCTCCAGCAGTGCGCGCAAGACGGCCGCGCCGATGCCGCGGCCCTGGAAGCGCGGCTCGAGATAGAAGTGCTCCAACCAATGACCGTCCTCGGCCGGACGCAGGGCGACGCACCCGGCGAAGCAACCATCCACCTCGATCACTCGGGTATGCGCGGGCACGAACGCATCTCGCAACCGCTGCCGAACCCGGTGCGAGTCGTACCGCCCGAGCCGCTCAAGATCAGGCCGCATCACGACAGCCCGCAACTGCGCGATCGCCTCGACATCGGCAGCGGAAGCCGCCCGAATCCCCAGTCCGCCATGCAGGCAGATTACCGAGCCCTGCTGGTCCTGGGCCCGTTCGTCCTCGCGCTATGACCCCGGAAACTCATCCCCGACCTGACTGCCACTGGTGCAGGGCTTCCGCCACGGACGACAAGGTTCTCGGAACCGAACAAATTGGAGTTTTGTTTCACCAGGGGACTTCTCAACGAATGATTTCTTCGATATGGTCCCGTGACACAATCTGATTGTGCCGTCGATCACCCCTCGGTGCGATTTTTCAAGGACATGTCCGACCAACCATCCGAAACGCCCGGCACCCGCTCCCGTCTCGCAAGCTTCGCCGAGGCCGGGACCAGCGCGTCGGCACACTCGACTCCCGGACCGCCGAGAGCATGGCGCTAATCACCGCAAAGCGGTGGAATGCTCGCGGCTCACGCCTAGTTACTACTGAGTATGAACACAATCGGATTCATCGGCAGTGGCAACATCGGCGGCGGCATCGCGCGTCTCGCGGTCGCCGCGGGATACAACGTGGTCCTGAGCAACCGGCGCGGGCCGGATTCGCTCGCCGACCTCGTGGCGGAGCTCGGGCCGAACGCCCGCGCCGCGACCCCCGTCGAAGCGGCCGCCGCGGGCGACCTCGTGGTGGTCACCGTTCCACTCCACGCCTACAAGACCGTCCCGGTCGAGGAGCTGCGCGGCAAGGTCGTCTTCGACACCAACAACTACTACCCGCAGCGCGACGGCCAGATCGCCGCGCTCGACGACGAGTCCACCACCGTCAGCGAACTCCTCCAGGCCCACCTCCCGGAGTCGTTCGTCGTCAAGGGCTTCAACAACATCTACGCCGGTCACGTCCTCGAACTGGCCCGCCCCACCGGCGACCCCGAGCGCTCGGTCCTCGCCATCGCGGGGGACGATGCCACCGCGAAGAAGGCCGTCACCGATGTCCTCGACTCGATCGGCTTCGGCGCCTACGACGTCGGCCCGCTCGCCGAGGGCTCGCGCTTCCAGCGTGACACCCTGGCTTATGGCGTCTTCTTCACCGAGAAGTTCAGCTTCGACAAGGTTCCGGCCAGCCGCCAGGTCACGCCCGAGATCCTCGAGCCGCTCCTGAAGGCCGCCAAGCGCTACCGCGACATTTGACATCCTCTCCGCCATGAAGGGCGTGGAGGTTCCCGGCAGCGGCTCGTGGGTACGAGCCGGGTACGGATGGGTTCTTCGATCTGTCGCGCTACGCGGGTGTTTCGGGCGTTGCCGGGTGTGCCCGGTCTTACCTGCCCTCCGGAAGCGTTCATGGTCTCCGCCTGCCCGGCGGCAACCAATCGTTTCAGTATCAGCGGGCGGCAGGGTCTCGTCGCCGCTATCGGCCGGGTACGACATGTTCCGCTGACGCGGGCCCGTCGAGCAAGCAATCGACCCGCATTCATCACCCCTTTCAAGGGCGGAACCCTCTGCGGACCACCGGCCGCCCCGGCGCCCTCGGAGCTTCGGGTTCCAGGGCAGCGAAAGAGGGGCCTACGCATGGCGCGGGCCCCTCTCCTCTCCTCAACCCTTAGGGGGTTGCCAGGAAGGCGGTGTTCAGCAGCAGGTTGGGGCTGCCGTTCGTGTCGCTCACGGCGTCGGCC
>DATABR010000312.1:0-1763 GCA_036259435.1 Glycomyces sp.
TGAGGACGGTGTTGGGGTTGATGGCGATTTTGGCGACGACTTGTTTGACGGTGGGCAGCTGGTCCCCCACGTCGAGCATGCCCAGTCGGAGGGCTTGCTGGACTTGGTGGACCAGCTGCATGTAGGGGGCCACGCCGGAGCGGGGCTCGAGGTGGAAGTCGATCACGAACTTTCTCTATTCCACTAGGATGTTAGCACTATAGGGCTATGGGGGTGCTGTCGTCGAATCCGGGGGTCTGCTCCTCCCCTGCCGGGGCTATCGGCGCTGGTTGCGGGGGTGGCTCCGGGCGGTGCGCTCGTTGCCGAACTTGTAGGCCCCGGTCCAGCGGGCCATGACCAGTTGCGCATCGCCGCCGGCGATCTCGTCGAGGAACTTGGCGGCGCGGGCCCCGCGGAGGGTGGCGGCGGCGCGGCCGCGGTGGACGATGAGGACGGACCCGTCCGATCGCCGCGTATAGGTGAAACCGCTCGGTGCGCTCACGCGGCGGCCCCGAGCGCCTTGTTGGCGTTGCGGACCATGAGTGCGGCGAGGATGCCGCCGGCGAAGCCGAAGAGGTGGGCCTGCCAGGAGATGTGCGGCTGGGTCGGGAGGATGCCCCAGATCATGGAGCCGTAGACCAGGATCAGGAGCACCGCGATGAGGATGTCGCCGAGGCGGCGCATGAACACGCCGCGGGCGAGCAGGTACCCGAAGAGTCCGAACACGATGCCCGAGGCGCCGACGGTGACCGATCCGGCCGGGGAGAACAGCCACACGCCGAGCCCTGAGACGACGAGGGCGGCGGCGAGCGCGACCCACATGCCGCGCCAGTCGCGCAGGGCCGCAATGGTGCCCATGACGGCGAGGGGCGCCATGTTGGCGATCAGGTGGCCGGAGCCGGCGTGGAGGAGCGGCGCGGCGATGAACCCGGGTGCGAGTCCCTCGATGGTGCGCGGGGTGATTCCCCACAGGGTGAGGCGGGCCGGGAGGACGATGTCGATGATGAGCACGAGCCACATGATGGCGATGATGGCGCCCCACAGGGTGAGGGCGCGGCGCAGCGGGTGCGTCGTCGGTTTGGGTGTCGGCATGGTCATGGGTGTTCCTCGCGGGGTTCGGCGTCCGTGCTGTGAAGGATAGTCCGGTCCGGCCGCCTGGGGCCGGTGTGAGCGTGCGGGCTGTGGTGGGGTGGTGGATGGTAGGTTCCCTCGGTGGCCTTAAGCCTGGTGAGTCGAGTTTGGAAGCCGGTGGCCGCCGCGTGTGTGAGCGTGGCGCTGCTGGCCGGTTGCGGCGCCGATGACGGCGCTGCCGACGGAGGGAATGCTGACGTGGTGCAGATCAGTGACGGCGTCGAGGTGTCGGTCTCGAGTGCGACGGACGCGAAGCCGGAGGTGACCGTGCCCTCGGACGCGGCCGCGCCGACCGAGCTGTTCGTCCAGGACGTGGTCGAGGGTTCGGGCGCCGAGGCGAAGGCCGGGGACGCGGTCGCGGTGCAGTACGCGGGGTGGAGCTGGTCGAACGGCAAGGAGTTCGACGCGTCCTGGAACCGCGGCGCGGCGCCGTTCGAGGTCGCGCCGCTGGGTTCGGCGCCGGTGATCCAGGGCTGGAACGACGGTCTGGTCGGTTCGCAGGTCGGCGACCGGCGTCTGATCGTGATCCCGCCCCAGCTCGGCTACGGCGCTCGGGGCGCGGGCGGCGTGATCGGCCCGAACGAGACGCTGGTGTTCGTGGTGGACGTCGTGTCGATCAACGGCAAGTCCTAGCAAGAGTATTCGGGAGGGGG
>DATABR010000313.1:0-14058 GCA_036259435.1 Glycomyces sp.
CCGCCGCGGGAGGAGCCGATGGCGTGGTCGGCCGGTTCGCCGGTCACGGGCCGGGCGGCGGCTCCGGGGGCGTGCTGGTGGGCGCGAACGACTGTGGAATCGATGCTGACATCCCAGGTCAAGCGGCCTGCGACGTCGAGAAAGGTGTGGATCGTCTTGAGCAGCATCGGCCAGATGCCCTCGAGCTGCCAGGTGCGGAACAGCCAGTACACGGTCTGCCAGGGCCCGAACGCGGTGTCCGGGAGGAATCGCCACGGCGAGCCGACCCGGATGCGCCAGGCGATGCCGTCGAGTAGCAGATCAGCGGTCCGGTGGACATCGGTCTGCTCGCCCCGCTCGCCCGTATTCGGCTCAGCGAACTCGCCATCCGGTTCAGCCGACCCACAAGAACAGGACGGCGAGGCTCGCGGCGGCTCCCGCGAAGCAAGCCGAGGCCGCTCCCGGGCTCCGCGCGGCGGTCCCGGAAGTGCGGCTGCCCAGCATCGACTGGAGCTGGTCGCGCAGCTCCTCGTTGAACGCCAGACCGGCCGCGAGGATCAGCGCCGAAGGCAGCGCGTAGACCAGGGTGTAGCCGACGAGGACGGCCACCGCCACCGGTGCGGGGATGTCGGCGTCGATGAGGCGTTCGACCGCCAGCAGCATCGGGAACGCGTTGGGGAAGTCGGCGAGCGTGGCGAGCACCCCGAACGGCAATGCGCTCCAGGCGTTCACCCAGGGCGGCAGCGCGTAGCCTCTTCGCTCGCGCGGCCTGAGCCGGCGCACGCCCATCACGATCAGGGCCGCTGCGAGGCCGGCGAACAGCAAGCGGCGCAGCCACAAGGTGAACCCGTCGAGCACCGAGTCCGCGAACGAGAGTCCGAAGTAGAACAAGAGTGTGAAGGCCAGGAACGACGCCACCGCTCCGAGCATGAACATCCAGCCGGTCGGCGCGGGGCGCCTCGCGCCCAAGAGGATCACGATGATGATCCAGATCGTGGCGGCGTTCACCGAGTCGATCAGCGCCAAGCCCGTCAAGCCCCACAGCAGCCCGCCCGTCACCGGGACCCGCTCCGTTCCCAGGCCCGCCCGACCAGGTCTTTCCCGTTGCGGCCCATGCGCGATCCCTCCCGGACTGCGGCACACTCGCCGCAAGTCGTCCCAACAGCGGCCCGCGCCGCCCGACCGCACAGTACCCGCCAGCGCTCCCGAAGATGCCGCGACCGAATCCGATTCCCGTGCCCGGAGACGCACCGCGTTCGCCGTGACGCAACGAAGTGACCAGCACGGGCGCCGAACCGATCCGAGTCGTTTTAGGTGGCCAGCTCGGTTGCCTTCAACAGACGGTAGATCGTCTTTCGACTGACTCCGAACTCCTTCACAAGCTGCATCCGCGGCACCCCAGCTCGAGCAGCGCACAGCAGCCGCTCAAGCTCGTCGACCTCGAGACGGTCGCGGACTGCTCGCGGCGTACCAATGCGCGAAGCCAGCGCGAGTTGCGACAATTGCGCGCCGCTTGGATCGAACCAGTGGCACTTCAAGCGGGAAGGGCTTGTGCCAGGAACGGCAGTGTGAACCCACCGTCCCTCACGGAACGCCGACCCCCTTGGGTCGTCTTCACTTGTTCCGACGACCCTTGGTTGGCCACCGAGACGGCGAAGCTTGAGTTGGCGGGCGGGAGCATCATCCGGATGGACGGACGGGGCCTGCGTGAGCCCTCGTCGATCTTCAGTGCTTTCGACGAGGCAATGTCATTTCCCTCCTACTTCGGCAGGAACTGGGACGCGCTGGCCGACTGCCTGCACGACTGGCACGCCCACGGGTTCCGTTCAAAAGATGTCGCGATCCTCATCGACCATGCCGACGAACTGGCCGGCGAAGCATTCCTCAGCACCTTCGTGGCAGTGCTCTGCCAGGGGCCCTGCAGGCGAACCTACGACTCGACGGCGACGGGTTCCCCAACGACGAACAGCGGCCCTTCACCATGCACTTCATCTTCCTCCTTGACAGAATTTCGCCTGCCACCCTCACCGATGCCGCGGGAGACGCCGCCGACGTCGAAACTGCGCTTCAAAACGACCGACGGTCTCGTCGACGGCGAGGACTCGAAACGGCTGGTCGCCGACGTGTTCCCAGATGCGGGAGGCGGCGAGGGCGAGGAATGCGGCGAACAGGTGGCCGTGGTGCTTGGCACCTGCTATGAAGCGAACCGGCCGATGAGCGCCTGTTGGAAGTCAATGACGTCCCGCAGCCGGGCGCTGCCGCGTTCGAACTCTTCAGTCACGATCGGGTCCGGGCGGGTGCGGATCGATTCGAACTCGTAGCACTGGCTGAGGACCTCGAGCGTCCTGTCAGGGGTGATCTGGTCGCCGAGTTCGTCGAAACACAACCCCAATGCGAGCACGATACCGACGACGCCGTCCTCGTACGCGTTCTGCTGCTGCACGGTCAGTTCGTTCAGGAGGCTGTTGTCCGCGGGGGCGAGAGTCAGCCCTTGCTGCAGTGCTGAGCGGACCCGCCCAAGGGTCCGGTCGATGAACTCCCGGGATCCCGCGTCTTCGATCGGGCCGCTTTCAGTGGTGGCAAGCGACCATTCGAGCGACTCGAAGGCGATACGGAAACGGTCCCGGGCCGAAACGGATTCAAGGACGTCCTCATAGGGGTCCATTTCCTCGTCCCAATATCCCACGAACTCACTCCCTCGCTATTGCGGATTCCATTCTGGTGGAGTCTTTCCTGCGGTGATCGTCGACCCCATGCTCCCCAGGGATGAGGACCGAAACAGTCCCCATTCGGATCTCAGCCGCGCAGTATTGGACTTCGATCGGCCGTAAGGCCATGCTGAGATCGCATAGTCTGATCGCCCGAGCGGAGGCGCCGGGATGATCGAGCGACCAACCAGGAGGCACGCATGGGCATCGTGGCCTGCGGCATCACCATCTCGGCCGACGGATATTCGGCCGGGCTCAATCAGAGCGAGGAGCGCCCGTTCGGCGACGACGGCGGCGACGGCTGGGGCGACAGACTCCACGCCTGGTTCTCCGACACGCCTGACGAGAACAGGGAAGAGATCGAGCAGATGACCGCCGCGAGCGCGTTCATCCTGGGACGCAATATGTTCGGCCCGGTGCGCGGCGAGTGGGACCGGAAATGGAACGGCTGGTGGGGCGACGATCCGCCCTACCACGCGCCGGTCTTCGTGCTCACCCACTACCCGCGCGACCCGCAGCCGATGGAGGGCGGCACCACGTTCTACTTCGTCACCGACGGCATCGAGTCGGCGCTGGCGCAGGCGCGCGAGGCGGCCGGCGACGGCGATGTGGCGATCATGGGCGGAGCGACCACGATCAACCAATATCTCACCGCCGGTCTGATCGACGAGCTGCGGCTGCACATCGTGCCGATGACGCTCGGCTCCGGCACCAGGCTGTTCGACGGCGTCCCGCCGCTGCAGCTCGAACAGGTGTCGGCGCGGGTCGCGAGCCTGGTCACGCACGTGACCTATCGCGTGCTGCCGCCCTGAAGACGCTCGATTTCTTCAAGCTGGCGATCGCAGTTGCCGATGGGGCCAGTTCCGCGCACTGCGGGGCGTCAGTAGCCGACGGTGAAGCGGCGGCCTCGGTAATGCGGCCGCTCGATCTCGTCGACCAAGGCGGCGGCGCAGTCCTCATAGGAGATACGTGCTTGGCCGTCCTCGCCGATAACCGGGTGGTCGAGGCCGGTGCGGTAGTGGCCGGTGCGCTCGCCCGGGGCGAAGTGGACCGGCGGCGGGGACAGGTACGTCCAGTCGACCTCGTCGCCGAGCGCCCGGTATGCGTCGAGCGCGCGCATCTGGCCGATCGCGTACGGCTTGAACTCCTCCGGGAACGCCGGTGTGTCGAAGATCCGCTCATCGTCGTCGTTCAGCAGGTTCGCGCCGACTCCCATGTGGATGATGCGCGGCGCTTCGGCACCCAGTGACTTGGCGGCGGCCACCACCGCGCGCACCGCGTCGGTGTGCAAGTCCGGTTCGCGGGCGCCGACCGCTAGCACCAGCGCGTCGGCACCTTCGGCCAGCTCGGCGACGGCGGCAGAGTCGGTGACGTCCGCGGCGGCGGCTCGCACGCCGTCCGGGAGCGCGCCGAGGGCGCCCGTGTCGCGGGCGACCGCCGTGACCGCATGCCCACGGGCGGCGGCTTCGGACACGACCCTCGAACCCGTCTTGCCCGCTGCTCCGAACACTACGATGCCGCTCATCTTCGGTGCCTCCCTTTCCCGCCCCTGGCTTGATGGACTTTCGCATCTTCTCCCGCGCTCGGCGGGTGTTCGCTGTCTTTTCGGCATTTTCGGTGATCTGACCCGGAGTTTTCCTCGGGGTATTCTTACTGCGCGATGTCGACTGGCAATTGGAACTGGAAGCGGATGCGCGAGCGCTATGCCCTCGCCACTGCCGCTCCGCGGCCCGATGCCCGATTCGAGAGCCGCTGGACGTGGATCGACGGGATCAGGATGCACTGCCGGGGGACCCGGCAGGACCCGCCGGACAGGCCGCCGGTCGTCCTCGTCCATGGCATGGCCGTCTCGCACCGCTACCTCATGCCGCTGGCCGCGTGCCTCGCGGACCACTACCCCGTACGGGTGGTCGACCTGCCCGGGTTCGGCCTCAGCGGCGGCGAGAGGGCGCGCGATCTCCACGAGCTCGCAGACGGGCTCGCCGCATGGATGGAAGCGACCGGCACCGCACCCGCCGCCGTGCTCGCCAACTCCTTCGGCACGCAGATCGCCGTCGACCTCGCCGTCACGCACCCGGAGCTGGTGCGGAGCCTGATCCTGGTGGGCCCCACCATGGATCCACGCGCGCCGTCGATGCTCCGGCAGGCGCTGCGCTGGGTGCGGGGCCTGCCGCATGAGGACCCGAGCCAGCTGCCGATCCTCGTGCGCGACCTGCTCGACGCCGGGCTCGTCCGGGCCTGGCATACCTTCCATGTGGCGCTGCGCGACCGAGTCGAGCGCAAACTCCCCCACGTCCGCGCGCCCGTACTGGTCACGCGCGGCGCGAAGGAGGCGGTGGCCTCGCAGCGCTGGGTCGAGGAGGTGGTCCGCCTGCTGCCGCACGGAGAGTCGGCCGTGGTGCCGGACAGTCCGCACGACGCCACCTATACGACTCCCGCCGAACTCGCGGCGCTGGTGCTGCCGTTCCTCGACCGCACCAGCGTGGAGCAGCCGGGTTGACGGGCCGCAACAGCGCGTGTCGATGCCGGATATACAGTCCCCCAGGCCGTTCAACGGGCAGGTCGAATCGCCGCGTACCGGGACCCGTACCGCATCGGCGCCGATTCGGGGTGTCACCGATCAGCCGCGGTGCATTAGTGTAGAGCGCGACACATGGGGGCCTTTCGGGTTATCGGCGATCGGAGAAACGGTTGCGCGCTGGGCAAGTCGTGCATGATCGGTACAGGTTGGACGAGCGCCTCGGTTCGGGGAGCCAAGGGCAGGTGTGGCGTGCGGCGGATCTGCGGTTGAGCGAGCGGCCGGTGGCGCTCAAGCGGGCGCTCGCCGGAGGTGACGCGGCCACGGCGGCGAAGATGCGGCGCGAGGCCGAGGTCCTCGCGAGCGTGAGCCACCCCAATGTGGTCGCGGTCCACGACGTGGTCGAAGAGAACAGCGACTGGTGGATCGTCATGGAGTTCGTGAACGGGCGCACGCTCGCGGAGCTCGGCACGGTCACCGCCGACGAGGCGGCCCGATACGGCGCGCAGCTCGCCGGGGGCCTGGAGGCGGTGCACGCCAAGGGGATCCTCCACCGGGACATCAAACCCGCGAATGTGATGGTCACCGACCAGGGGCACGCGAAACTCGCCGATTTCGGGATCGCACGGCAAGTGCACGCCGAGCCGACGCTCACCGGGACCGGCGCGGTCACCGGAACGCCGGGCTACGTCGCGCCCGAGGTGGTGCGCGGCGGCAAGTTCACCACCGCGGCCGACGTCTTCTCCTTGGGCGCCACGCTCTTCCACCTGGTCGAGGGCACCTCGCCGTTCGGCGAGGGGAACGCGCACGCGCTGCTGTGGCGCACCGCCCAGGGCGACCGGGTAGAGCCCAAGCGGGCCGGAACGCTCGCGCCCGTGCTCGACCGGCTGCTCCAGACCGACCCCAAACGGCGCAGCAAAGTGGCGGAGGCGCGCCTGGAGCTCGGCAAGCTGAGCGGGGAGCGGACGGTCGGGGCCAGTCGCGACCCGAAGCCGCGGAGGAAGTGGATCGGCGAGGGCGCCGCGGCGGCGGTCCTGGTGGTGCTGGCCGTCTTCGTCTGGACGGGGCTGCGCGAGTCTGAAGCCGAACCTCCGCAGGACGACAATGCCCCGGGCGTGTCGAGCGCGAACATCCTCGGCGATCAGGCCACCGCCGACCCCTGCGCGCTTTACGACGAGGCGGCGCTCGGCGCCTACGGCGAGACCAGCATCGACGCCGACAACGGGGCCTTCGAGAGCTGCGACCTCCGCATCGAAAACGACACCGGGGGCGTCGACCTCAAGCTGTACTTCTACGAGACGAACGGCGACCCGCTCCAGGAAGGCGAAGTTTCGATGGTCGGGTCCTTCGGCGTCGTCCGTGGCGAAGGCGAGCACGAGCTGTGCGAGCGGACCTTGATCCTGCCCGACGGCGAGCACTTCGTCGACCTCGACGTCAAGCAGGACCCCGGCGAGGACACCGACCTGTGCCCCATCGCCGACACCGCCGTGAACGGGGCGCTCGCGATCCTCAACGCGGGACAGATTCCCCGGCGCGCGGCCGAGGACGATCCCGCATCGCTGTACTACGTGGACGCCTGCGAGCTGCTGAACGACGAGGCGCTCGAACGTTTCCCCGGAGTCGACGCGGACCACCCCCAAAGGGGCTTCGCCGGGTGGACCTGCAAGTGGCACAGCACCACCAACGAGATCGACGTTCGGGTGCTGTTCGACCGCGACGATCCGCCGGAGCCCGACAACGGCGAGCCCGTCGAGCTCGCCGGCCGCACCGGGTACAACGAGGGCGAAAACTGGGGCGACGGCTCGTGCCTGGTCAGCCTCGTCCACCGCGAGTTCCCCAGCACCGAAAAGGACGGCACGATCAACGCCGAGTACCTCAGAATCTGGGTCGAAGGCGAGGACGATGACCCCCTCGACGAACTGTGCGCCTTGGCGGTGTCCATGGCCGAGAGCGCGGCGGTCGCGCTGAGGGAAGGTTAGCGTCCGGCTTCGCCGGGCCAGAACCTGAGGACCGCCTGCTCACCTTGGACGGCGATGACCTCCACGTTCAGCGAGTTCTGGAAGTTGCCCCTGCCTCCCACGCCGAGATTGAACGACAGGTAGCCGCTGGAGTCCCTCGCCACCACGGTCACGGCATCACTGATCTGCTCGACCGTGGTGGGCGGCACGCGGAAGTCGCCGTCGAATTCGATTTCGATGCCGACGGTCACGAGCACTTCGCATTCGCCGTCGAAGCAGGCGCCGTAGTCCTCGCCGTCGGCGGCGGTCGGGAACGGCCGCGGTGAGGGAGTCGGCAGAGCGGTGCGCTCCTGCTGCGGGCGCATCGTCGGGTCGGCCGCCGGTTCCTCGGGCCCGGCGTCCGAACCGCCGCAGGCGGCCGTCGCGAGTGCGAGTGCGGCGGTCAGGGCCGCCAGGGTTGCCTTGCGGTGCATGGGGTTCCTCCTCGTCGGGTGCCTGACTCAGTTGTAAACCGACCCGCTCGGGAGTGGTCCCGGAGCGGGCGTGCGACGCTGTGGTCGAAGAAGATCCGGAGGTCGACATGACTGACATCCCCCAGGTCGAGGGGCTGGAGCCGCTGCCTGCGAGCCACGCGAGCCTCGCGTTCGGCGTGCCCGAGTCCCTCCCGGGCACCATCTTCGCGCTCTCGGTGTCGGGCGGTGTCCGCTTCCGCCCCAAGGAGGAGCGGGTGGTCCTGTTCGGACGGAACCGGCCGGAGGTCCATGTGTGCGTCGGTGAGGACGACCGGCGCGTCAGCCGCAGCCAGGGTCGACTGGCCCGGCGCGGGGACCACTGGTGGCTCAGCAACACCGGGCACCTGCCGTTGCAGTTGCCGGGCGCGCGGATGCTGTTCCCCGAGGACGAGGCGTTCCCGCTCCAGACCGGCTACACGCCGGTGTTCATCAGCGGCACCGCGCGGCGGCGGCACCTGGTCGAGTTGTATGTGGCGGGTGTGGACGGCCGATTGCCGACGCCCGCGCCGGACGCGGCCACGTTGAAGGACCGGCCGTGGAAGCTCGACGCGGACGAGCGGCTGGCGCTCGTGTGCCTGGCCCAGCGGTACCTGCTCCACGACGCTTATCCGCAGCCGGTGTCGTGGAAGCAGGTCGCCGCCGAGCTCGCCGAGCTGAGCCCTGGTGGCAGTTGGCGGCCGAAGAAGGTCGAACACCTGATCGCCGGGGTCCGCAAGCGGCTCTCGACGGGAGGCGTGCCGGGCTTGACCCGGGAGGAGGTGGGCGAGCCGGTGGGGAACATGCTCAACCACAACCTCATCAACGAGCTGCTGCGCACCCGCACGCTGGTGCCGCCGGATCTCTTGGTGCTGGACCCGGACTGACCGAACGGGACCGTCCGCCGCCGCGGGGCGGCGTCGTGGAGAATGCCGTCCATGTTGATCGCAGTCCAGATCGCGGCCGCGCTCGCCGGCCTCCTTCACGTGTACATCTGGGTCATGGAGTGCCTGCGCTTCAGCGACCCGAAGGTGCACCGCGGGGTGTTCGGGGTCGAGACGGCGGACGTCGAACGCGTCCGGAGCTGGGCGTTCAACCAGGGCTGGTACAACCTGTTCCTGGCCCTCGGCGCGCTCGTCGGCGTCGCGGTGGTGCGGGCCGAGGCCGCGGTGGGGTGGACGCTGATCGTCTTCGCGTGCGGCTCGATGCTGGGCGCGGCGCTGGCGCTGGTGCTGAAGGACCGGTCGATGGCCTCGGCGGCACTCAAGCAGGGGCTGTTCCCGGCGCTGGCGTTGGTTCTGGCGCTGACGCAAGTGTGATCGCGCTGGTAGTCTGGCTTTTCCTGGACGTCGGAGCGGAGGTCGACGTGAACGAGCGGCGCTTGGTGCGAGTCTCGAAGTTCCTGTCGCGGCATTTGCGTCACGATCCGGACGAGATCGGGATCGAACTGGACGAGCACGGCTGGGTCCAGGTCGATGCGCTGCTCAAGGCCGCCGACGAGCACGGGTTCCCCATCACCCGCGAAGAGCTCGACGAGGTGGTGTCCCAGAACGACAAGCAGCGGTTCGCGGTGCGGGACGGGCAGATCCGGGCCAACCAGGGGCACACGGTCGACGTGGACCTCGACCTGGTCTCGGTCGAGCCGCCGCCGGTGCTGTTCCACGGGACCACGGACCGCTTCCTCGACGGAATCCGCGAGGAGGGGATCAAGCCGATGGAGCGGCACCATGTGCACCTCTCCCCCGACCGCGAGACGGCCGTCAAGGTGGGGTCGCGGCGCGGCAAGCCCGTGATCCTCGAGATCGACGCGGCGCGGATGGCCGAGAAGGACCACCGGTTCTACCGCTCCGAGAACGGCGTCTGGCTGACCGAGTACGTGCCGGCCTGGGCGATCGCGTTCCCCGACTGAACCTGAGTGAGCATGAACGCCCGGGGCCGCTATCCGTATCGGATGGCGGCCCAGGGCGTTTTCTCGTCTAGCTGACGGCGACCGGCATCGGTTCGGCCGCGGGCGCTTTGCGGGCCTTGATCATCGTGAACGCGATGACCAGGGCCGCCGCCGCGAGTCCGGCGGCGACGCCGTACCCGAGCCTGAACCCGCCGGTCAGTGCTTCGGCCTCCACTGCCCCGCCGTCGAGAAGCGTGCCGCTGCGGGCCGAGACCGCGGTGCTGATGACCGCGAGGCCGACCGCGCCGCCGACCTGCTGGGCGGTGTTGAACAGGCCGGAGGTGACGCCCGCGTCCTCGGGCCTGGAGTCGGCCATGCCGAGGGTCATCAGGGCGGGCATCGCCAGGCCGAAGCCGAGCGGCGCGGTCACCATGCCCGGCAGCACGTCCGCCAGATAGTTCCCGTCGGCGCGCATCTGGGCGAAGAGGATGAAGCCGATGACCATGAGCGACAGGCCCGCCAGCACCATCGGGCGAGCCCCGAAGCGGGTCAGGAGCCGCGGGGCGAGCGCCATCGAGACGACCGCGATCACGATCGGAGCGGGCAGGAACGCCAGGCCCGCCGCGAGCGGCGCGAATTCGAGCACCTGCTGGAGGTAGAGGACGGTGAAGAACATGAACCCGAACGCCGCGCCGACCATGAGCGCCTGGGCCAAGTTGGCTCCGGTGACGTTGCGAGAGCGGAGGATCCGCGGCGGGATGAGCGGCGCGGCGGCCTTGGCCTGGCGGATGACGAACCCGGCGAGGAGCACTGCCGCGAGGGCGCCGAAGCCGAGAGTGCGGGCCGAGGTCAGGCCGTAGCGCTCGGTCTCGACCAGGGCGTACACCGCAAGCATGAGGCCCGAGGTCACGAGCGCTGCGCCGATCACGTCCGCCCCGGCCCGCAAGCCGATCCCGTGCTCGGCGGGCAGCAGTCTCCAGGCGAGCGCGGCCACGATCAGGCCGAGCGGGAGGTTGACGTAGAAGACCGCCTCCCAGCCGAGCGTCTCGGTGAGCACGCCGCCCACGACACTCCCTGCCGCGCCGCCGCCGGCGGACGCGAAGCCGTAGAGGCCGATGGCCTTCACCTGGTGCTGCGGTTCGGGGAAGATCGTGACGATCATGCCCAGCAGCCCGGCGGCCGTGACGGCGCCGCCGATGCCCTGCATGAACCGGGCGGTGAGCAGGAATCCCTGGCCGTCGGCCAGCGCGGCCCCCGCCGAGGCGGCGGTGAAGAGGGCGAGTCCGGCGAGAAAGACCTGTTTGCGGCTGATGAGGTCGCCGAGTCGACCGGCGAGGAGCAGCAGGCCGCCGAAGGGGATCACGTAGGCGTTGACGGTCCACACCAGGTTGGCCTGGCTGAACGCCAGGTCCTCGCGGATGGCGGGGAGCGCGATGCTGACGATGTTCTGGTCCAGGACGATCATGACCTGGGCGGCGGAGAGGGCGATGACGGCGAGCCAACGGGTGCGAAGGCTTTGCGCGGCACTGGGTGACATCGGGGGCTCCCTTGGGATGGCGTTCATGGGGAACGATTTGTTCCTGAGGCCATCATGTGTTCCAATGAAGGCATTCGTAAGAAGGCACTTTCATGTGCCAGGGGGTACATGAATGTTCCCGTCCAGGTCATCCGGCCGACGCCCGGTAGTGAGGTGCGACACAGGTGACCCGCGCCGCGACGCGGAGAAGGAAGGGGACCGATGAGCGACGACTGCGTGCTGCCGATGTCCGACGTGCAGGCCGAGGCCTGCCCCATCGTCCAGATCCTCGATCGGGTCGCGGGCAAATGGTCGGTGTCGATCCTGGTGGCCGCCATCCGCAACCCGGTGCGCTACACCGAACTCGAGCGCAGCATCCCCGGCATCAGCCGCCGGATGCTGACACTGACCTTGCGGAACCTCGAGCGCGACGGACTGCTCGAGCGCACGGTCTACCCGACCGTGCCGCCCAAAGTGGAGTACAGCGCGACGCCGAGCGCCCGGGAACTCTACGGGCACTTGACGGGCCTGCTCGACTGGGCCGAGCGGCACCGGCCCGACATCATCGAGGCGCGCCGGGCCTACGACGCGCAGGCGCTGGCGGCCTAGCGGGTCTCCTCGTCGATCCACGCCAAGTAGGCGGCGTTCCCCGTGGTGACCGGGATCAGCAGGATCTCGGGCACGTCGTAGCCGTGGCGGGCCTTGATGTGGGCCTCCAGCTCCGGGTACGCCTCAGCGGTGGTCTTGAAGGCGACCTGCCACTCGCGGGCCGTCTCGGTGCGGCCCTCCCATCGGTAGACGCTCGTGATCGGGCCCGACACCTGGGCACAGGCCGCGAGGCGTTCCTCGACCGCGCTGCGCGCCAAAGCGAGCGCGGCCTCCTCTGAGTCGACGGTGGTGACGGTCTGGGCGTAGTCGGTCATGCCGACTCCTTTCTGAGCGCAGTCTCCCGCCGAACGCGTTTCAGCCGGTCTGGCCGAGTTCGGCGAGCAGTGCGCGGTGGACCTCGGGCCCGGCGGCGAGCACCGACATCGCGCCGGGGCCGTAGTCGACGCCGTCGAGGTCGGTGACGAACACCCCGGCCTCGCGGCAGATCACCGTGCCCGCCGCGACGTCCCACAGGTTGATGCGGTCGTGCAGGACCGCGTCGAGGCGCCCGGTCGCGAGCCAGCACAGGTCGAGCGCGGCCGTGCCGAGCATCCGGATTCGCTGCACCTTCGGGACGAGCCGCTGGAGGGTCGCCAGGCGCCGGAGGTTGCGCTTGTCTGCGTCCTCGCCGACCGCGAAGTCGCCCATGGCGACCACGGCCGAAGAGAGTTCGGCGGGCCCGGCGGCGGCCAGCGGGTGCTTGTTCAGGGCCGCGCCGTGGCCGAGGGCGGCGCTGAAGCGCTCATCGGACATGGGCGCCTGGACGACGCCGACCACGGGCATCCCGTTGCGGGTCAGCGCGAGCGAGACGGCGTGCAGCGGCGAGCGGTGGGCGAAGTTGATGGTCCCGTCGATGGGGTCGAGCACCCACTCGTACGAGGACTCCGCATCGCCGGTGCGGCCCCGTTCCTCGCCCAGCAGCGGAATCGTGGGCGTCTCCTCCGCGAGGAACGCGCGCACCGCGTCCTCCACGGCGAAGTCGAGGTCCGTGGCGAAGTCGCGGTCACCCTTGCCGCTGATGGAGCGTTCGCGGCCCAGCCCCGACCGGATCACCTCGACCGCCGTCTCGGCCGCCTGCTCGGCCGTGCCCAGGAATTCCAGCAGCTCGCTCATTATTCGGTTCCTCGTCTCCGTCCGACCCACCCGACGACCCTCATCCTAAGGGTGCAAGACCATGCGCCAGTTGGACTCCCAGTGCGTCGTTTGAGACAGGCATTCCGGAAGGCGGAGGCGGGCGGGGCCGGTGCGCCCGCATTCCGGTACGCACCGGACACATCCGGTCAGCCGAGCGGCATCCACCCCCGCAGCTGCGCCGGGCCCCTGGTGGCCCGCAAGTGGAACGGGACGAGCGCGACTTCGGCCGTCGCGGCGTCGTCGTCGGGCGGGGAGCCGTAGGGCCAGGCGTCGCCGCGGTCGTGGAGGCGTGCGGCGACATGGACGCAACCGTCCCGCTCGACCGGCGGGACCTGGGTATCCACAGTGAGATCCGACACGCCCGCACCGTCGGGCATGTCCCACGATTCAGCGCAGAGCACCACGGGCCCGCGTTCGACCGCGGCGCAGCCGCGCACCGCGTCGGCCGGGACCTCGGAGAAGTCGCCGTCGCCGATGTCGATCGTGTAGCCGCTTGAGTTGGAGCCGCGGGGAACGGCGTCGCCGCCGGTGAACTCGGGGTAGCCGATGGCCGCTGGGCCGCGGCGGGCCCGGCCGCGCCGGCGATGAGGCCGGCGGCCAAGGCGAGCGGGGCGGTGGTGGCGAGGAGTCGGGCGGACGTGGGGCGATGCACCATTGCGTGTCTCCGGGAGGGATGCGGGTGCGCGTGGGGCCGAAAGAGTCCGAAAACCTTTTCGGTTGCTGCGTCGCCCCCGATGCCCTGAACCTGACCCACGGCATGTCAATGCATCGATCGCCATGATTCCGTGCGGTGGTGCGCCACCAAAAGCAGGTTCGGCGAAGTTTCGGCCGGTCGGCTACAGTCGAGCCAACCCGGCCGCAGCGCCTATGGGGCCGCGAATCCTATGGGGATAAATCCTGCACGATCGCGGTCGCGGTCCACCGAACCGGCTTCGTGACCGGCAGAAGGAGTACCTCATGGCCAGGACCCCGGCCCCGCGCGGCACTCGCGCCGCCACACTCTCCGATGTGGCCCGCCTGGCGGGCGTCTCGGTTGCGACCGCCTCGAAGGCCCTCAACGGCCGCAACCACGTGCACGCCCAGACCCGCGAGCGGGTCCTGGAGGCCGCCGCGCAGCTCTCCTTCTCCCCCAACTCACTCGCCCGCGGACTCCTGGCCGGGCGCACCGGCACCGTCGGCCTGCTGACCTCGGACCTGGAGGGCCGCTTCAGCCTTCCGATC
>DATABR010000314.1:0-12794 GCA_036259435.1 Glycomyces sp.
GCCGAGATCGTCGCACGCGCCAACGGGATCGACGCGCGCCCGATCACGGACGTGGGCGTCGCTGGGCTTCACCGGCTGCTCGACAAGGTCGGCGACCTGCGGGAGGCGGCCTGCGTCATCGTGGTGGCGGGCATGGACGGAGCACTGCCCTCGGTCGTTGCGGGGCTCGTCTCCGCACCGGTGGTCGCAGTGCCGACCTCGGTAGGCTACGGGGCCGCGTTCGGCGGACTCGCGCCGCTGCTGACGATGCTGAACTCCTGCTCGCCGGGGGTTGTCGTGGTGAACATCGACAACGGCTTCGGCGCGGCGATGGCCGCGGCGCGGATCCTCGGTGTGAAGGCGACGCAGTGAAAGCGGCACTCAGTGAAGGCACCTCAGTGCAGGGGCGACCTGGTCAGGGAGACGCGGTGACGATCGCGTGGCTGGACTGTTCGGCTGGCGCGAGCGGCGACATGTTCCTCGGCCCCCTGGTCGACGCGGGCGTGGACCTGGCGCTCATGCAGGCGGCGGTCGACGCGCTCGGCACCGAACCGATCCGCTTGCGCGCAAAAAAGGCGACGCGCCACGGATTGGTCGGCACGAAGGTCGACGTCGACGTGCCGGAGGTGGCGACCGACCGGCGCTGGCGGTCGATCCGGGCCATGCTCGAAGACGCGCAGCTCGACGAGGCGACCCGGAAACTGGCGCTGGGGGCGTTCGCGCGGCTGGCGGCGGCCGAAGCGGCCGCTCACGGCATCGACGTCGAGGACGTGCACTTCCACGAGGTTGGCGCGCTCGACTCGATCGCGGACATCGTGGGCGCGGCCGCGGGCCTGGCGTCCCTGGGGATTGATCGGCTGATCGCCTCGACGGTCACTGTCGGAGGCGGCACGACACGTGGATCGCACGGGTCGATCCCCCTGCCCGCTCCTGCGGTGCTACGGGTGCTTGCCGATGCGGGCGCGCCGGTCGTGGGCGCAGTGCCGTACGAGGCGTGCACGCCGACCGGTGCGGCGATCATCGCGGCAGCGGCATCCGATTACGGGCCGCTGCCGGAGATCGTGATCGAAGCGGTCGGCGTAGGAGCAGGCGGCCGGGACCCGAAAGAGCGGGCGAACCTGCTGCGGCTCGTGATCGGCCAAGCGGTCGAGGCACGGGGCCGCGCGGCGCGCGCACACCGCCACCAATTGGCACCGAGACCCCACGATCACGACAGTCATGACCATGCCGACCCCGGCCATTCGCATCATGCCGATGACCACGACCACGATGTCGACGAGGCGCACCACGACCTTGCCGAGCACGGGCCGCATGGCTCCGCATCGTCTGCGGGACAAGAGCCTCACGAGCATGCCCCGCGAAAGGCGCACGTCCGCAGCGGCATCGCGTCCACAACACACGGCGGAGCAGAGCGACCGACCGCCAAACCCGTCGTCATCGAGACGAACGTGGACGACCTCGACCCGCGCCTGTGGCCCGCGGCGCTCGCCGCGCTCTTCGATGCCGGGGCTTCGGACGCGTGGCTGACGCCGATCCTCATGAAGAAGGGCCGCCCCGCGCACACCGTCCACGTGCTGTGCCGGGCCGAGGCGATCTCGGCCGTGCGGTCGGCGCTGGTGCGGCACACCACCACGATCGGCATGCGCTCCTATGAGATCGACAAGTACGCGCTCGAACGCCGCTACACGCATGTCACTGTGGACGGACACGAGATCGGAGTGAAAATCGCGCTCGAGCATGGCGAGGTCGTCAACACCTCGGTCGAGTACGAGGACGCGGCCACCGCTGCGGCCGCGCTGTCGCGTCCGGTCAAAGTGGTGATCGCCCAGGCCACTGCGCTTGCGGCCGAACAGTATTAGCGGCTACGCGATCACCGGGCGGTACCGATATCCTGCCCGCATGATCGATATCGAAAACGGCTCTCTGTTCAAGCTCACCGTCACCGACGACCCCGGCTTCCACGATGAGGTCCAGCCGCTGCTGGTCGACGGCGAAGAGGTCGCCCTGACCTTCGAGGGCGTGCGCGACTTCGTGGTCTTCACGAACAAGCGGGTCATCGCCGTGAACGTGCAGGGCATGACCGGCCGCAAGAAGGACTACACGTCCCTGCCCTACAACAAGATCCAGGCCTACTCGGTCGAGACCGACGGCCTGATGGACAACGACGGCGAACTCGACCTGTGGTTCAGCGGGCTCGGCCGGGTCCGCTTCGAGTTCAAGGAGAACGTGGACCTCCCGGCGATCGCCAAGCACATCGCCGCCTGCTCGCTCTAGCGGAATAGTGCGGCGCCGGGCGGACTGTCGTTGTGCCTACGGTGGTCCGTCCGACGCCGCGCTCGTCCCGAGCCCTTGCGGCCCGGGAGCGGTCTTGGAAGCTCCTATAGATCGTCAAGCGGTCTACGGGAGTGGTTGTGTGTTCTGGGTCATGGCGGGTAGGTGTCGGTAGATCTCGCGGGCGACGAACCGTTTCAGGCATCGCATGATGTCCTTTTTGGTCATGCCTTCGAGGGTGCGGCGGGTGATGTAGTCGCGGGTGCGCTGGTCGTATTTCATGCGGACCAGCACGATCGTGTGCAGGGCGTTGTTCGCGGCGCGGTCGCCGCCGCGGTTGAGTCGGTGTCGGTTGGTCCTGCCCGAGGAGGCCGGGACCGGCGCGGCTCCGCAGAGGTGGGCGAACGCGGCCTCGCTGCGCAGCCGTTCGGGGTTGTCGCCGGAGCTGGTCAGCAGCTGTCCGGCGGTCTCGGGGCCGACGCCGGGCAAGGCGAGCAGGTCGGGAGCGGCCTGGGCGACCAGGGCGCGGATGTCCTTGTCGGCTTCGGTGATCTCGGTGTGCAGGTCGAGGTAGCGGCGGGCCAGGCGGCGCAGCGCGACGCGGGTGGCGCAGGCGGGGTCAGACCGCGCCTTTGCGAGCGACACGGAGCGCCCGGATGGCCTCGCAGACGCCGTTGCGGGCCTTCGGGATCCCGTTCGCTCGGCCCGACAGGACCGCGGTGGCCGCGGCATAGGCGTCTACGGGATCGGACTTGCCGTTGTCGCGGCGGGTTTTGCGGTCGGGCCGGTCGACCTCGACCACGGTGACGCCCTCGCCGGTCAGGTGCCGGGCGATAGCGGCGCCGTAGGCGCCGGTGCCCTCGATGCCGACGGCCAGGACCTCGCCGTGGCCGGCGAGCCAGGCGGTCAGGTCCCGGTAGCCCTTCGGTGTGGTCGGGAACGACTCGGTCGCCAGGTGGCGGCCGATGGAGTCGATGACCGCGGCCTGGTGGGCGTCGGTGTGGGTTTCGATGCCGCCGATCACGGCGAGGGTCTCTGGCATGCTGGGGTGTACCGCCTTTCCAACTGATACGCACGGGAGGGCGCGCACCGGCCGGGCAGACGGACAAGACAGTGATGGGGCCTCTAGCCAGGCTCCTATCAGGTCACGGAAGCCCGGCCGGTCACGCGCTACACGACACCGCCCGGACGGTCGACAATTCCAAGCAAGGACAGCCGGAGCGTCAGTCAGTCGGCGAGTCAGACCACCGAGCCGTGCCACGATCAATTCTCACTGTCAGTCGTGAAAGTGCGCCGACTCGCTGACCGGAACCTCCCCGATCTCCTCGCCCTCGCCGAGGACCACGAACTGGCCCATCATCCCCGAATCCTCGTGAGCGAGGATGTGGCAGTGGTACATGTACGGCAGGTTCGGGTCGGTGTAGTCGCTGAAGCGCATCGCGAGCCGGTACTTCTTCTGCGGCAGCAGTTGGACGGTGTCCTTCCATCCGCGCAGGCGCTCCGGCGCCTCTTCGCCGTCGACAGTGAGCACCTGGAACTGAACGTCGTGCACGTGGAAGTTGTGCATGGAGCCGTCCGCGTTGGTGACCTCCCACACTTCGACGGTGCCCTCGCGTACCCCGAAGTCGATGCGCATGGGGTCCATGGACTCGCCGTTGATCTGGTTGAAGCCCGACAGCGAAAATGAGCGCTCCTCGGCGATCTCGGCGTCTGCCAGGTCCGGGGCGGTCCCCATGGCCTGGGGGATCGCGGTGGTGTCGGCCAGGGTCTCGGCGGCCCGGAACTCGCAGATGTCGAGCAGGTCCTCGCCACCGTTGAAGCGCCCGAGCGGGCCCGAGTAGCCCTCGTCGGCCGGGTTGGAGCGCAGCACGGCGGTCTCGCCGGGTTCGAAGGCGACGACGATCTCGGCGCGCTCGCCGGGTGAGAGCTGCAGGCCCTCGGTCTCCCAGGCGCTGGGGAGCAGGCCGCCGTCCGTGGCGATGAGTGAGAAGGGCCGCCCGTCGCTGAACCCGAAGTTGTAGAGGCGCGAGACCGAGCCGTTGAGCAGGCGCAGGCGCACCAGACGGGTGGTGACGTCGACGTAGGGGCCGAGCGTGCCGTTGACCATGATCTCGTCGCCGAGAATGCCTTGCATGCTGAAGAACGAGGCGTCGTGGTCGAACTGGTTGTCGTCGTCGAAATTCCGGTCCTGGACGATCATCGGGAAGTCGTCGACGCCGTACTCGGAAGGCAGGCCGAGGCCTTCGGACTCGTCGTCGTCGATGATGAACATGCCGGCGAGGCCGCGGTAGACGTGGTCACCGGTGCGCCCGTGGGGATGCGGGTGATACCAGAGAGTCGCGGCGGGCTGGTTGACGGTCCATTGGGGGGCCCAGTCGCCGCCGGAGGCGACCTCCTGATGGGGACCGCCGTCCATGACGGCGGGCAGGTGCATGCCGTGCCAGTGGATCGAGGTCCCCTCGTCGAGGCTGTTGCGCACCGCGAAGGCGATCTCTTCGCCGCGCTTGGCGCGGATCGTGGGACCGAGGAAGGGGCCGTTGACGCCCCAGGTCGCGGTTTCTCGGCCGCCCTTGAAGGCGACCGAACCGGACTGGATCTCGAGGTAGAAGATCCGCGCGCCGGAGGTGTCCTGGGTCGGCTCGGCGATCGGGGGTATGGCGAGGGGGTTCGCGAAGTCGACCTTCCCGGCAGTGTCGAGCTTGGAGGTGGTCCAGAAGTATCCGAGCGTGCCGGCCCCGCCGAGCACGACCGCGCCGACTCCACCCCCGACACCGATGAGGGTCCACTTGAGTGCTTTACGCCGCTTCATGTCTGCAATGTTCGTGCGCGGGCTCCCCCGAAACATCGGGCCGAAGACGTCAATCCCCGTACCACCGGAGGACTACACGGCCAGGACGAGTCAACCTCCAGTAGCGGTTGAGCGTCCAAGACGGCGCACCACCTCGAGTCCGACTACAGCGACGGCCGCGCCCCGCGCCCCGCGCCCCGCGCCCCGCGCCCCGACGGATTGTCGTACCCCCGCGTCATTGTTGAATCGGGGGACCTGCGAACCCACGCACCCGGCCGCGGGGTACAGCCCCTGCGGCACCCACCAGCACCGATTGATCTGGTTTCGATTGCGGCCGTTCAGGCCTCAGTGAGGTAACCGCGCAAGTGGGCGGCGTTCACTGCTGCGGCGCGGCCCGCTACCTGGAGCTTCGCCATCGCCCGCGACAGGTGCACACTCACCGTCTTCTCTGAGATGTACAGCTCGGCGCCGATCTGCCGGTTCGTCAGACCGCGCGCCACCTGCCGCAGCACCGCGAGCTCCCTCGGGGTCAGCGGCGTCGAGGTCGGTACCGGCGCGTTCAACCGCGCCCGCTCCGCCAGCGCGCACAACTCCTCCGACAATGGCGCCGCGCCCAGCCGGATCGCCGTCGCCTTCGCCTCGGTGAGCACCGCGGCGGCCTCGACGCGGGATTCGGCTTCGGGGGTGGCCAGCAGCGACTCGGCCAGCCGCCAACGCGCATACGCCTGCCGGTACGGCTCTGCCCAATTCTGGTCGAATCCCGCCCCCGAGGCTCCAGAGCCTCCCTTCTCCTGGGCGGCTTCGAGCAGGGCCAGCGCTTCGGCGGCCACCGGATCGCGCAGTGCGAGCTCCAACCGTTCCTGCTCACTGAACGGGCGCACATCCGCACCGGCGGCGATGCCGCCGACGCTTCCCGTGCCGTCGGCCACGCCTCCCCGAGGCATGGTCCCCGGGGTCGCATGGTGAGCGGTCGTATCGTGTTCTGGCGCTGCAGCTTCGGCCGGTTCGGAATCGGAACCGTCGGCCTCCGCTTCGCCTGCGGCGGCGCGGTTCTGGGCGTTGCGATAGTCGAAGGCCGCGGCGGCTTCGCGCCACAGGGCCGGGTCGCCGTCGCCGTAGAGGCGGGACTCCTCGGCGTCGAGTTGGGCGACCCACGCGAGGCCTTCAGGCCCGAGCGTTCCGGAGAGGGGACTGCCGTGCTCGAGGAAGAACCGGGCCCGTTCTGCCAGGCGTTCCCCCGCGGCGACCGCATCCTTGAGACCGGCCGCGTCGCCGTCGCGCCTCGAGTGCTGCGCGAGGTCGGCGGCGGCCCCCACTCCGGCGGCGCACACCGAAATTCCAGCGAGGTAGTAGCCGCGCATGCGGGTCATGCGCTCGGTGGCCCGTTCGACGCGCCGCAGCGCCTCGGCGGGCCGCCCGCGCCAGCGGTCGAGTTCGGCGCCGCAGAGCGCGGTGAGTGCCAGCACCTGACCGTCGAGCTGCCAGCGGTCGGCGAGGTAGTCGAGGCGCCGGTCGGCGGTCTCGAAGCGGCCGCGCGCCACGTCGACGAGGAGCACGGCGGCGGCGAGGCGGGTGAGCACGACGCCGGGCAGGACGCTGGAGGCCATCTCGCCGTTGGCGTCGACCTCGTCCCAGCGGCCGAGCATGTAGTTGCAGATGACTTGGCGCACCGCGGTTTCCAGGCCGAACATGCTCCATTTGTCGCCGGTGCACCGGGCCCGGTCCACGCCGCGGTCGAAGTGGGTGAGGGCCTCGGCGAGCCTGGCGGTTTCGACCAGGACCAGGCCGTTGTTGAAGTGGGCGCGCAGTTCGACCTCGTGCCAGTCCATGCCGCCCACCAGGTCGAGGGCTTCGCAGTTGCGAACGATCGTCTGGTCGAGGGACTGCTGGCCGCGGCGAAAGGCGGCGATGCTGTCGGTCAGGATCGCGTCGGCCTTGGCGGCGAGGTGGGCGCGGTGCTCGTCAGTACTTCCCTGAAGCGTGACCGCGTCTGCGGTGGCGATGGCCTCGGCGCACCAGGCGGCGGCCTCGTCGAACTGCCGGTTCGTGTAGCAGGTGCGGGCGACCACGGCTTGGGCCCAGGCCTTGACGGCGTGCGGTTGGTCGTCCTTGACCAGTTCCCATGCCTCCCAGGCGACGCGGTGGGCCTCCTGCTCGTCGCCTTCGATGGTGAGCAGGTGTTTGGCGTATTTGCGGCGGGTGGAGGCGCCCTGCAGGCGGTCCCCGGAGGCGTCGGCGAGGCGGACGGCGCTGGACGAATACGACTGGGCGCGTTTGATCTCGCCCGAGGCTTCGGCGTTGGAGGCGGCGTGCAGCGTCAACCGCAGTTCGGTGAGGCCTTCGGGCCGCTGCTCGGCGGGGACGCGGCTGAACAGGGTCAGGGCTCGCTCGATGTGGAGCAGGGCTTCAGCGGGCGCGGCGAGTTCGACCGCTTCGTTCGCTGCCCTCACGGAGGCGGACAGGGCGCAGGAGAGGTCGCCGGATTCGTGGGCGTGGTGGGCGAGCTCGGCCTCGGCCCCCTTGCCGTGGTCGTCGGCGAGGGATTCGGCGATTTTCTGGTGGTAGCGGATGCGTTCTCCGGGAAGGAGGTCGGAGTAGACGGCCTCGCTGAGCAGTGCGTGACGGAAGGCGTAGGTGTCGGCGCTCTTCTGGACGATGATGCCGTGGGAGATCGCGGCCCGCAGGGCCTGGTCGAGCTCCCGTTCGTGGCGCAGGCCGGTCTCGTCGAGGAGGGACCAGGCGGCGGCGTTGAGGCGCCGGTAGGTGAAGCGCCGGCCCAGGACGGAGGCGAGCTGCACGACCTGCTTGGCGGAGTCGGGGAGGCGCTCGAGCCGGGCGAGGAGGACTTCGGCGAGTTCGAAGGTGACCGTGTGGGTCTCGGCGGCGGCGAGTTCTTCGGCGAGGAACGCGTTGCCCTCGGAGGCCGCGGCGATCTTGGTGACGCTCTCCTCGTCGAGCCCGGTGTTGAGTTCGCGCACGAAGTCGGCGGCGTGCTGGGCGTCGAAGGGGTCGAGGTGCAGGCGCTGTACGGCGGGCAGGCGCACGAGCTCGGCCAGGAGCGGGCGGAGGGGGTGGCCGCGGTGGAGGGCGTCGGAGCGGTAGGTGCCGAAGATCAGGAGGCGCTGGCCGGTGAGGCGGGAGGTGAGGAAGGCGAGGAGGTCGCGGCTGGAGCGGTCGGCCCAGTGGAGGTCTTCGAGGGTGAGGATGACGGGTTGCTCGGCGGAGAGTGCGGCGAGGGCGGCGTGGAGGGCTTCGAAGAGACCGAGGCGCCCGAGGTCGCCTTCGGCGGGAGTGGGGTGGCCGGGCAGGAGGGGGCTGAGGCCGGGGTGGTCGGCGACGAGGGCCGGGTTGTCGCGGGCCAGGGTGCCGACGATCTCGGCGAAGGGCAGGTAAGGGAGGGCGGAGTCGGCGGTGTCGAGGCAGTGGCCGGTGACGGTGAGGACACCGTCACCGGCGTTGTCGTTGAATTCGTGGAGGAGCCTGGTTTTGCCGACCCCCGCGTCGCCGGAGACGAGGACTGTGGCGGGACGCCCGGCCCTGGCGGCGTCGAGGGTCTCGCCGAGTGTGGCGAGTTCGGCGTCGCGGGCGAAGAGGGGGAGGTCGGAACCCAGGCGCGGCATGTCAGCAATCATGACACGGCCCTATGACGTTCCGCGCCGGTTATTTCGCGGGCTGGAACCAAGGCGGTCCCTGCTCCTCGGCGGTTCTGCCTTGCCGTTCGCCGCGGCCGAAGACCTTGGCGACGCGGGACGCGACCCGCTGGTGGCGGGCTTGGGAGCCGCTGCGGCGGGTGGCCTTGGCGGCGCTGACGAGCTCGCGGGCCAGGCGTTCGTTCTCGGCCAGCTTGAAGAGCTCCTCGGAGCGGGCGTAGTGGAGGTAGTGAAGTTCGAAGTCGTTCATCTTCAGATCCCTTGGTGTCGGTGGCCGGTGTTTCCGGCCTGACACCAATGCTCCGGCTGAGGCCCGCCAGGGCACATCGGGATTCCACGTGGAACCGGCCCTTACAGGCCTTAGTTCCGGGCCTCTGAGGCCTTAGGGCCCTTACTCCTGGGCCCGTGGCTCCATGAGGGCCTTACGCAACGGTCGGCGGCTGTACGTCGATCTGGGCCGGAACGACACCGACGGGGCAGGAGAGACCGTTGGGGCCGTGGTTGCAGTACCCGTTGGGGTTGTGATGCAGGTACTGCTGGTGGTAGTCCTCGGCGAGCCAGTAGGAGCCGGCGGAGACGATCGCGGTCGTGATCGGGCCGAGTCCGGCGCCGCGGACCACCGGCTCGAACGCCTGCTTGCTCGCCTCCGCGGCGGCCTGCTGCTCCGGCGTGGTGGTGAAGACGACCGAGCGGTACTGGGTGCCGACATCGTTGCCCTGCCGCATGCCCTGCGTCGGGTCGTGGTTCTCCCAGAACACCTTGAGCAGCTGCTCGTAGGCCACCGCGCCCGGCTCGTAAACGACCTTCACGACCTCGGCGTGGCCGGTCAGGCCGGTGCAGACTTCCTCGTAGGAGGGCTTCTCGGTGTTGCCCCCCATGTAGCCCACGGAGGTCGTCCACACGCCGGGGGCGCGCCAGAACAGGCGCTCGGCGCCCCAGAAACAGCCCATGCCGAAGTAGGCAGTTTCGGCGCCGGGGCCGGGCGAGCCTTCGATGGGGTGCTTCAGGACCGGATGCGTGATGCTCATCCGGCAAGTCTGTCACGCACGGGTAACGATCGCCAGCGGTCGAGGTGTGGCGTCAGCGTCTGCGCACGACAACGCCGCGAGCGCCCCCGCATCGGGACGCCCGCGGCGTGAAGTCTGACGGGCAATCCTGCCGAAGAAAAAGCTTACTTCTCGGCCACGGCGTCGAAATCGCCGTCACCGTTCGCGTCCACCACGGCGGTGTCGTACTTGCCGTCGCCGTCGTTGTCGAGCAGCACGTGGTCGATGACGCCGTCGCCGTCGACGTCCACGGCCTTCATGTCGGCGGTGCCGTCGCCGTCGACGTCCACGTGGTACTCGACCGAGCCGTCCTCGTTGCGGCGCACGCCGACCGTCTCGTCGACGCCGTCGCCGGTGATGTCCATCTTGTGTACTTCGTCGAAGCCCATGAGGCGCCCCTTAACTGAAGTGGGAAAGTGTTGTCTGCACGATAGCGTGCCTATCCATAGGCAGTGGTACTCGCGTCGGTTAGCGTAGGGACATGCATGAGGGAACCGGCTTTTCCACGCGAGCCATCCACGCCGGGCAGGAGCCCGACCCGCTCACCGGCGCGGTCGTCCCGCCGATCTACGCCACCTCGACCTACAAGCAGGACGGCGTCGGCGGCCTGCGCGGCGGCTACGAGTACTCGCGGTCGGGCAACCCGACCCGCACGGCCCTCGAAACCTGCCTCGCCGCCGTCGAAGGCGGCACCCGCGGATTCGCCTTCGCCTCCGGGCTGGCGGCCGAGGACACCATCCTCAGGGCCCTCCTCGCGCCCGGCGACCACGTCGTCATCCCCGACGACGCCTACGGCGGCACCTTCCGCCTGTTCGACAAGGTCGCCTCCCGCTGGGACGTGCGCTACACCGCCGCCTCCCTCACCGACCTCGCCGCCGTCTCCGCCGTCTTCTCCGAAGGCACGAAGATGCTGTGGATCGAGACGCCCACCAACCCGCTGCTCAACATCGCCGACATCGAGCAGCTCGCCGACTTGGCGCACCGCCACGGCGCGCTCGTCGTCGTCGACAACACCTTCGCCAGCCCTTACCTCCAGCAGCCGCTGGCCCTGGGCGCCGACGTCGTGGTCCACTCCACCACCAAGTACATCGGCGGGCACTCCGACGTGGTCGGCGGCGCGATCGTCGTGGACAACAGCGAGATCGCCGACGCCATCGCCTTCCACCACAACTCGATGGGCGCCGTCGCCGGCCCCTTCGACGCCTTCCTCACCCTGCGCGGCGTCAAGACCCTCGGGGTGCGCATGGACCGCCACTGCGACAACGCCGAAGCGATCGCCGAGTTCCTGGCCGGGCACCCCAAGATCGCCGAGGTCCGCTACCCCGGCCTCGCGACTCACCCCGGACACGACGTGGCGGGCAAGCAGATGAAGCGCTACGGCGGCATGATCTCCTTCCGCCACAAGGACGGTGAACAAGCCGCCGTCGACGTGTGCGCCCGCACCGAGGTGTTCACGCTCGGCGAATCGCTCGGCGGCGTCGAATCCCTCATCGAGCACCCCGGACGCATGACCCACGCCTCCGTCGTCGGCAGTGCCCTCGAGGTCCCCGGTGACCTCGTGCGCCTGTCGGTCGGCATCGAAGACGCCGACGACCTCCTGGCCGACCTGCGCCAGGCCCTCGGCTAGACGGCACGGCACCCCACTCCCCCGTGAGAAAGAAGGACGAGCAGTGAGCTGGTCGGGAACCACCGCGCAGCAAATAGCCAAGGCGGTTCGGCGCGGCGACGCCGACGCGGCCGTCGTCGTCGACCACCACCTCCGCCGCATCGAGGACCACCGTGAGGCCGAAGGCGCCCTCACCGGCGTCCGGAAGATCGAATCGCTCGCCGAGGCCGCGGCCGTCGACGAGATCGAGAACCGCGACTCCCTGCCCGCAGCGGGCGTCCCCGTGGCCGTGTGCGAGCAGCTCGCGGTCGCCGGTCACGCCCCGCGCCTGGGCTCGAACGCGGCGTTCCTGCCGATCGCCGACACCGACCATCAAGCGGTGCAGCGCATCCGAGGTGCCGGGGCCGTGGTCCTCGCTTTCGGACGGTCCTCGGAGCTCGGCCTGTGGCCCGCCACCGACGACGACGGGAACGTCCCGGCCAATCCCTGGCGGCCCGACCGCGGCATCGGCGGGCCCAGCGGCGGCACGGCACTGGCCGTCGCCACCGGGGCAGCGCCGATCGGCATCGGCCTCGACGGGCCCGGGTCGGCGGGCGGGGTGCGCACGGCGGCCGCCGCCTGCGGCATCGTGGCCTACAGCCCCGAGCACGTCCCGGCCGACATCAACACCGACCCCGAGCACTGGCTCGGCGCCCACACCGGCGTCATGGCGACCACGGTGGAGGACGCCGCGCTGGCCTACGCGGCGCTCACGCACCGCCACCCGCGTTCCACCGGCGACCCCGGCGGCCTGCGGATCGCCGCCACCAACTTCGCGCCCCTGCCCGCCCGCGTCGACGACGACGCCACGAAGTGGCTGCTCAAGGCCGTCAGATCCCTCACCGACCTGGGCCACGACACGTTCCGTGCCCGGCCGCGCTTCGGCGCGCGGCTGACCCCCGCCTCCTCGGGGGCGTGGACATGCGCGGCGTACCTGCGCAGCCTCAAGTGCGGCCCCGACGGCCTCCAGCGGCGCACCAGGCGCCTGGTGTCCGTGGGCGAAAAAACCTACCTTCGCGGCCTCTTCGGCGGCGTCCTGGGCGACGGCAACCGCGTGCGCCGCCACCTCGAGGACTGGTTCGACCTCGAGGACTACGACCTGCTCATCACCCCCGGCCTGCCCGGCCCGCCGCCCGCAGCGAAGGAGTGGTCGACGGAGACGCTGCGCGCCAACGTGACCCACCTCGCCAGCGCAGCTGCCTTCACCGCCCCGTTCGGCCTCGCCGGGCTTCCGGCGCTGGTGGTCCCGGTGGGCATGCGCGGCGACGGCGCCCCGGCAACGGTCCAACTCGTCGGCCCGCCCGGCTCGACCGGCAGGCTCTTCGACGTCGCGGCCCAACTGGTCGCCAAACTCCGCCCACGCCGCTACGCCCCCGGCCTGAGCTGGGACTGACCGTTCAAGCCGGCAGGGGGCC
>DATABR010000315.1:0-5879 GCA_036259435.1 Glycomyces sp.
CCGGTCGTAATCCACGGCGGCCACCGAATGAGCCGAAGTCGCGTTCATGAACTCAGGCTATCGGCTCTTCAACCGCTTCAACGCTTCGTGTGCACGCGCTGACGCTTGGATCGCATCCTCCACTTCAGCCACCACACCATCTGCCATTGCGTTGACCAGGAACGCCGCAGCCAAAGGGGCGGCAAACGAGGTGCCACTCCAGACCGCGTATCCGGACGAGAAGTCGTCGGGGTCGTGGCTCTCGCGGTGGCGGTCGAGGATCGAAGACTTCGCCCGGCGGTCGGGCATCCGCGAGCCCTTGGCCTCGCACGGGTAGGTGCTCACCAGCCCGGCCCCGGTGGCGTAACACGAGACCCAGGGACCTTCGTTCGAGAACATCGCGACATGGCGGTTCGGGTTGAGAGCACCGACGCTGAGGATCGGCGCCGCGTTCTCCGGCTGCGGGTGCCCGGCAAAGGCGGCCGGGTAGAACGGGCGGTCCGAAGACTGATTGCCCGCAGCCGCGACCACCGGAATGCCGAGCTTGGCGAGACGCTGCACCGCGTCGCCGATCCAGCCGCCCGGGTCATCATTCGGGTTCTCATCCACGTAGCCCATCGCCAGAACGACCACGTCGACGCCGAACGCCTCCGCGTCACCGTGGCGAGCCGCCTCGACCTGGTCGGCGACGTGGTGCAGGGCCGCGATGACCTCGTGCTCGTAGGCGAGTCCGTCATTGTGGACCACTCGGAGCGAGTAGATCTGGACGTCCGGCGACAACTGGCGGAGCAGGCCGGTCATGAAGGTGCCGTGGCCGAAGTGGCTGGCGACCTCGCCGATCAGGGTCGGTTCGTGGACCGGGCCCTCCCACGGGTCGTCCAGTGGTGTTGCGGGCGAATCGGAGTGCTCGCCGAGCTTCACCTGGAAGGCATGGTCGACCACCACGAAGGTGTCCTCGCGTTCAGTGCGATCGGAGACGTCGAACGAGGGGTGCTTGGTCGGGACGCCGGTATCCAGAATGGCGACCTTGAGCCGCCGGTCCATCGGCTTTCGGATCGGCATCGGGTTCACCATGTCGACCGGAATCCGGCCGATGGTGAATGAGCGGGTATCGCCGATCGGCGGTTCGCCGCTGCCAACACCCGGCGTCCCCTTCGAGCAGATCATCAGGTGCTCGAGGCGGACCTTGTCGATGACCTCGTCGGGCAGGCCAGTCTCTTCGTTCGCGGTGCGCAGCCGCTGCAGCAGTGACCAGGCATCGACTGCTGCCTGGTCGCCGTGAGCGCTGAGCACCGGCACCCGGTACGACCCCTGCCCGGGGACGATCGAGCTCGCGGCCTGGCTTTCGAGCCACATGCCGGTCGGGCGGATCGCGCCTTCGAGCTTCTCTCGGGTCTCGGTGTCGTGGATGACCGACTCGTCGACCAGCAGCCTGTCGTAGCGGTAGATGGTGCCGACCGGAGCCGACTGGCCGGCGGTGCGCACGACCTGGCCGGGGGCGAGGACGCGGCCGCCGTGTCGGTCCAGAGTAGAGTATGACAGCTCGGGAACGCCGCTCATGTGGTCGCGGCGGGGGTTGGGCTTCAGATGGGGTTCGTTATCGGCGAACACCAATCGCATGGGAGCTCCTCTGCTTGTTTCGGGGGTCTATGCGGTTGTCCGTGAGGAGGGGGATCCTTCGCGATCGATTCTCCTCGTACGCTGCCACACGTGGGGTACACGCGTGGCACCGATAAGTCAGGACTCAAGCCCGGAATGCCGCGAACGCCACGTGCTGGTCCGTTATCTCGGCATTCACCAGGGAAGAGACCGCCGAGTCCGTTCGGATACAGTCCGCGGCCCGGAAATCCGAGTTGGCACACGGCCGCGCACGCGAACGGCCGCGCCGACGGGGGTCGTCGGCGCGGCCGTTGGTGCGTGCGTTAGCGCGTGGGTCAGTGTGTGCGGCGGGCCCGCTCAGCTGCCCGGAGGCGCTGCTTTCCCGTCGGCTTCGGGCTCTTCGCCCAGGGGCGGGAGGTCGAACTCGCCGTCGCGGACGGCTTCCTTGAAGGCCGTCCACTCCTGCGGGGTGTAGATCAGGACGTCGCCTTCGGGGTCTTCGGCCATGCGGACGGCGACCATGCCGTTCTCGGCGAAGCCGATCTCCATCTGGCCGGGGGTGCCGTCCTCTTCGGTCATCCGGACCCATGTGGCGGCGGCGGTGTCGAACTCGCCCTTGAGCGGATGCTCACGCTTCGTCATCGCCCAAGCATAGGAAAGGACCCGGACCATTGGTCCGGGCCCCTCTGCCGCCTGTCCTGGGTCTAGCCCTGGTGCGGGTAGCGGTAGTCCGTCGGCGGGACGAAGTTCTCCTTCATCGAACGCGGGCTCACCCAGCGGGTGAGGTTCTGCCAGGAACCGGCCTTGTCGTTGGTGCCCGAGCCCCTCGCTCCGCCGAACGGCTGCTGGCCGACCACGGCGCCCGTGGGCTTGTCGTTGATGTAGTAGTTGCCCGCCGAGAAGCGCAGCTCCTCGCTCGCGCGGGCGATCGCGGCCCGGTCGGTCGCGAAGACCGCGCCGGTGAGCGCGTACGGCGCGATGTCGGCGGCCTGGCGGACCACCGCGTCGTAGTCGGCGTCGTCGTAGACGTACACGCCGTTGATCGGCCCGAAGTACTCGTCGGTGAACAGCTCGTGCGTCGGGTCGGTCGACTCGATCAGCGTGGGCTGCACGAAGTAGCCCTGCGAATCGTCGGCGCCGCCGCCGGCGAGCACGGTGGCCTTGGCGTCTCCTCGCAGGCGTTCGAAGAGCGCGGCGTGCTTGGCGAACGCCCGCCCGTCGATCACGGCGCCGCCGAAGTTGTCGAAGTCGGTGACGTCGCCGTAGGTGACGTCCTCGGTCATCCCGACCACGACGTCACGCAGCCCGTTCTTCCACAGCGAGGCCGGCACGTAGGTCCGCGAGAGCGCCGAGCACTTCTGGCCCTGGTACTCGTACGCGCCGCGCACCATCGCCACGGCGAGCGACTGCGGCTCGGCACTCGGGTGGGCGATGATGAAGTCCTTGCCGCCGGTCTCGCCGATCAGCCTCGGGTACGCGCGGTACCCGGCGATGTTGCTCCCCACCGTCTGCCACAGGTGCTGGAAGGTCTTGGTGGAGCCGGTGAAGTGGATGCCGCCGAGCTCGCTGTCGAGCAGGGCGGTCTCGCTGTTCTCGCCGGCACCGGTGACCATGTTGATCACGCCCGGCGGCAGGCCCGCCTCCAGCAGCACCCGCATGATGAAGTGCGCCGCGAACTGCTGGGTCGGCGAGGGCTTCCACACGACGGTGTTGCCCATCAGCGCCGGCGCCGTGGGCAGGTTCCCCGCGATCGCCGTGAAGTTGAACGGCGTGATCGCCAGGACGAACCCGTCGAGCGGCCGGTGGTCCGTGCGGTTCCAGATGCCCTTGGACGAGTTCGGCTGCTGCCGGTAGAGCCACTCGGCGAAGCTGACGTTGAAGCGCAGGAAGTCGATGAGCTCGCACGCCGAGTCGATCTCGGCCTGGGTCGCGGTCTTCGACTGGCCCAGCATGGTCGCACCGTTGAGCGTGTCACGATAGGGTCCGGAGATCAGTTCGGCCGCGCGCAGGAAGATCGCCGCGCGGTCGGCGAAGTCCATGCGGATCCAGTCGTGGCGAGCGGTCTTGGCCGCGGCCACCGCGTCGGCCCACTCGGATTCGGTGGCCTCGCGCGTGACGCCGAGGACGTGGGCGCGATTGTGCGGCTGGACCACCTTGATCTCGGGGCCCGACCCGCGACGCCACTGGCCGGAGATGTTCATGTCCAGATCCAGCTGGGTGGCCGCGAGTTCGGCCAGCTTCTTCTGGAGGCTCTCGCGTTCCGGCGTGCCCGGCGCGTACGAATTGACCGGTTCGTTCTGCGGCGTAGGTACCGTAAACAAGGCGTCCATCGCACTCTCCCATTGATTCGATGGCTACTTCGATTTCATGGCTTTGATCTAAAGGCTACAGGAGGTGTCCCCCTGCCGCCATCCTCGCACAGTTCGAGGCCCGTGACCTGGTGCGAAGCGAACAAATAGCCGCCCGTCGCCAGGAAGGCGGCGCCGCACACACGCGCCGCTCCGCAAGCGGGCGGCGCTCCCGCGATCCGTACTCTGGGCGGGTGACTGAAATGCAGGAAGCACAGGCCCGGGAGCAGCAGACCGAAGCCGCACCTTCCGCGGCGCCCACGGCCGGGCCGGGCCGCGTCGCGCTCTGGGTGCTCGCCGCCGCCGCCGTCCTCTCCCTCGGCGGTGTCGTCTACTCGCTCTACGCCCTCACCGGCATGGCCGACGGACTCGACGACACCGGCGTCATGCTCCTGGCGAACAGCCTCTTCAGCCCCATCATCGTCACCGCGTTCGCGGGCGCCGTGGCGGGCGTGATCGCGCCGCGGCTCTTCAGGAAAGGCCCGCAGCGGGCGCTGGCGGCGCTCGGGTTCACCGTCGTCGGACTGGTCGCCGCGGCGGTCGCCTACGCGAGCTTCAGCGTCGACTCCTCGATCGCCCTCGTGCTCGCGCTCGTACTGCTCGGCTCCGCGATCATCGGCGGGCTCTTCTCACTGCCCAGGCGCGGCGTCACCGTCGTCGCCGGGCTCAGCGCGACGCTGCTGCTTCTAGCATTCATGTTCTCGCGCGGCCTGTTCGAGGCGGCCTCGTCGGTGAGCCTGTTCTCCGACCCGCTCGACGAGTACGGCGCACTCGGCACCGCCATCCCGTTCACCGCCGGGCTCGCCTGCGGCATCTGCGCCTTCATATATCTGCGCGGCCGCAGAGCCGGCGTGAAGCTCCTCGGGCACCTGCTCGCGGGCGCGTTCCCCGGCGGCATCTGGCTCGTCTCCACCGTCATCGCGCAGATCGGCGTCGAAGTGCTCCTGGGCGTCGGCCTCGACGAGGTCTCGCCGCTCGACTCGGCGTTCCTCGCACTCAGCTTCCAATGGCAGTACAACGGCTCGATGACCGCGATGTTCGCCGGGGCCCTGTGCGCCGTCCTCGCGTATGGGCTGCTCATGCCGAAGACGCCCAAGCCTGCGCCGCGAGCCGCAACGCCCGCACCGAAGGCCGCTCAGCCCAAGGAACGCAAGACGTACTGAAGTTCCGAGGCGGCGTACCAGTCCAGGACGTTCGCCTCGATCAGTTCGGGGTCCGGCTCGTCCGACTCGAGTTCGCGGGCGATCTCCTCGGCCGCGGCGGCATCGTCCACATGGACCGCCGCCACCTTCTTGAGCTTGACACTGCCGTCGAAGTCGACCGCGGTGCCCTCGGCCCGCTCCGTCACCCGTTCGTCCGGCACGTCGGCCGAGATCACCACGCGCCGCGGCACCCCGCCGGGCAGCAGCGCCACCGACGCTGTCGCCGCATCGGCGAACGCCGTGTACTCCAGGTCCTCGACGTCAGCGCCGGGCGCTTCGCGATCGAGCCAGGCCGTCACGGTGTGGACGGCCGACACCGGCTTCAGTTCACCGGTATCGGCCAACGTCTTCAGCATCGCCGCGTTGGCGGGGACGTAGATTCGCCTCAGCGAAGCTTGCGAGCCGAGATTTGCGTTCAGCATGCCGTCTATTGTGCGGCCGCGCCGGGCGCGCCGTGGCAGCGCTTGTACTTCTTGCCCGAACCGCACGGGCACGGCTCGTTCGGCCCGACCTTCTCCGAGTGGCGCTGCTGCGGGTTCGCCTGCTGCGCCGGCGGCGCGGTCGCGGCCTTGCGCGGCCCGGCCGAACGCGCCGACTTCGGGGCGACCTTCGCCGCGCCCTTCGAGCCCGCGCCCGGCGTGCGCTTCACGGCCCGCTTCGCACCGGCGACCGGCTTCGGCGGGCGCTTGAACACCGAGCCGTCCTCGGTCGTGGCCTCTTCCTTCACCGCACCGGAACCGGCCGCCCCCAC
>DATABR010000316.1:0-15435 GCA_036259435.1 Glycomyces sp.
GTCGTCGTAGCCGTAACCGACCGGGTTCGCGTAATCGCGGTCGGCGAGACTGATGGCGCTCCCGGCGGTGCCGCATTCGGTCAGCACCAGTGGTGCGTCGGTTCCGGTGCCGTCGAAGCCGACGCACAGGTTCGAATGACCGGCCGGGTGGATCCCGGAGTCGGTCACGACGAACTCCTGGTTGAGGCCGCCGTGGCAGTCCCACAGCACCAGCGCGGCCCCCGCCTGCATCCGTCCGCTCTGGACGTCGACGCAGCGGTCGTGGCTGAGTTCCACGTGCAGCGACCGCTGCTGTTCGTCGTACCAGAAGCCCTGGTTACGGCCGCCATGGCAGTCCCAGGAGAGCAGCGCGGTGCCGTTCCTGGAGTCGTAGCCCTCAGCGTCCACGCACAGCCCGCTTTCGGTGTTCTTCAGATCCTTGAACTCGAGCAGTCCTTCGTAGAGCCTGGCGCTGCCCGTGCTCGCAGGATCGACGCAGGTGGAGGTCTCCCACTCCGGATGCTCGTAGAACTCGGTGATGCACTCGGCGAAGGCGCCGTGCCCGAGGAAGTTGGGGTGCAACGACTGCCGAAACGCGTTCTCCGAGGGCAGCAGCCCGACTTCGGCGTACACGCCTCGGGCCCAAGGCTCCTCCTCGCAGACGCCGTGGCCGTCGAACAGCCGCTGCGCGTCGAGGTACCGCACGTCCTTACCGAGCGCCGCTTCGCGGATGCCCTGCTCGAACAGCGGCACGGCCTTGTTGCGCGCGAACGCGGCGTCCGCCAGGTAGAGCAAGCAGCCGCCCGCGTACCAGCCGGGGAAGTCCGGGTTGTCCTCGACATCAGGGCCGCCGGGGCTGGGGTAGGACATGACGACCATCTCGTAATCCGTGCCGAGGTAGCCGGCGTCGGTCATGGTCTGGCGGACCGCGTCGATCGCGGTCTCCACGCCCTGCCGGCTCACGTTGACGCGGGCTTCCCAGTCCTCGGTGTGGTCGGGCCAGCACGGCCCGGTGAAGAGGATCCGGCCGGTCACGCATTCGGTGACGGTGGGTCCGAACTCGATGCCGCCCACATCGTTGGCGCCCACCACGATCCACACCAGCTTGACGTGGGTGTTGCGGGCCTTGATCGCGAGGTTGTCGCCCTGGTTGCGCTCGTCCCACTGCTGCTGGCCGCTGCCCTCGACGAGGTGCGGGGAGGCCGCGCCGGAGCACGAGACGTTGTACTGGAGGTCGCTCTCGATGCCGGTGCGGAACAGCGCCTGGTCGTAGGAGCGGTCGCACCAGTTGCCTTCGGTGTGCGTGTCGGGCTCGTAGTTGCCCACGCCTTCGCCCGAGATCTCGCTGTCTCCCATGGTGACCAGCGAGGACTTCCGGTCTTCGAGGGGGAGGAGGTCGGGGCTGCCGTAGAGCTCGACGGCTTCGGCGGCGCGGAGGGATTCGAGGTGGTCGGGCAGTGGAACGATGTCGGGACGCTCCGCCGCCTGGGCCGAGGCGGCCGCTGTGGACAGTGTGAGAGTGGTGATGACCGCGGCGGCCAGCACCGCAGTCAATCGTCGCCGGGGAGAGGTCATGGCAGTCTCCTGTTCGGAAACATCGCTGTTACGTGTTGTAGTAGGCACACTACCGTTACTCGGTAGTAATGTGAAGCTTGCGAGCGATGCCAGTTTTGCGGCGGCCCAAGGAAAACCGGTTCAGCCCGGTTAGATCGAATATGTGCACGCTCCAGAGTCGACCGGCAGGATCGGGCTATGACGACGGAGCTGCCCTGGTCGGTGGTCGTGCCCTGCCACAACGCCGCGAAGACGCTCGAACGGTGCCTCACTGCGGTCTTCGCGCAGGCGGCGGCCCCTGCCGAGGTCATCGTGGTCCACGACGCCAGCGCCGACGCCACCGCTGCGATCGCCGAGCGGTTCGCTTGCCGCGTACTCAGAGTCGAGCCGAACCGCGGACCGGCGGCCGCCCGCAACCTCGGCGCCGCACACGCGACCGGCGAAGCGCTGTTCTTCCTCGACGCCGACATCGAACTGCGCTTCGACGCCCTCGAACACGTCGCCGCAGATTCGACGAATCCCTGCGCTCGGGCGAGGACGTCGAATTCGGCTCCCGCGTCCCTCCCGATTGGATAGTCCGCACTGACCCGACCGTACTCGGCCGCCACGACGACGTCGACCGGCTCGGGCCCCTGCTCACCGAGCAGTGGCGTCGCTCCCTCCGCTTCGCCGAACACCTCGCCCACGCCCGCCGCGCACCCTCCACAGGGAACACTGTCCGCACCGGCGCATACGGACCGGCCGCCGTGCTCGCGGCCGCCGCGGCAGCTCAGGGACTCCGCTGGGCCGCAGCTGATCTTCCTCGTCGCACCGTCTTGACGGGGTATGTCGACAACAGTAATGTGTGACATGTTACTGCGACTCCATGGCGAGTGGATGCCTTCGCATATGCCATGCCACCAGGGAAAACGACAGCTCCACCACCCTGAGGAAGGCGCGGATGGACAAAGAACGGAGCGGGACACCCGGTCTCCCACTCCGAACCGCTACCAGGCCGAACCGCCCGAAGCACCGATAGGAACTCCCTCATGGCAAAACGAACGACCTTCGCAGCGGTAGCCGCTGCGGCAGCGGCGCTCCTGCTCACCGCCTGCACCGGCGGAGGAACGGACGACATCGGAGGCAGCGCCGCAGACACCCCCTCCACCGGCGGTACCGTCCACATGCTCCAGAACGCCGACTTCTCGTACCTCGACCCCGCGCGCGGCTGGGACGGCGGCGTGAACGCCTTCTACCGACTGATCTACCGCGGCCTCACCATGCAGGCCGCCGGTGACGCCGAGGACCCGAACGCGATCGTCCCCGACATGGCCGAAGGCCTCGGCACCGCCTCTGATGACGGTCTCACCTGGACGTACACCCTCAAGGACGGCCTGAAGTTCGACAACGGCGACCCCATCACCTCCGCCGAAGTCGCCTTCGGCATCTCCCGGGCCTGGGACCCGGAGATCGGCATCGGATCGCCGTATCTGAAGCAGACCATCGAAGCCCCCGAGGACTACTTGGGGCCCTATCAATCCGGTGAGCACCCCGGGATCGAAACGCCGGACGAGAAGACCGTCGTCTTCCACTTGAAGGCGCCGTTCCCCGAATTCGACAACGTGGTCGCGCAGGTGAACGCCGCGCCGTTCCCGGTCGGTACCGGCGCGGGTGACGAGTTCCTGACCGACGTCATCGCCTCCGGCCCTTACACGCTCGACTCCTACACTCCGGGCAGCTCCATCCAGTTGGCCCGCAACGAGCACTGGGACCGAGGCACCGACGAGGTTCGCAAGGCCTACCCGGACGCCTGGGAATTCGAGATCGGCCTCGACCCGGCCACGATCGACGAACGGCTCATGGCCGGCCAAGGCTCGGACGTCAACGCCATCGCCGGCAAGATCCAGCCGGCCACCCTGGCGCGCCTCCAGGCCCCCGAATTCCAGGACCGGCTCCTGACCGCGCCCGCCATGTGCGTCACCTATATGGGGATGAACACGACCAAGGCGCCGTTCGATCAGCTCGAAGTCCGCCAGGCGATCAACTACGCGATCGACCGGAAGTCGCTCCAGACGGCCTCGGGCGGCACCCAGTTCGCCGACATCACGACCACGATCATTCCCACCGAGGTCAACGGGCACAAGGACTTCGACCTGTACCCGAGCGAAGGCCACGCGGGCGACACCGAGACGGCCCAGGAGCTCCTCGCGCAAGCGGGCCTGGAGGACGGCTTCGAGTTCACCCTCGACATCCGCTCGCAGCCGCTGATGCAGGCGCAGGCCGAGTCCATCCAGCAGGCGCTCGCGAAGATCAATGTGGACGTGCACCTGAACGTCATCGACACCTCGACGTTCTACGAGACGATCGGCACGCCCTCGCAGCAGCACGACGCCGCCATCACCGGCTGGTGCCCCGACTGGACCTCGACCGCGTCCACGATGGTCCCGCCGCTGGTCGACGGGCGCCTCATCACCGAGAAGGGCAACGGGAACATCGCGCAGATCAACGACCCGGCGATCAACGCCCGCATCGACGAGATCAAGGCCATGACCGACCTCGACGCGGCGAACGCCGCCTGGGGCGACTTCGACGAGCAGGTCATGGAACTGGCGCCGATGGCGCCGCTGCTGCTGGAGAAGAGCCTCGTGCTTCCCGGTGCGAACATCGCCGGCTTCCACCCCAGCTCCAGCATGACCGACCTGACCATCGTGGGGCTGAGGGACCCGTCCCAGGGCTGACACCGATGACTTTCACCTCGACCGAACTCGAAGTGGAAGGCGCGACGGGCGGCGAGCCCGGCGGCGAACCCGCCACGGCCTCGCCGCCCGCCTCAGGGCGACGCCTCGCCCGCACCTTCCTCCGCGACCGCGTGGCGGTCGCCTGCTGTGTCTACATCCTCCTCATCGTCCTGATGGCACTCACCGCACCGCTGCTGGTGAAGCTCAGCGGTTACGGGCCGCTGGAGTTCGACCAGAGCGCGGTCGACCCGAACCTGGGCGGGCTCCCGCTCGGGTGGGGCGGCGGGATCGGCGCCGAGCACTGGTTCGGCGTCGAGCCCGGGAGCGGGCGCGACATCTTCGCGCGCATCGTCTACGGCGCCCGGGTGTCGATGACGATCGCCCTGCTGGCGACCGCGCTGACGAGCACCCTCGGCATCGTCTTCGGACTCGTCGCCGGCTACTTCGGCGGGCGCGTCGACATGCTCATCTCCCGCGTCATGGAGTTCCTCATGGCGTTTCCGGCGCTCATCTTCATGATCGCCGTGCTCTCGGCCCTGCCCGCTGAGAACCGCCAATACCTGCTCGTCCTGGTGATCTCCTTCTTCGGATGGCCGTACCTGGCCCGGATCGTGCGCGGCCAGACCATGTCCATCAAGGAGCGCGAGTTCGTCGAGTCCGCCAAGGCCTCCGGCGCCACCAGCGCCCAGATCATCTTCAAGGAGATCCTCCCGAACCTGACCTCCACGATCATCGTGATGACCACGCTCGCGGTGCCCGGTTACGTCGGCACCGAGGCGGGCCTGTCGTTCCTGGGCGTCGGCGTCGTCCCGCCGACCCCCTCCTGGGGGCAGATGATCGCCAGCTCCGTGCCCTGGTACGCCGTCGACCCCGCCTACTTCCTCTTCCCGGGAACCTTCCTGTTCCTGCTCGTGCTGTCGTTCACCGTGCTCGGCGACCGCATCAGGAAGATCGCCGAGTCCGGAGAGGGCCGCGTATGATCCGCTTCCTCGTCAACCGGCTGCTGGGCATGGCCGTCGTGCTGTTCCTGGTGTGCCTGTTCACATTCGTCATCTTCTTCGTCCTCTCGCCCGATCCGGCCGTCCAGATCTGCGGCAAGAACTGCTCGGTCGAGGCGATCGACCAGATCCGCGCGAACCTCGGGCTCGACCAGCCCTTCTGGGCGCAGTTCTGGACGTTCATCTCCGGACTCTTCGCCGGCCGCACCTACGGGACCGGCGCGAACATGATCGAGTGCGCCGCGCCGTGCCTCGGCTACTCGTTCCAGTCGAGCCAGCCGGTCACCGACATGATCCTGCAGCGCCTGCCGGTCTCGGCCACCGTCGCCATCGGAGCGGCCGTATTGTGGCTGCTCGCGGGCGTCGGCGGGGGGCTCATCAGCGCCGTGCGCGAAGGCCGCTTCGCCGACCGCTTCATCACCGGCCTCTCCCTCACCGGCATGTCCATCCCCAACTACGTGCTGGGCCTCTCGCTGCAATTCCTGCTGGTGGTCACGCTCGGATGGCTCCCGTTCCCGCAGGCGGTGCCATTCGGCGAGGACCCCGCGCAGTGGTTCGCGAACTTCCTGATGCCCTGGATCGTGCTCTCCATCGGCGCCGCGGCCGTCTACACCAGACTCACCCGCGCGAACGTGATCGAGACCTTGCAGGAGAACTACGTGCGCACCGCCCGCGCGAAAGGACTCAGCCCCGGCCTGGTCTGGCGGCGGCACGCGCTGCGGCCGGCGCTCACCCCGATCGTCACGATCTTCGGGATGGACTTCGCCGGCCTGCTCGGCGGGGCCCTCATCACCGAGACCGTCTTCGGCCTCAACGGCGTCGGCAAGCTCGCCGCCGACTCCATCACCAAGAACGACCAGCCGGTCATCATGGGCGTCACCCTGCTCGCGGCGTTCCTGGTCGTCGTCGGGAACATGGTGGTCGACCTGCTGTACACGACCATCGACCCGCGAGTACGAGTGGGGAGCACGGCATGAGCGCCACCGAAACGCAAGCGCTGCTGCGCGTCCGCGGCCTCACGGTCGCCTTCCCCACCGCGCGCGGGAACGTCGACGTCGTCAAGTCCCTCGACTTCGACCTGGCGCGCGGCAGCGCGCTCGGGATCGTCGGCGAATCCGGCTCGGGCAAGTCGATGACGAGCCTGGCCGTCATGGGCCTGCTTCCCAAGGGCGCCATACGCACCGGCTCTATCGAGTTCGACGGCACCGAGCTGACCGCCTTGCGGGAGCGCGAGATGCAGTCGATCCGGGGCGACCGCATCGCGATGATCTTCCAAGACCCGCTCTCATCGCTGAACCCCTACTACACGGTGGGCACCCAGATCGCCGAGGCGTACCGGTCGCATCGGCGCGGCGTGACCCGACGGCAGGCCAGGGCCGTGGCGATCGAGGCGATGGAGCGAGTGCATATCCGCGACGCCGCCCGCCGGGTCGACCACTACCCGCACCAGTTCTCCGGAGGGATGCGCCAGCGCGTGATGATCGCGATGACCCTCAGCATGGAGCCCGATCTGATCATCGCGGACGAGCCGACGACGGCCCTCGACGTGACGGTGCAGGCGCAGATCCTCGACCTGCTGGCCGAGATCCGGGCCGACACCGGCGCGGGACTCGTCCTCATCACCCACGACCTCGCCGTCGTCAGCGAGGTCACCGACCACATCGTCGTCATGCGCGACGGCGGCCTCGTCGAACAGGGTGCGGCCGAACGGATCTTCTGCGATCCGCAGGAGGCGTACACCCGCATGCTGCTCGACGCCGTGCCGCGCATCGACGACGAGATCGGTCTGCTGAGGACCATGACGGCAGCCCAGGAGGACCGATGAGCGACACACCGGAGCCGCTGCTGCGGGCGAGGAACCTCGTCAAGGAGTTCACCGTGAGCGGCAACGGCCTGCTCAGCAGATCAGGGCGGCTGCGGGCCGTGGACGACGTCTCGCTTGAAGTGCGCACCGGGGAGACGCTCGCGCTCGTCGGCGAGTCCGGCTCGGGCAAGTCGACCACGGCCCGGCTCATCGCCAGGCTCATCGACCCCACCAGCGGCTCCATCGAGTTCGCCGGTCAGGAAGTCCACGCCCTCACCGGGAAGGCGCTGCACGCGTACCGCAGCGAGGTCCAAGTCGTCTTCCAGGACCCGTATTCCTCGCTGAACCCCAAGCACACCGTGGAGCGGATCGTCACCGCGCCGCTGCGCTACCAGAAGCGCCCGATCCCCGGCGGCGCACGCGTCTACGCCAAGGCGCTCATGGAGCGCGTGGGTCTGCACCCCGACCACTCGTCCCGGTTCCCCGCCCAGTTCTCCGGCGGTCAGGCCCAGCGCATCGGGATCGCGCGGGCGCTGGCCGTGGGCCCGAAACTGGTCATCGCCGACGAGGCGGTTTCGGCGCTCGACGTCTCGGTGCAGGCGCAGGTCATCAACCTGCTTCGGCGCCTTCAGGACGAGGAGGGCTTCAGCTGCCTCTTCATCGCCCACGACCTGGCCGTGGTGCGGCAGATCGCGACTCGGGTGGCGGTGATGAACGGCGGGCGCATCGTCGAGACCGGGGAGCGCGACCAGGTGTTCGGCGAACCCCGCGACCCGTACACGAGGAAGCTCCTCGCCGCGGTGCCGCGCATCCGACCCGAATGGGACGCGGCGCGGCGCCGCAACGAGCAGGCCCGCAGGGACCGCGAAACGAAGGAGGCCGCGCGGCGATGACGCAGTATTCGATGCCGGGCATGTGGGTTCGGGAGCACCAGGTCCCTGTCCCATTGGACTGGTGGGACCCGACCCGCGGCGAGATCGAGGTCTTCGTCCGCGAGATCGCGGGCCCCGACCGCCGCGATGACGACCTCCCGCTGCTGACCTACCTCCAAGGCGGCCCGGGCGGTGCGAACCCGCGCCCGGTCGAGGCGAACGGCTGGATCGAAGAGGCCCTGAAGGACTACCGGATCGTGCTGGTCGACCAGCGCGGTACCGGGCGCAGTACTCCGGTCGACTCCCAGGTGGTCGCCGAACTCGGCGACGCCGAAGCGGGAGCGGACTACCTCGCGTGCTTCCGGGCCGATTCGATCGTGCGCGACCTGGAACACGTGCGCACTTCTGTCTATGAGGGACGGAAATGGGCGACTCTCGCGCAGAGCTACGGCGGATGGCTGACCCTCGCCTACCTCTCGCACGCGCCCGAAGCGATCAGCGCGGCCTACGTATGTGGCGGCATCCCGGGGAACCCGATGAGCGCCGACGAGGTCTACCGGCGCACGTTCAATCGCGTCAAGGAGAAGACCGCCGAGTACTACCGGCGCTACCCCCAGGACGAGGACCTCGTCGCCGCCATCGCGGACCGGCTCGCGGCCGAACCCGTCCACTTGAGCGACGGCGACGTGCTCACCGTGCGCCGCTTCCAGTCCCTCGGCATCGACTTCGGCATGAAACCGGGCTTCGAACGGATGCACTGGCTGGTCGAGGACGCCTTCGTCCGGGACGGGCGCCTCTCCGAAGGCTTCCTCGCCGCCGTGCTCACCCGCACCTCTTCAGCCGCCAGCCCGCTCTTTTGGACCCTCCAGGAGTCGATCTACGGCGACGGACCGAACGGCCCGACCGCCTGGGCCGCCCAGCGCGAACGCGACCGGCGGCCCGAGTTCGGCGAGGACGTGCGCCCGCTCCCGTTCACCGGCGAGATGGCCTTCCCGTGGATGTTCGAGGAGATTCGGCTCCTGCGCGGCTTCGCGCCCGCCGTGCACGCCCTCGCCGAACGGCGCGAGTGGAGCCCGATCCTCGATCCCGATCGCCTGGCGGCCAACGAGGTTCCGGTGGCCGCGGCGGTGTACTACGACGACATGTTCGTCGACTCGGGGCTGCAATTGGACACGCTCAAAGGTCTCGGCAACGCCCAGGCCTGGGTGACGAACGAGTTCGAGCACGACGGGATCGGATCGGGACGGGTGCTCACCCGCCTGCGCGAGCTGGTCCGCGACCGAGGAGGAGAGCAGCGATGACCGAACGACCCCCGTACGCCGGAACCCGCTACCCGAAGTTGGCCGAGATCCCCGCGTTCACCGAGTACATCGCGAAGGGATGGGGCGACGAACCGGTCCCCGCGACGCCCGTCGAAGGGGCCGCCGCCGCGGCGGCCTCGCACCGTCGGCGGCTGAGCGAACGGCTGCCCGGGAAGACCATCGTCGTCGCCGCAGGTACCGCGCGGGTGCGCAACGACGACTGCGACTATCTCTTCCGCGCCGACAGCGACTTCGTCTGGCTCACCGGATGCCAGACCGAAGCCGCCGTTCTCGTGATGTCCCCCGTTCTCGGCGGCCACGACGCCCGCCTCTACATGCCTCCGCCGTTCCGCCCCGGCGACACGGGATTCTTCGCCAATGCGGCTCACGGTGAACTCTGGGTCGGCGCCTCACCGGACCTGCGCGAATGGGCCGAAGCGCTCCAGATCGCCGTCGAACCGGTCACCGCGCTCGAGGACCTGAAAAGACTCGAAGGCGGCCTCGCGAGCCGCTCGGTGAGCGCGGCATTCGTCGCCGAGCACGGCCTCGAACCCTCACCGCTGCTTGAAAGGCACTTGGCGCGTCTGCGAATGGTCAAGGACGCCTGGGAGATCGAGCAGATGCGGATCGCAGTCGACGCGACCGTCGCAGGCTTCGCCGAGGTCGCCCGAGAGGTGCCCCGCGCTATCCGCGACGGACTCGGCGAGCGCTGGCTCCAAGGCACGTTCGACAGGCACGCGCGCACCTTCGGCAACGGCCCCGGATACGCGACGATCGTCGGCTCCGGCCCGCACGCGCCCGTGCTCCACTGGGTCCGCTGCGACGGCCCGGTCCTGCCCGACGCCACGCTCCTGCTCGACATGGGCGTGGAGGCGAACAGCCTGTACACGGCCGACGTGACCCGGACGATCCCCGCCGGCGGCACTTTCAGCCCGGAGCAGCGCGAGATCCACGACCTCGTCGAAAGCGCGCACCGCGCCGGACTGGCGCAGATCCGACCGGGCACGGTCTACCTCGACTTCCACATCGCCGCAATGGAAGTCATCGCGCAGGGCTTGCACGACCGCGGGCTGCTGCCGGTATCGGTCGACGAGGCCCTCTCTCCCGCGGGCCAGCAGCATCGGCGCTACCTCGCCTGCGGCATCGGGCACCATCTCGGGCTCGACGTGCACGACTGCAGCCGCGCCGAGTACGAGGACTACATGGGCGCCGACCTCGAACCGGGCGTGGTGATGACCGTCGAACCGGGACTCTATTTCCATGCGAACGACCACACAGTGCCCCCGGAACTGCGCGGCATCGGCGTGCGACTCGAAGACGACGTGCTCGTCACCGCGACCGGCTCCGAAGTGCTCTCCGACGCCCTGCCGATCGATGCCGCCGGTGTCGAGGCCTGGATGAAGGCCCAGCAGCGATGACGACTCCCGTGCGGCCGCGGGTGCGCCCGTTCGCCCTCGACGCGGTCCGCCTGGGCGACGCGAGCGTGTTCGCCCGCGCCCGCGACGAGCTCCTGCACCTCGCCCGGGTGTACCCGGTCGACCGGCTGCTCGCGGTCTTCCGCCGCAACGCGGGCCTGGACACGCGCGACGCGGTGCCGCCGGGGAACTGGGAGGACTTCGGGCATTCGAACGAGGAAGCTTGGGGTGAGAGCGACTACCCGGGGCGCGAACACGCTCAGACGGCCAACCTCCTTCGCGGACACTATGCGGGCCACTTCCTGTCGATGCTGGCGATGGCCGCCGCAGCAGACCCGTCCCTGCGATCGAAGGTCGACCAGTTCGTCGCGGGACTCGGCGAAGTGCAGGCGGCATTGGCGGCGACCGACCGCTACTCCCATCCGGGATTCCTTGCGGCTTACGGTGAATGGCAATTCGCCCGGCTAGAGGACTTCGCCCCCTACGGCGAGATCTGGGCGCCCTACTACACCTGCCACAAGATCTTGGCGGGGTTGCTCGACGCCCACGAACTGACCGGCAACGCCCAAGCGCTCGCGATCGCCACCGCGATGGGGCACTGGGTGCACGGCCGCCTGTCACGATTGGAACCAGAACGCCGCCAGCGCATGTGGTCGCTCTACATCGCCGGTGAATTCGGCGGGATGAACGAGACCCTGGCGAGGCTGAGCACAGTGGCAGACGAACCCCTGATGCTCGAGACGGCCGCGTACTTCGACCAGGAGGACCTGCTCGACTCCGGTGCCTCGCGCACCGACGTTCTCACCGACAAGCACGCCAATCAGCACCTGCCCCAACTCATCGGATACGTCGAGCAGTATGAGCGCTCCGGAAACCGCCGCTACCTCGACGCCTCCATCGGCCTCTGGGACCAGATCGTGCCTGGCCGCACCTACGCCCACGGCGGCACCGGGGAGAGCGAACTGTGGGGACCGCCCGCCACGGTCGCAGGCGACATCGGGCACCGCAACGCCGAGACCTGCGCGAGCCACAACCTGCTGAGACTCGCCCGGAAGCTGTTCGCGCACACGCTCGACGCGCGCTACATGGACTACTACGAGCGGACCGTGCTCAACCACATCCTCGGCTCGCGGCGAGCGACCCGTTCGACTGGACTCCACGATGTGAGCCCCGAGGTCGCCTACATGTTCCCGGTGCATCCGGGCGCGCTCCGCGAGTACGACAACGTGGGGACCTGCTGCGGCGGCACCGGCCTGGAAAACCACGTCAAGTACCAGGACACCGTCTTCTCCGAAGCTCCGGACGGGCTCTACGTGAACCTTCCGGTCGACTCCGGCCTCGACTGGCACGCCGCCGGACTGCGCGTCCAGCTGCACTCGGGCTATCCGCTCGGCGAGGGCGTCGCGCTCCGGTTCACCTCGCTGGACGGAACCGAACCCGACGGCACCGAGCGAACCATCCGTATCCGCGTACCGACCTGGGCCACAGGCGAACTCGAACTGCGAGTGAACGGAGCCCCGACCCGCGTCGTCCCCGTGCCAGGCGAATACGCGGCGCTCACCCGCGCCTGGCGGCAGAACGAGGTGCTGTACCTCAAGACCCCGGCGGCGCTCCGTGCGGAGCCGACGATCGACGACCCGCGCCAGTGCGCGCTCTTCCTCGGCGCGACGCTGCTGCTGGCGCAGTCGGATGCGACGACCGGCCTCACGTTTGGGTTCAACGGCCGACGCGGCTTCGACGGCGGCCTCATCACCGGACGGACGGGCGCCGAACTACTGGCCGAACTCGCCCGAGACGGCACGATCGAGCTCGACGGCATCACGTTCGAACCCTGCTGGTCGGGCGCGGACACCAAGTACCACATGTACATGCGCTCGCATGACGAGGAGATCGCGTTCGGCGGCACCGGGACCGGTGTGCCGAACCGGGTGCGGTCCGACGGCGGCACCTTCCTCGACGAGCTGTGGTCGGCGGGCACCTTCCCCGACCGGAAGGCCTTCCTCGACCGTGTGGCGGCCGTCGCCGTGCGCGTGCGGTCGGAAGGACTCCTCGGGCGCGACGAGCTCGCGAAGGTCCTTGCCGCAGCCGCGGCGTTCGACGGCAGCGGCGACGGCGTCACGCGGCGCGCGCTGGCAGTCGAGCCCGGCGCGCCGCTCGCACCGGCGCTCGACGCAATAGGGCTGTCCGCCGAGACAGCGCCTTTCGCGGCGCCGGCACAAGGGCGAGTCGAGTTCACCGCCGCGTGCGAGGAGGGCGCGGCTGCCGTGACAGTGTGGGCCCTTCCGGATTTGGAACGCGTGCCCCCGGCCGTCGCGATCGAGTTCCTTGAGGAGCCCGCGCCGTCGGGCTGGTTCACCACCGCGCCCCATGTCCGCCTGCGCGGGTTCGACGTCGATGAACCCGGCGCCGAAGCAGGACTCCGACTGGAGCTGCGCATCGACGGCGGCGACTGGACTTCCTATTCGGAGCCGATGCCGCTCACGGCCGAAGGTGTGCTCCTGATCGAGGCGCGGGTCTTCGACGCGGACGGCCGCACCGGCGCGACGAGCCGGGAGGTGAGTGTGGACACGACGCCCCCGACGTCGCGCGCGACGGTGAAGGATCTCGGTGCGAGCGTTGAGATCACGCTGCACGCCGCCGACCGGGTCTCCGGCGTCGAACGCATCCAGTGGGAAGGCCCGGGCACGTTCTGGGGCACCTTCCAGGAGGCGTTCGCGCGGGCGATCGACGATGAACCGCAGGTGATCGAGTTCGCCGCGACCGACCGGGCGGGCAATGAGGAGCCGCGCCAGAAGCTCGTCATCCCCGGCAGGGACGGTTCACAGTGAGGTCCCGAAGCGGAGCCCGGGCGGACCGTGCGCTGTATGCTGCGGTGCGACGGCGTCGGTCTCGGCCCGGGCCTCATAAGTGCGTTACCGAAGGGCGAGCGGGGGAGTGACATTGCCATCCATCGAACGACCGGAACCGGGTCCGAGCCTGCGGGCGCGGGTCGAGAGGACGCTCGCGACCTCGATCATCTCGGGTGAGCTCGCACCGGGGACACTGCTGACCGTGCCGACCCTGGCCGAACGGTTCGCGGTGTCGGCGACCCCCGTCCGCGAGGCGATGCTCGACCTCGAGAAGCGCGGCTTCGTCGAACCGGTGCGGAACAAGGGTTTCCGCGTCACGGCGGTGAGCGACGACCTGCTCCAGCACATCGTCGAGATCCGGTTGCTGCTCGAGCCCCCCGCCATGGCGCGCCTCGCCGGGGCCTTCCCCGCAGGCCGCCTGGAGGAGTTCCGCACGCAGGCCGATGCGATCGTCACCGGTGCCAAAGCGGGCGACCTCAACGCTTATCTGCTTGCGGACCAGCGCTTCCACCTCGACTTGACCTCGCTGCTCGGCAACCCTGTGCTGGTCGAGACGATTGCGGAGTTGCGGGCGCGCACCAGGCTGGTCGGGCTCGTCTCGATGCTGCAGACGCGCATGCTCGACGTCTCGGCGGAGGAGCACCACCGCCTTCTCGACCACCTCGCGGCCGGCGACGCGGACGCGGCCGAAAGCCTCATGCGGCAGCACATCAGGCACGCCGTCGGCTGGTGGGCGGGCAAGCCCGAGGCGACCGCGGGGGAGTAGCCCGCCCGAAGACGAGGGCAACGCCGATGCCATGTGAGCGCCATTGTCGCCGACATCGACGCCATCGCGGGCAACAGCTACGGCGGACCGACCCGCCCGCCACGCGGGCCGCTCTCGCCCGCGCAGCGAGCAGGTCATCCGCAGCGCCCGCCGAGCACGGGGCTTCGCGGCCGCACGTTAGCCGTCGCTCCCTGCGCCGCAGACTGAGCGTCTTATTCGGAGGCGAGCGTCCGCGTCGACTGGACGGCGCGGCGCAGCCGACCGTCGTCGGCCAGTTCTCCGAACATGGAGATCTCGGTGGTGATGGTGCCGCCCTTGCGCAGGTGGGCGATGAGCCGGTACCGGGCGGCGACCTGGTCGCCGTCCACCAGCGCCTGCTCCACCTCGACGCGCAGGCCCGCGGCCCGCCTGCGAGCCGGGCGAATGTGGTCGAGCAGCCGCTGCCGGTCCAGCAGCACGCCGTCGTTGACGAGTTCGTAGTCCTGCGTGTGGTAGCGGTCGAGCACGGTCGTCGGGTCCTCGTCACCGAGGCCCGCCTCCTGCGGATAACGAACGAGATAGCCGGTCAGATCGGTGCGGGGCGTCATGTGGTCTCCTCGAGTCGACTTATCTTTGACACGGTGTATATCTTAACGCCTCGCGGTAAATTAAACAACGTGTCAGAGACAACGGGAAGTCGCCGCCGTCGCAGGCGTTCGGATGCCGATCGCAGTGCCGCCGCGGTGCTCGACGCCGCCGTCGAGGTGCTGGGGCGGCAGCCGGACGCGAAGATCGAACAGGTCGCCGCGGCCGCGGGCGTCACCCGCCAGACCGTGTACGCCCACTACCCGTCCCGGCCGCTGCTCATCGCCGCGGTCGTCGACCGCATCACCGCTGAAGCCGTCGCCGCCCTCGAGATCGCCGACCTGGACAACGCCGCTGAGGCGCTGATCGACTGGCTGGACCTCACTTGGCGGCTCTACGACCGGTACCCGCTGCTCGGGCACCCCTCGGCGACGGCGGTCGATCGGACGGCGTCCGATCGCCAGCACGTGGGCGTCGCCGCGCTTCTGGAACGGCTGATCAGGCACGGCCAGGCCGCCGGTGCGTTCGACCAGGCCTACAGCCCGGCCTGGCTGGTCGCCGCGACCATCGCGCTCGGCCATGCGGCCGGCGGCGAGGTCGCCGCCGGCCGCATGGC
>DATABR010000317.1:0-3402 GCA_036259435.1 Glycomyces sp.
GGGAAGCACAGCATGGGCGGAAGGTCCGCGCAGCGGACACCCGCCGACAAAGGAGGGCGGGACCTACATGGCGTAGCCCATGTGGGCTTCCGGCCATGAAGTGAAGAAAACACAGCATGGGCGGAAGGTCCGCGCAGCGGATCCGGCGCGGTGCGTTCACTACGAGCTGACGGCTTGGGGCGCCTCAGATCGCCGGGCCGTAGCTATCAGGGGGGCCGCTGACGTACGGTTGGCACATGGGCTCCGACATTCCATTCGGCTTCGGCAACTTGGGCGGCGACCTGCCCGACCCGAACGATCCGCGAGTGCAGCAGATGATGCAGCAGCTCCAGCAGATGATGGCGCAGTCGCTGTCGTCCGGTCCGGTCAACTGGCAGCTGGCCAAGCAACTCGCCGAGTCCGAGCTGGCCGACGAGAACATCGTCGGACCGGCCGACCAGGCCGCGATCTCCGAGGCCGTGCGCCTCGCCGAGCTGTGGCTCGACGGGGTCACCGCCTGGCCTTCGGGCGTCTCGGCCACCGACGCGTGGACCCGCAAGCAGTGGATCGCGCAGACCGAGGACTCCTGGAAACAGCTGACCGAGCCGCTCGCCGCCCAGATGGGCGAGGCGATGCAGACGCTCGTGCCCGAGGAGATGTCGGGGATGCTCGGCCCGATGGCCGACCTGATGAAGGGCGTCGGCTCGGCGCTGTTCGGCGCCCAGATGGGGCAGGCGCTCGCCAAGCTCGCCGGGGAGGTCCTCTCCTCGACCGAGGTCGGCCTCCCGCTGGGCAAGACCGGCGTCGCCGCGCTCCTGCCGGGCAACGTCACGGCCTACGCCGAGGGCCTGGAGCTCCCCGTCGAAGAGGTCCGGCTGTTCGTCGCGCTGCGCGAGGCGGCGGCGCACCGGCTGTTCACGCACGCGCCGTGGCTCCGTTCGCACCTGCTGGGCGCGCTCGAGGCGTACGCGCGGGAGATCCGGATCGACGAGGCCGCGATCGAGGAGGCCATGGCCGACATCGACCCGACCGACCCCGAGGCGGCGGCCACGATGGATCTGAGCGAGGTCTTCAAACCCGAGGACACCGAGCAGCAGAAGGCGGCGCTGGCGCGGCTGGCGACGACGCTGGCGCTCATCACCGGCTGGATCAACGAGGTGGTGGCCGACGCCGCGGGCGAGCGGCTGCCGACGATGGACCGGCTGCTGGAGTCGGCCAGGCGCCGCCGGGCGACCGGCGGGCCGACGGAGCAGACGTTCGAGGCGCTGGTGGGGCTGCAACTGGACCCGGGCAAGGTGGTGGCGGCGGAGCGGCTGTGGAAGTCGCTGGCCGAGGCGCGGGGCGTCGAAGGGCGCGAAGCGGTGTGGGCGCACCCGGACCTGATGCCGAGCGCGGCCGACCTGGAGCACCCCGAGGGTTTCGCGTCGGTGTCCGAGGCGCTCGGCGATCTGGACATGTCGATGTTCGACCAGCTCGCGGTCAACGACCCGAAGCCGCCGGAAGGCGATGACGCGGACGAGGACGACGGCAAGTAAGGCGCGGGGCCGGTCTCAGACCGCTTCGGCGTCGGCGATCCCCTCGAGGTAGCCGCGGGCCCGCTCGGCCTTGGAGTAGCGGCCGACGAGGTCCCAGAACGGCCGCGAGTGGTCGGGGTGGACCAGGTGGGCCAGTTCATGGAGCAGGACGTAGTCGATGACCCACGACGGCATCATGGTGATTCGGCGCGAGATGCGGATGGTGCCGTCGTCGGGCGTGCAGGAACCCCAGCGTCGCTGCTGGTTGTCGACCCATTTGACGCTGACGGGGGCGGCGCATTCGGGGTGGTCGGGGTAGTAGCGTCTGGCGAGCCTGACGGCTCTGGCTTTGAGCGCGGTGTCGCTCGCGCGGCCGTCGCGGGCCTCGCGGCGGCGCAGTCGCTCGAGCATGTGGTCGATCCACTCGCGCTCCTCGGTCTCCGAGAAGGTGCTGGGGATCATGACGACGACACGGCCTCGTTCCTCGTAGGCCGCCACGGTGGCACGGCGCCGGGTTGAGCGCCGCACTTCAACGGGGGGATGCACTTTGCGCGCCATGACCGCACATTAATCCCTGGGGGTGACAATCGCATAACACGAACGTCGTGATTATGTGGGTCGAAGCGCGAACGTCACAAAAGTCCCCTCGCCAGTTTCCCGATATCCGGGACGAAGCGAGGGGTGATGGCGCCCTTGACGAAACCGACGGGCCATCACCCGGCCCGCGCGGCCGCGGTCACGACGCCTTGCCGAGGATCCGGTTCATCTTGGTGCCGCACTTGGGGCACGTCCCCTTGGCCATCCGGCGCCCGGAGTCGGACACGACCACATGGCCCTCGAAATCACGCTTCTGCCGGCACTTGACGCAGTAGCCGTTGTAGGTCTCGGTAGCTTGAGCCACTGGTATCCCCCCATTGCTGTCAACGGTCACGCTGTGCGACCGCTTGGCCTCAGAATGCCACATATTTCACAGTTGTAAGTCCCGCCGCGCCGCTTCACTCCCGCGGGGTACCCCCGAATGCGAGCCTCACCCGCACGGGGGACGAAATACGGGCCCGGCGTGAGAGCATGGGGAACGTGAGCGACAGGCATGGAAACACCCGTTCGGGCGACGATCTTCCGCGTCGGGCCTTCTCCCGAGGCATGAAGCTCGCCTCCCTGCCGTTGGGCCTGGCAGGGCGCGCGACCGTCGGTCTCGGCAAGCGCGTCACGGGCCTGGCGGACGAGATCCTCAGCGAACAGGCGCAGCGACGAACCGCCGAACACCTGTTCAGCGTGCTCGGCCAGCTCAAGGGCGGCGCGATGAAACTCGGCCAGGCGCTGTCGGTCTTCGAGGCGGCGCTCCCCGAGCACCTGGCCTCCCCGTACCGGCAGGCCCTGACGAAACTCCAGAACGCGGCGCCGCCGCTGCCGGCCGCCAGCGTCCACGGGGTACTCGAACGGCAGATCGGGCCCGAGTGGCGCGAACGGTTCGCGTCCTTCGACGACACCCCGGCCGCGGCCGCGAGCATCGGCCAGGTGCACCGGGCGGTGTGGCACGACGGGCGCGAGGTGGCCGTCAAGATCCAGTACCCCGGCGCGGGCGACGCGCTGCGCTCGGACCTGCGCCAGCTCGCGCGGATCGCGCCCCTGTTCAAGGTGCTGCAACCGAACTTCGACGTCAAGAAGCTCACCGTGGAGCTGCGCGAGCGGCTGCTGGAAGAGCTCGACTACGAGCTGGAGGCCGAGACGCAGCGCCAGTTCGCCGAGGCCTACCGCGGCGACGCCCAGGTCCTCGTCCCCGAGGTCGTCCACGCCGGCTCCGAGGTGCTCGTGACCGAGTGGGTCAGCGGGACGCCGCTCGCGAAGGTCATCGCCGAGGGCACGCCCGAGATGCGCGACCGGGCGGGGCTGCTGCTGGCGACGCTGC